>CAKUJT010000112.1 GCA_934661765.1 uncultured Senegalimassilia sp.
GCCAGCAGGCCGATGCCGATGAGCACCGTAGCCCAGTTGCCCAGCAGCGGCTGCAGGGCGACGGCCATGTCCTTGCCGTTGGTGACGGTGATGCCGGCGGCATGCATGTTAGCCGCGGCGCAGACGAGGATGGCCATGGAGATGATGCCGCCCAAGCCGATGGAGAGCACGCAGTCGAAGCGCGCGTCGGCGATCTGCTCGGGATCCTTGAAGCGCTCGGATGCGCCGGAAGCGTGCAGGAACAGGTTGTACGGCACGATGGTGGTGCCGATCAGGCCCACGGCGGTCAGGATACCCTTGGCGCCAGCCTGGCCCTCGGGCAGAGAAGGCGTGAACAGGCCGGCCACGACCGCGCCCCAATCAACGGGAGAGGCGAACGCGGTGATCAGGAATACCAGGCCCATGAAGATGACGATGCCCGTGAGAATCTTCTCGACCAGCTTGTAAGAACCCACCCACATAGCGGCAAAGGCCAGGATACCCAGCACGATGACGATGGGGATCATGGGAGCATTGACTACCGCTTGGATGCCCAGGATGCCACCCGTGATGTTGCCCGTCTCGTACGCGGTGTTGCCGATGAAGATGGCGATGATAACAATCACGATTGCAATCCACTTCAGCACCGGATGCGAAATGCGATCGCGGATGTTCTCACCCAGGCCCTCCTGCGTGACGATGCCGACACGAGCCGCCATCTCCTGGAAGATAATGGTTGCAACGGTGGCGAACAGCAGCGCCCACAGCATGGTGTAGCCATAGCTTGCGCCGGAAACCGTGCACGTGGTGACCGTTCCAGGACCGACGAAACCAGCTGCGACCAAAGCACCGGGGCCGATGTTCTTCAGCTTCTCGGTAATCGAGCTTGCCATCGTTCCCTCCTTTCCTATCGGGGCATCCCCGCCCCTCCTTGTGGTATATGAAGGACACTTTAGCACGCGAAAGCGATTGTGGGGATGTTTCGATACACGGCCGTAACACAGCGCGCGGTCCAGCGGCGGTGGAGGGTAGGTTTTCAGGGACGGACGGCGAAACCGGCGCGCGCCTTACGACATCTTCCAGAAATTTTGGATCAATTCCTGTCGGCTGGCATCGCCCGTTTTCTTCAAGATGTTGTGCACGTGCACCTTCACCGTGGAAAGCGCCAGCGACATCTCGGATGCGATGTTCTGGTTATCCTTGCCCAGCAGGATAAGGTAGAGCACCTCGCGCTCGCGCTGGGAGAGCTTGTGGCGCGTGGCGAACACGTTCAGGTTCTCCACGATCTGCTGCTCCTGCTGCTTGCTGCCGCCCTGCGCGGGAGGGCGTTCGAAGCGAAGCGACAGCATGCGAACCCCGTTGCGAACCGCGGCAACGCCGATGACCAGCATCAGCAGATTCTCGGCATAGCTGCGCTCGGCACTGAAGATGATCGAGCCCAGGTTAACCGACGGCAGATCCATCACCAGGAAGGAGGCGGCGTCCTCGGCTAACACGATCAGGCCTAGCACCCATGCCGCCGCGTACAAACCCCGGTGCCGCCACATGCGGGCGCGCTCGGCCTCGTCCTTCTGACGCAAGAAGCTATATCCCGCATACAGCAGAATCCAATACATATAGAACTGGCGTATGGACCAGAACCAGAAACGTTGCACATCGCCATCGGGGAGAACCACGAGCGTGGCAACGCTGGCGATTGCGAAGACCGCCGGCGGCGCCGCGAACATGCTGTGGCGCGTTTCGTTCAGATAGTCGCAAAGCAAAACCCAGAACGCCGTGATGAACCCGCCTCCGGTCAACACCGAGGCAAGCGAGCGGACTAGGAGATATCCGGAGGTGAGCGTATCCCCGCTTGAGCGGACGATGAACTCGTCTTGAAACACCAAGGAGATGTCGAAGAAGTAGAACGCGAAGGCGACCGAAAGGAACAGCATGGTCTTCTTGCGCGACACCAGGTACGAGGACAAGCATACCGCCGCCACCAAAATGGAAACGAGCAGCATCAGCAGCGTGTAATAAAACAGTGCAAGCTCCACAGGCCCCTCCGTAGAACGCTTTGCCGCCAGCCTCCCGCAGCCGGCCATGGCAATCCTCGGTATTGTAACTACTTACCCGTACCTATTTTGCCCTCAACCCTGATTCGCCACCCTGTTTACAGAAACGATGAGCGCCGAAGTCAACTAAACCGATGAGGGTCAACTCTGTTCGCCAGCATTTCCCAATACCATACCACAAGCTTCCTATCAGGGGTTTATCGAGGGTTTAGGAAGTTTCGCCTTTCGATAGTCCCGGGTTCCACCCCTAAACGGAGGTCGTTAAATCCGCGTTAGACCTTCCGGATTTTACGTGGAGGTTGCAAAGTGGAATCAACGGAACGGGGCACCGGAAACGCCCCACTCGCAAGCCCAAGGCGTTAAGCCAAGAAGCGCTGAAAGGCTTGCACGGCGAAGATAGTCTTCATCCCACGAGACGAAAGAAGGTTTGCAATGGCTGGCGTGAACGTCAAAAGCGAGATCAAGCCGCTCAAGAAGGTGCTGCTGCACCGTCCCGGCAAGGAGCTGCTGAACCTCACCCCGAACACGCTCGAGGAGCTGCTGTTCGACGACATCCCGTTCTTGAAGGTTGCTCAGGAAGAGCACGACGCCTTCGCACAGGCCCTGCGCGACAACGGCGTTGAGGTCGTGTACCTGGAGGACCTGACGGCCGAGGTTCTGGCTGCCGACCCCGAGCTGCGCGAGAAGTTCCTGCTGCAGTGGATCGACGAAGCCGGCATCAAGACCGAGCGCTATCGCAAGATCATCTTCGATTACATGCAGGAGAACTACCCCGACGCCAAGGACTTCGTCCTGAAGACCATGGAGGGCATCAACCTCACCGAGCTGCACACCGACAAGTCCAACTCCCTGGTCGACCTGGTGTCCGAGGCCTCCAAGATGGTCGTCGCCCCGATGCCGAACCTGTACTTCACCCGCGACCCCTTCGCGATGATCGGCAACGGCGTTTCCATCAACCGCATGTACTCCGTCACCCGCAACCGTGAGACCATCTACGGCGAGTACATCTTCAACTACCACCCGGACTTCCAGGGCACCCCGCAGTACTACAGCCGCTACAACACCTTCCACATCGAAGGCGGCGACATCCTCAACATCAACGAGCACGTGCTGGCCATCGGCATCTCCCAGCGCACCGAGCCCGACGCCATCGACGGCATCGCCCACAACATCTTCAACGACCCCACTTCCCCGGTCGACACCATCCTGGCGTTCAACATCCCGAACAACCGCGCCATGATGCATCTGGACACCGTGTTCACCCAGATCGACGTGGACAAGTTCACCATCCATCCCGGCATCATGGGCCCGCTGTCCGTGTTCGAGATCACGCCCGAGGGCGACGGCATCAAGGTTCATGAGATCAACGCCCCGCTCGAGCAGATCCTGGAGAAGTACATCGGCATGCCGGTGACGCTGATCCCCTGCGGCGGTGGCGACCGTATCGCCGCCGAGCGCGAGCAGTGGAACGACGGTTCCAACACGCTGTGCATCGCTCCTGGTCGCGTGGTTGTTTACGAGCGCAACGACGTCACGAACGCCGTGCTGCGCAAGAACAACATCGATGTCATCGAGATCCCCTCGGCCGAGCTGTCCCGCGGCCGTGGCGGCCCGCGCTGCATGAGCATGCCGGTCGTGCGCGAGGACTAATCGTTTTCATAAGGGGAGGCCGCCGGATCGATCGGCCTCCCCTTTGGGCAGCTTGCGAGACGACGCGCTGCCCGCTGTTTCCATCGGTTTCGCCTCTGCGTTCCGTTTGAGCCTGTAAACGGGATTCGCCACCGTAAGCAGGTTCGGTATGTCCGGCTAAACAAGCGGAGTCCAGGGGCGAAACCAAACGATTGATTTCTACTAAGGAGGGAAATCATGAGCGAGAAAGCTAAAGGTATCGGCCTGTTCGGGCTGATCGGCATGGTCGTTAGTTCCTGCATCGGTTCCGGCGTGTTCGCCATCACCGGCCAGCTTGCAGGCGTTGCCAGCCCCGGTGCCGTGCTGGTGGCCTGGGCCGTCGTCGGTATCGGCTTCGCCGCCCTTGCCCTGTCGCTGAACAACCTGGGCGCCAAGAAGCCCGAGCTCAAGGGCATCTTCCAGTACGCCGAGGAGGGCTTCGGCCCGCTTGCCGGCTTTATTTCCGGCTGGGGTTACTGGCTGTCCGCATGGCTGGGCAACATCGCGTTCGCCACGATGATGATGTCCACGCTGGGCTACTTCTTCCCCACCTTCCTCCCTGGCAACACCCTGCCGTGCGTGATCGTCGCCTCGCTGTTCATGTGGGCGCTGACCTTCCTGGTCATCCGCGGCGTTGAGAGCGCATCGTTCCTGAACGCTATCGTCATGGTGGCGAAGGTTGCCTCCCTGGGCATCTTCCTGATCTTCGCCATCTTCATGTTCAACGCCGGCATCTTCACCGCCGACTTCTGGGGCAACGTGTACAACAACGCCGTCGCCGCTGGCGAGATGGGCGCTGACGCCGCTAGCATGGGCGGTCTGTTCGAGCAGGTCATGAACTGCATGATCATCATGATGTGGGTGTTCATCGGCATCGAGGGCGCCGCGGTCATGAGCTCCCGTGCCCGCAACAAGCATGAGGTGGGCAAGGCTACGGTTATCGGCCTGATTTGCCTGCTGCTCATCTACATCGGCTGCTCCGTGCTCCCCTACGGCTACATGAGCTACACCGAGATCGCTCAGCTCGACTACCCCGCAATGCTCTACGTGTTCGATTCCATGGCTCCCGGCTGGGGCGGCGCGTTCATCAGCATCGCCATCATCGTGGGCGTTGCAGGCGCTTGGCTGTCCTTCACCATGCTGCCCGCTGAGACCACTTCCGAAATGGCCGAGCGTCACCTGCTCCCCGAGTCCTGGGGCAAGCTGAACAGCAAGGGCGCTCCGCAGATGAGCCTGCTGCTGGTCGGTGCCTGCATCCAGGTCTTCCTGATCGTGCTTATGTTCAGCGAGGATGCCTACAACTTCGCCTTCAGCATGTGCACCGTCTCCATTGTGATCACCTGGGCGTTCATCGCGCTGTACCAGATCAAGTTCTCCGCCAAGGAGGACAAGAACGCTGCTCAGATCGCCATCGGTGTGATCGCCCTGGCCTTCCAGGTGGTCGGTGTGCTGTACAACGGCTGGTCGTTCCTGCTGCTCACCTGCGTGGGCTACATCCCCGGCTTCTTCGTGTACGCCAAGGCCCGCAAGGACCGCGGCTACGCTCTGACGAAGGGCGAGAAGGTCGGCATGGGCGTTGTGTCTGCGCTCGGCGTCGCAGCCCTGGTGCTGGTCGGCATGGGCGTGATCGGCATCTAAGCGAAATCCCCCTCCTTCGCAAGATGCAGAAAGGCGCGGACCATATGGTCCGCGCCTTTTTCGTGTTTCAGCGTTTTAGCTCTAGCAGCAAACAGATCGGATCAGCGTTTCGCGCATGACAGAACTGCAGCTTCGCGAGCAATCGAGCAGACCCACAAGCCAGCGTAAAAGCGCCTCCCTAGCCCTCGTACGCTGCTACGATGCTCTCCAGAAGCTCGGCTGCAACTTCCCTGACCTCACGGCCCTCGGAGATTGCGGCGACGGCTGCTCCGTCAACCACAATCCCGACTACATGCGCAGGCATCTCCACGCCCGCATGCTTGAGAATCCGCCCAACAGCCTGGTCGAGCTGCACGCGACCGTTGCGATACGCCTCGGTAACGTCCTCAGACTCGGATGCCGCAAGCAGCTGCATGTAGTGAGCGGCGGGATTAACGGAATCATCGGGCAGGCTGGCGCTGATGAGCAGGTTGATCAGATGCTTGCGACAGTCAGCCTGATCCATGGACTCAGCAGTGGCCGCAGCGTTTTCGGCGCGCTCGGCCCAAAGCTGGATGTTGTAACGACCGGCTTCATACAGAAGCTGGTTGGTAGATTCGAAATAGTATCCGACCGATGACGAAGCGGCCCCCGCCCATTGCGCAACCTTGCGATACGTCACTGCCTTCGGGCCCTGTTCGCGCAAAAGCGCCGCAGCGGCAAGCACAAGCGACGTGCGCGTGATCTGAGCCTTCAACGATTTGGGGGTTTGATTCGCCTCACTCACATCGGTCTCCTTTACGCAAAAACCCAATGGTTCCATTGTAAATGAAATGCCGCCCGAGTGCAGATACTCGAGCGGCATTCATCAGGCAAATCGTAGGATTGCCGATATGTGCGTACGCGTTACACCTCGGACAGGTCCTTGCCGGTGTGCTCATGCGATGCGATCATGGCGCCCAGGGCCAGAACGGCAATGAAGACCATGTAGTACGCAGGAGCGATCGGGTCGCCCGTGAAGTTGATCAGGGCGAAGGAGATGTAGGAAGCGGAACCACCGAAGATGGCGTTAGCCAGGTTAAAGCTCAGAGCGAAGCCGGAGTAACGCACATCGGTCGGAAACGTCTCGCACAGGTAGCTGGAAAGCGTACCGTCGTTGATGGTGAGCATGAGGCACATGACCAGCTCGACCACGAGGATGGTGAAGAAGTCCAGCGTGTTCAGCAGCCAGAACGCGGGGATGGTGAAGACCACGAAGCCCGCAGCAGCCGTGATGAGCATCTTCTTGCGACCGAACTTGTCGGAGATGCGGCCGGAAAGGAAGATGAAGCCGATATAGACGACCAGCACGATGGTGGTGATGATAGACGCCTGACCCGGATCGTAGTTCAGCGTAGCCTCAAGGTAGTTCGGCAGATAGGTCAGAACAGCGTAGAAGCCCACAGCGTTCAGCACGCATGCGCCGAAGGAGATGGCCAGCACGCGGAAGTGCTTCTTGAACAGGGTGCGGATCGGCTTGTCTTCGCTCTTCATGCCCTTCTCGGCAAGCTCAGCCTGCATCTTCGCGTACACCGGGGAGTCTTCAAGATGCTCGCGGATGTAGTGCGTGATGTAGCCCAGAGGACCAGCCAGCCAGAACGGGATACGCCAGCCCCAGTTCACCACGAAGTCAGACGTAGCGCCGAACGTGTTGAACATCCAGGTAGCAAACAGGGAGCCCACCAGCAGGCCGACGGCCGTGGAGGCAGGAACCATGGAGCAGTAGAAACCACGGTGGTTCTTGGGCGAATACTCGGCGATGAACGTGGCAGCGCCAGCGTATTCACCGGAAGCAGAGAAGCTTTGCACCATACGCATAAGCAGGAGCAGCAGCGGAGCGCCAACGCCGATGACGGCGTAGCCCGGCAAGCAGCCGATAAGGAAGGTGGCGCCGGACATCATGAGGATGGAGATGGACAGAGCCCACTTACGGCCCTTCTTATCGCCCATGTTGCCCCAGAAGATGGCACCGAGAGGACGGACCAGGAACGCCAGCGCGAACACGCCGAACGTCATCATGGTTGAGACCATTTTGTCTTCGCCCGGGAAGAACACCAAAGCGA
>CAKUJT010000113.1 GCA_934661765.1 uncultured Senegalimassilia sp.
TCATCATAACTTATATCATCTGGCGTGATCACATGATTTGAGAAATATACTTCCGGGTTCTGCTCTATGATATTTCTGAAATATGTCTGTTTGAAATCATTTGTGGCTTTTAAAAGAAATGAACAGTATCCTTCCTCATCAAAGGTCTGGTTAAATACAACCTGCTGACTGTTCAATCCGCTGGTACTTCTGGTATGCCCGGCAAAATTCACGCCTCTCTTACGTTTTTCATACAAATTGAATTCACGATCAATATTCTTTTGTGTTGCCGCATCCCAGCTATACTGCCCCTGTGGATATCTGGCGATCGAAATCGGCAATTCTCCAAGAAAACATGTAAAAACCTCTATCACTACAATGCCTGTAACCAGAACCTTTCTCCAGATCGTAACAACCTGTCTGGTATATACCATATAAAATACACCCAAATATACAAGTAATATCACCCCAAGACGCATCATTGTTTCCGCAAACGTCTTGATATTAGCCGCATCCTGCATACCATCTACATTATGAAGATATTCTGTTACCGCAGCTGCACTTCCTGCCCCAATGATTATGATCATCAGACAAAAAGTAAATAGCAATACCTTTTTTGCAATTTTTCCTGTCTGAAGTATATCCTGTAATACAGGCGCAAGACAAAGCAAAACAAACAATGCAACAAAAATCCTGTTCAATGTTGGAAATCGAAAACTGGAATACATTGGAACAAATCGATACAATAAAGCGTGCAAAAACGAATTTTCGCCAAAGCATAATAGAAAAGCAATTACAGCCAGACTCAGATAAACTTTTTTATTCTTTTGCTTTCTGGCAAAAATCATTGGCATTAATAAAACCGTGATAATACCCATATAATAATTGGTCATGCTTGGCTCGCCAATATTAATGTAACTATAGGTCTTCGGTAAAATGAATGAGAGATAAGCCATGGAAGAAAAGCCGGAAGGTTGAACTCCTAATCCATTGCCTCTGGTAATTAATGACATGTTGCTTAGAAATGGCAACAGGATAACTGCTCCTGCCAAAACAGTAAATATACATACCAATATAAACTTTTTAAATGCTGTAAACAGATTCTTAATAACTGTCTGATCTTTAGAATATGAAAAATACAATGTGTAGGGAACCAGAAACAAAAACAGGTTCATAAACATTTCCGGATATCCACCCATAAGAAGTTGGGCAGCACAAAAGCCAGCTGCCAGAGCAAATATAATCTGCTTTTTTTCAAGATAAGAACGTACAAACAGAAATACATATGGGATCCATGCAGCAGAAATAATAATCATAATATGCTGGGCATTTCCTATAAACACACCGCTGCAGCAATACAACAGCCCGACCAGAAATCCTGCCCACTGCTTTCCTGACGTTTTTTGACCATTTTCACCTAATTCCTGTCCTGCAAGAAGATACATTCCAAAACCGCCAATAGCGATATGGATTGCATAGGAAAATGCTACTGTAGCCGGAGTATATCCGATCCACGCCAGAATAAGCGTAACAAAATACCATACCGGCGTTCCGATCACCGAATAGTTGGGTGTACCAAAACGCACTAATGGATTCCACAATGGTAATGTATGATTGGAAATAGCCTCTGACATCAATACCTGTGACGGATATTCCGCATCCCAGATATCATATTGCATCAGATTTTCCCCAATCAATAATGACCAGTTCAACAAGAAACTGATCAACAGAAACAGAAGAAAGATTCCTGCATAATTCCAGGCATGCCCTTTCAAAACAAACCGCTTATTCTTTCCCATATCTCTTTTCCTCTTTCCTTTTCTTCCTATGATCCTTATTTTTTGAATGCCCAGAATTTATTCATAATAAAATTCAACGGTACACTGATCAGCAAATTGACGATTGGAGCGATCATCTTTGAAATTCCCAGGATCTGAACCCATAAAACAGACAAAACCGTATTCAGGAACAAACCGGTAAATGCATATGAAATATACGTCTTTATCAATGCTTTATACCAGGACACTGCCTCCCCATCCTCACTGTTGAACACGTATTTACGATTCCAGTAAAATGACCAAAGCACGCTAAGCACAAATGCAATGACCTGTGCGATCAAATAGTCGGTCTTCACAAACCATCCGTTTTTTTGGAAAAGAAGCAGCGAAATTACATATATCACATAAGATACAACGGTATTGCTGAGTCCTACGATTCCAAATTTAATAAATTGCAGAAATCCCTGCCATTTTTCTTCACTTATATGAAGGTGAAGTATCTTAAACACAACAAACCCTGCTGCTTTCTCAATAAATTCCCATACACTGCCTGCGATTTTCTCCATAACCAAAGCTCTCTTTTTCCTTTATTCTCTTACATCTAACTGCACACTTTCACAGCTAATATTATCAACCTTATCTGCTACGTTTTCCAGACTTCCACATTGCCGACAATACATCCCTTTAACAATCTGTCTGATTGTCAGGAGTATCTTCCTCATGCATAAGGAGCCTAAAATCATAACACCAAAATAAACCACTCGCTTTGTCCATATGTTGGAAAAAGAACAATACCGGCCAAGCCAATAATCCATAAACAACCTATGATATAGAAAAATATAAAGCGTACTTCTTCCAAGCACTGAGCAAAGTTTAAATCCCATATTTATTACCCGATTCTGCATCTTCTCCAGCAAATCTGTTAAATAAAAGATGATCATAGCAATCAAACACGCCAAAATAATTCCAGTAATCCCTGGTGGATTAATACCATTGCCCAGCCTAAGCTTCTGATCTAAGGAAAAGCGATCTGTAAATTCAAACCGATACCACAGAACCAACATAAATCCAGATAAAATGCAACCGATAAGAGCGGATAATTTACGAAGCTGCTCTGCATACATTTTCAACAGCATTCCCAGATAGAATAATATCAGATATGAACCGCCAGCCAGAACGCCGCCTCCGCCATAAACATCCATAATATTTGTCATGCTATTGGCGAACACAGAAAATAAGAATAGCAATCCAATAGTAATCAGATGAATATATCCCCTTCGTTTTCCCAAAACAGCTGCTCCATAAAGAAAAGGTGCAACTAACATCACCTGAAAATATAGCAGCACATAATAAAATGGTATCGACATGTTAAAATGAAGCAATCTATTGATAAATTCATCGAAAATAAAACTATGGGTATCAATAATAAAATAAATAAAAGTTGCTCCCACATATGGAATCATCATTTTCGTTAGATTTTTCTTAGTAAGCTGCCACAATGTAAGGTTTCTTTTTCTCCGCTGCAATCACAAACGTATACCCACTTAAAAGCATAAAAAGAGCAACTGAAAAAAAGGCACCTACTACAATTAATTCATTATCATATAAAACCATGTATGTATGATCTGTCAAAACAGCCAGAATAGCCACTACTTTAGCAATATTTATCCACTTTTCTTCTCTCCCCATAAATCCTCTCCCATATGTTTCCTACAGCTTTATTTCTTCTGTATATCCATTGACCTCTGTCAGTCTTTTTTCATCGATCCAGATTTCATCTTCGATTCCACCTACCGATGCCAGGTGACTCCCACATACCTGAAAGCCAATCTTCAGATAGCTTTTATATGCAGCCTGATTCTCCTGATGAACGGATGCAATGATCTTCTTTAATCCCATTTTTCTAAATGCTACCATCATGGCCAATACAAAGCTTTTGCCACCGATGCCGTGACCTCTGGCTTCCATATCTCCCACCTGGAGCCGTCCGATCTCTGCCTGTTCTCCCTGAAAATCATATAAAGACAGACTTCCCACCATACGGTGTAGATGTTCTGTCTCTTCAATAGCAAATGCGATGGTGTCATTATCTTTCAAATAAGATTCATACCACTTTTCCTGCATTTCTGGCGTAATATGATCAATCTTTCTAAGGAAGCGGGTCTGTGTGGCGTCATTACGCCACACCCGCAGATTCTCAATATCTTTCCGCTCCAAAGGACGGAGCATAATATTTTCATAAGAAGCATGATACTGATGATTCACAGTCATTCATCCTTTCCAAATTCATTCAAACATTTGATTACATAATCCTGCTCTTCTTCTGTCATTCCATTATAGAGCGGAATAGACAGCACTTCTTTTGCATACTGTTCTGTAATAGGCAAAGACCCTTCTTTCATTCCCAGATACTGATACGCCTCTGATAAATGCGGAGGAATCGGATAATGGATAATTGTCCCGATCTCTCTTTCATTCAGATATTGGATCAGTTCGTCTCTTCTCTCACAATGGATCACAAACTGATGCCATACAGTAGTTGCACCTTCACGAATCTTTGGAAGATGGATCAGAGGATTTTTAATTTCCTTCAGATACCTTTCACAAAGACTGGTCTTTTCTTTCGTCAATTCTTCCAAGTGGCCAAGTCTTACTCTGAGAAGTCCGGCCTGAAGCTCATCTAATCTGGAATTGGCACCTACCACCTTGTTATGGTAACGCTTTTCACTTCCATAATTACGGAAGATCCTTACATCCTGTGCAATCTTATCATCATTTGTTACAATTGCCCCTGCATCTCCAAATGCCCCCAGATTCTTGGACGGATAAAATGAAAAACAACCAATATCCCCAAAGGTTCCTGTCATTTTCCCGTCAAAGCAGGCACCATGAGACTGCGCACAGTCTTCTACCAGCCGCAGATCATACTTCTTTGCAAGCTCCACAACTGGTTTCATATTAGATGCCTGTCCGTATAAATGAACAACCAGAATGGCTTTTGTCCTATCTGTAATCTTCTCTTCTATTTTGGATGCATCAATATTGTTGTATTCATCCGGCTCAACAAATATGGGTGTTGCACCGTTAATGGTGATGCCCATAACACTGGCAATATAGGTATTCCCCTGAACGATCACTTCATCCCCTTTTCCTATTCCCAGAACACGGAATGCGATCCACAAAGCATCCAGTCCACTTGCCAGACCTACACAATGTTTTGCCCCTTCA
This sequence comes from uncultured Senegalimassilia sp., assembly GCA_934661765.1. Next base: position 4,986 of record CAKUJT010000113.1, read on the forward strand.
TATTGAGCAAATTCATTTTCAAAAGATTTCACTTCATTTCCAAGTACATACCAGCCGGATCTTAACACCTGTAGAGCTTTATCCTCAAATTCCTGCTGATACATTTCAAATCCACGATCCATTCTATTGGGCATGATCTTCATTATTGTTCATTCCTCCCATCTTTATCCACAACCTTATTTTCTTCTTCCACAATATAAGTGGGTCTGTTCCTGGAAGCATCAAAAGTCCTCCACAAATATCCACCCAGAATCCCCAATGTGACCATAATAATTCCAAAACTGAGAAGATTAAAAATAAACAGTGTAGTCCAACCACTAACCTGTATCAATCCCATCAGCTTACAGATCAATACGAGAATCCCCCAGACCACAGCACCTATAAAAGATACCGTTCCAATACCTGTAACCAGCGTAATCGGCAGTGTGGAGAAGCTGAATAAGGTATCTGTCACCAGACGCACCTTTTTCTTAAATGTCCATTTGCTTGTTCCGATCTCTCTTTCCAGGCGAACATACGGAATTTCTTCTGTTTTAAACCCGCTCCACAGGATCTGCCCGGTCAGAGCACTGTTTCTCTCATCCAGAGACAGAAGCACCTGTATTACCTTCCGATCCAGCAGATACACATCAAAGCCGCCTTTTGGCATATTGGACAGAGCGGCCTTTCGTACCATCCAATAATATGTATTGGCAAAAAGCTTGGTTCCAAAGCTTTCATTCCTGTCTTTTCGTACAGCCAGAACTACATTATTGCCCTTCTTCCAGCTTTCCACCATTTTCAGGATCAGTTCAGTAGGCTCCTGAAGATCTGCAGCCTTTACAACTGCACAATCTCCGGTACATTTCTCAAGTCCGCATAAAATTGCCGCATGAGAGCCAAAGTTGCGGGAAAGGCTTACGATCTTTATATTTGGATCCTGAACAGCCAGCTTCTGCATCACTCCATAACTATTGTCTTTGGAACCGTCATTCACCATAACGATCTCATATTCGTAATCAATGGCATCAATAAACTTTTCTTTTATGTCCTTATAAAGAGGTATCAGATTATCCTCATTATAATAAACCGGTATTACTATCGAAACTTTCATGCTTTTTCTCCACTATTACATTCTGTACGTTTCACGATACTGACAAACTCATCATAATCACGGATATATTCATCCGGATCGTAATGCTCACTTGCAAGTACCAGAAGAACGGAATCTTCTGAAAAATCATACATATCTTTCCATACCATCTGTGGAAGATAAATCCCTGTATGTGGGCGGTTCAGACTAAAAACAGCTTCATTTCCAAGTCCGTCCTTAACTTTCACTTTACTTTTCCCTGCAACATTAATCAGTACAAACTGACTTTTTAAATTAGCATGCTGTCCTCTGACTACATCTGTATCTGAACCATAGATATAAAAAATACGCTTAATATCAAACGGTACATCTTTATGCCCCTCAACAATTACAAGATGTCCCCGCTCGTCTCCTTTTTGCGGAAATTCCAGCATTTTAACACCATTTTCGCTCATATTGGATCCTCCTTTGTTTCCCTCAACCATGCATGCTTCTATTTAGAATTAGATTTGCCCTTTTTCTTAATTTTTCTCGTTCAAGTATTTTCATTGTCAGATTATGTACTTACCGTTTTTGATACAACATTGCAATATCATATACACTTATTTTTTGAATATATCCTTTATGCTTATTTCTTACAACAGTAAGCGCTTCATCCAAAGCTTTTTGTCTTTCATCATTATGAGCCTTGTTGGCTGGAGTCCTATAAATAGATGTAGTTTTAGGAATACATGTAAAATCCGTATACATTGAGTATCTAACCCACAAATCCCAATCTTCTAATGCATCTAAAGTTTCATCTAACCCACCATACTGATCAAACAATGACTTTTCAAACATAATAGCCTGTATAGGAATATAGTTATGGTGGCATAGCATAATCTTGTCAAACTCCTGTTTATGTGTTCCAAGATAATTTTTAATTGAATATTTATATGGGTCCTTACTGAGCACTTCAATTGGCGTCTCAAAGGCAAATGTATATGCTGCTTTATTGTTTCCTTTTACCAAATTGGAAACTAGAACTTCTACATGATCTGCGTAAAACAAATCATCATCATCCAAGAAATTTAAATACTTCCCCGTGGCCTTTTTCATTGCCAAATTTCCAGCCTTTGAGCGTCCTGCCTTCTCACCTGTAGCAAAGTATATGATGTTCAAGTCTGAAAACTCTTTTCTGATCATTTCTCCTGCACATTCTTTTCCATCTTCAACTACAACTATTTCTAAATTCGAGTATGTTTGATTTCTAAGGCTCTTTAATGTTTCTCTAAGAACAGAAGGCCTTCCGCATGTCCTGACTATAATCGAAACCTTTGGTGTTTCTGCTGGAAATTCATTTTTATAGTATCCTCCATCC
>CAKUJT010000114.1 GCA_934661765.1 uncultured Senegalimassilia sp.
TGCCGTGAGGGTGCCTGGGCCGAGTTAACTGTAGAGGTAACGTCCATGGGAACATTTCGAAGTGCGGCGCGCGGAAATAGAGAATTTTCATACTCCGATGGCAGAGATGGCATCGGAGTATTTTTTTGTCTCTTAGTTTGTGCGGATAGAAAAAGGGTTATACAGCTTTATGTCGTTTCTCTGACTATCAGCTTTCCCTCAAAAACAATTTTATTCTGAACCTCTTTGCCCTGTAATTTGGAAATCAGGATTTCAGCAGCTGCCTGTCCCATTTTACGTACAGGCTGTGCGATCGTCGTTAATGGAGGATCAATCAATGCACTCACAAACACATTATCAAAACCAATCACACTTATTTCTTCCGGGATTCTGATCTTTCCTTCATTAAATCCTTTTACACATCCAATTGCCAGCATATCTGTTGCTGTAAGCAATGCATCCGGTCTGTCTGACAGAGATGCATAATATTTAGCAGCATCTCTTCCAAGTTTGATATAATCTGGTTCATTTTCCCTCTGGACCCTGTATACCCATTTTTCATTAACTTCAAGTCCACAATCGGTAAGTCCCTGAATAAAACCTTCATAACGGTCTTCAATAATACTGATGTCTTCTGAGTTCATCACATAACCCAGTTTATGTTTCCCCTTGTCATACAGATAATGCACAGCTTTCCTGCTGCTCTTAAAACCATCTGTATACACATAGGAATAATTTGCATTTTCATCAGAAATTTTATTCATATACACAATTGGAAGCTGTTCAGAAATCTGGCGAAGATAATCCGCCATTTCATCATCTGTACGATATGTATTATATATGATTCCGTCTATATTTCTTTTCAAAAGTTCATTCGTGTAGTCAATTTCCGACATTGCATGACGTTCTGTATTACAGACCATTACCATATATCCGTATTTCAGTGCAATATCCTCAACACCACGAAACATCTCTGTATAAAAGATATTACTGTATTCCGGCACCACCAATGCAATCGTATGGGTTTTTCGTGTACGGATTGCCTGCGCCATATAACTAGGAGAATAATCCAGTTTCCGAATTGCATTTTCTACTGCTTCTCTTGTTTCTTTTTTGACACGGGGATCTCTGTTAATCACACGTGAAACCGTAGATTTTGATACTCCTGCCTCTTTTGCTACATCAAATATTGTAACCATATGCCTTCTCTCCTGCTTTCTATATACTATAAGCATATCGTTTTTCCCAAAATTTTCAACAATTATTTTAAGACAGGCATCCACTGTTTGCAGACCCTGTCTTAAAATTATCCAAGTATTTCTTTTATTTTCTTTTCCATCAATGCTGCCATCTGAGCATGACCTTTTTCCGTGTAATGGATTCCATCTGTTTCATTAACTTCCACTTCTCCACCAGGATTCAGATATTCTACATGATAGCGTTTCGCAATATCTCTGTAATAATATTCAAGTGCCTGACTTCTCTTCTCCATATTCGGAAGCATCTGATCCAGATCCATGGTCCTTCCGACACTATGGATAGGAACAGGTGTTACCAGTAATATCCGTGGAGGCTCAAAATCGATTCCGGCATCTGATTTTAATATTGTTTTTATAAGATTTTCCATAGCTGTTCCAATCTCAAAAGGTGACACAGAAAATCTTGATTTTAAATCATTAGTTCCAAGCATAATCACAATAAGATCCAATGGTTTATGACTGTCTAGGCATGGCAGGAGATATTTTTTACCATTTTTATACTCTTCTACAGGATCATCCCATATAGTAGTCCTCCCTCCAAGCCCTTCTTCTATCACATAGTATTCTTCGCCAAGTTTTTTCTGAAGGATTCCTGTCCACCGAACCTCTCTCGGATAACGGCTGACCAGGTCTGACATAAGTCCATAGGTATTGGAATCTCCATAACATAAAATCGTTTTCATTCCCACTGCCTCCCTATGCTTCTTTAACCTTTTTTACTGTCTCCCTGTTTGCAAGGACATCAAATGCAACTGCAAGAATCAGAACAACGCCTTTTACAACCTGCTGATAATATTCACCAATATTCATAATAGTAAGTCCATTACTCAGCACACCGATGATCACCGCACCAAGAAATGCTCCCAGCATGGAGCCTTTTCCACCATTAACACTGATTCCACCAATTACAACTGCTGTTACAACATCCATTTCTGTTCCCGTACCAGATGCCGGTGCTCCAGAGCTGACACGTCCTGTCAGAACAATACCAGCAATCGAAGCAAGCAGTCCACTGATTCCATAAAGAGAAATCACGATCTTATTTACAGAAACACCCGCAAGTTTTGCCGCTTCAACATTACCACCAATTGCATATACATAACGTCCAAAATAAGAATATTTCAAAATCAGTCCCATGATCACAACAATAATAAGCATAATGATTACTGGTACTGGAATTCCTGCTACATAACCCTGACCAAGAAAAACAATTGACTCTGGAATATCATAAACTGGAAGTCCACCTGAAAAGATGTATGCCAGACCACGAACAACCGTCATCATTCCAAGTGTGATAACAATGGCTGAAACATTAAGTCCAACAATAAGTGCACCTGTAATTATACCGATGACTGTCATGATCAGCATTGTAACTATCACAGCAAGCGGTGCTGCCATTCCTGCACTCATCATCTGTGCCACTGCCACTCCGGAAAGTCCAAGATATGCACCAACGGTCAAATCCATACCGCCAGAAATAATAACATATGTCATACCCGCTGTAAGAATGCCCATAACTGCGACCTGTCGAAGCACATTCAGAAGGTTATTGACCCTCAGAAAATTAGGGGATGCAACGGAAAAAATAACTACCAGCACAACCAGAATAATAAGTGTACTGAATTTTTTAAATATCTGTTTCATATTCTTTCTCCTTATCTGATTCCGGAAGCCAGCTCAAGAATTTTTTCCTGCGTGGCATCCTCTTTTTTCAGTTCGCCCATCATCTCACCTTCATGCATGACCAGAATTCTGTCTGACATTCCCAGAAGTTCCTGCATCTCTGATGAAATCATGATGATTGCCATACCTTTTTTTGCAAGTTCATTCATCAATATATAAATTTCTTTTTTTGCTCCTACATCAATTCCTCTGGTTGGTTCATCAAAAATAATAATATCTGAGTTTGATGCAAGTGATTTTGCAAGAACTACTTTCTGCTGATTTCCGCCAGATAAATTTCTGGTAAGCTGCTCCATAGTAGGTGTTTTAATAGCCAGTTCACTGATATATTTTTCTGCCATTTTCCTGTCTGCCGCACGATCGACAAATCCAGCTTTGGAAATATCCTTTACTGCAATGAAAGAAATATTATCACGTATAGTCATATCCAACAGTGCACCATGCTTTTTGCGGTCTTCCGGAATGAGTGCAATCCCCTCTTTAATAGCATCCTTCGGTCTGTGGATCTCAACTTTTTTGCCGTGTATTCTGATTTCTCCAGAACTTTTGGAATCAGCGCCAAAAACAGCCCTTGCTGTTTCAGTACGTCCTGCACCAACCAGACCAGCCAGACCAAGAATCTCTCCCTTTCTCACTTCAAAGCTGATATTCTTCAGAAGAGCATCTGTACTCAGATTTTTAACTTCCAGTACAACCTCTCCGATTTCCTTGTCTATTACCGGATACTGTTCATCAAGATCACGTCCTACCATCATTTTGATAAGGCCATTGTTATCAATCTCACTTGTCATTCTGGTTCCTACATATTTTCCATCTCTCATTACAGTTATTCTGTCAGACAGAGCAAAAATCTCTTCCATTCGATGAGAAATATATATAATCGCAACACCCTGTTTTTTCAGTTTGCGGACAATTCCAAACATTGCATCGATTTCTCTGTTTGTCAGTGGTGCTGACGGTTCATCCATAACCAGGACCTTGACATTCGAGGAAATCGTCTTTGTAATCTCAACAAGCTGCTGATAAGCAACGGTAAGGCTCTTTACTTCTTTCGTAACATCAATATCTATGCCAAAACTCTCCATCAGTTCTTTAGCTTTCTGATTCATCAGTTTACGGTTGATGGTCAGACCTCCGGTAAGTTTCTGTCCGAGGAAAATATTTTCTGCTACAGACAGATCCGGTACCAGATTAAATTCCTGATAAATAACACCGATACCAAGTTTTTTTGACAGTGCCGGTGTCATAGATGTGTATTCTTTACCTTCGTATGTGATCGTTCCACCATTTGGTTTTATTGCACCAGATACAACCTTGATAAGAGTAGATTTTCCTGCACCATTTTCGCCCATAAGTGCATGTACTTCCCCGGGATATATCTCCAGATTCATGTGATCCAGAGCCAGAACACCGGGGTATTCTTTTGTTATATTATTTAAAGTCAGTATAGGTTCCATAAAATCTGATTCCTTCCCGTGGGGGCTCTCCCCTGAACAATTTCGGAAGGCCTTGACAGCCCTCCGAAATATTCTCAGTAAAATTATTCCGCGATGTAATCTTTTACATTTTCTGCTGTTACTGCCTGAAGATCAAATAAGCTGTCCTTTGGATAGGAAGCTTTGTTTACAACCGCAATTGCTGTATCTACAAGTGATTTACCTGTTGCAGCAGGATTCTGACTTACAGATACCTGATAAATGCTTCCCTCATCAATAAGTTTCAGTGCCTCATCTGTTGCATCAATACCTGCGATCAGATATTTGTCTGGATCTGTCATTCCAGCCGCTTTGAATGCCTGATAAGCACCAAGTGCTGCACCGTCTGAAACTCCACATACTACTTTCAGATCTGGATTTGCCTGAAGGAAATTTTCTGTATTGGACATTCCTTCTTCCTGGTCTGCAGCTGTTGCATCAGCAACAAATTTTACATTTGGTGCATACTCCTGCACCCCTTCCATGATTCCTTCTTTTCGTGCAATGACAGATTCCATAAGGTCATAGTTTAATGTTGCCGCCTGTACTTCTTCATCCGTACCATACATTTCTGCAATTCTCTGTCCAACCGCACAACCCTGTGTATAACCAAGTACATATTCTTCACATCCGATATAAGCATCATATCCTTCAATTGTGGATGTCAGGCACACAACCGCAATACCTGCTTCTTTTGCTTTTGCAATTACCGGTTTCGTTGCCTCTGAGTCTACTGCACATACAATAATCGCATCACAACCTGCTGATATGAAATTTTCAAGTGCAGTGATCTGTTTTGCTGAATCACTGTCACAAGAGTTTGTCATCAACGTACAGCCTGTAGCATCGCATTCATCCTGTGCCGCATCAACCAGCTGGATAAAAAACTGTCCAGTCAAATTTAATACTGAAATACCAATCGTGTATCCCTCATCTTCTGACGGCTGTGCAAGCTCCACTGTCTCTTCTACTGCAGTATCTTCTTTCTCTGCTGCAAATACAGAAGTTGTCCCCATTACCATTGAACCAACCATTGCCATGCTCAGTACCAGACTCATGATTCTTTTCTTCATTTTTTGATCCTCCGTTATTTATGATAGTTTTTGCCGTTTGGGAACGTTACCATTTTTGTTTAAAAAAATAAGTCATGATCGAAGGATGACTCGTTTTTTTGTTTTTGGGAACGTTACCATTTGATATTTTTATATTATCAACGCTTTTTTTAATTGTCAATACCATTTTGCATTTTTGCCATTACCGCTATATTTTCATATCCTTTTTTGTATAATTATGCCAAAAAATCAAGTATAAAAAAGAACCGAAAACCGTAGAGACTCCTACTCTGACAGTTTTCGGTCCTTTTTTTATTTATGAGGTTATGTTTTATTTGCAGAACTCTGCGACTACCTGGTTGATGAGTTTGCCGTCTGCTTTGCCCTTGAGGTCGCCCATGACAGCTTTCATGATCTGGCCTTTGTTCTTGGTTGCGAGAACTTCTGCGAATTTCTCTTCCAGATAAGTCTTGATCTCTTCTGCGCTCATCTGCTGTGGTGCGTATTTTGCGATCACATCGTATCTTGCCTGGTATTCTGCACGAAGGTCCTCACGGCTTTCCGGGCAGGTATCGAGCTGTTCTTTGACTGTCTTTAATTCTTTGAGGATCACGCGGTCAACCAGCGCTTCCGGAATATCATCACGGCATCCTTCGTCGATGGCTGCTTTTTTGGCTGCGGAGATCAGAGCGGATACTGCTTCCTTGGTTGTTTTATCCTTTGCTTTCATGGCTGCTACCATGTCTTTTCTTAATGCTTCTACTGTCATTTTCATTTCCTCCTCGTTTATTGGATTGCTGTTCAGCATACGGCTTCTGCAATCACTCTTTGTTTATTATCATAGCACGATTTCTGCAAAAAACAAGATTTACTGTTTCTCTGTTTTCTGCTCCTGCATTTGCTGTGCTTCCTGCTTTGCGAGCATTTTGCGTTGTTTTTTCTTTTCGCGGAGTTCGCGGAAGAAGTCGGACAGCATTGTGGAGCATTCTTCCTGGAGGACGCCTCTGGTGGTTTTTACCTGGTGATTGAAGCCTTCTACTTCAAGAAGGTTCAGGACTGAGCCCGCACATCCTGCTTTGGGATTCATGCTTCCGATCACCACCTCGTCGATCCGTGACTGGACGAGTGCGCCGGCACACATCTGGCATGGTTCGAGTGTCACGTACATCGTGCAGCCTTCCAGCCGCCAGTCGCCAAGTTTTTTGCTTGCTTTGCGGATCGCGTTCAGTTCTGCGTGGGACAGGGTGTTCTTGTCTGTATTTCTGCGGTTATATCCTCTTGCGATGATCTTGCCTTCGTATACGATCACACAGCCGATCGGAACTTCTTCCAGTGCCCGGGCTTTTTTTGCCTGACGGATCGCTTCTTTCATGAATTTTTCCTGTTCTGTCAACATGTTTTCTCCTTTTTTGTGTGGTGGGTTTCCGGTCGTCTGGTTGTTACTGCTATCCAGTATAAAGAAATCCGCTTGCAAAAGCAATGAAAAATAACTAGAATAAAATATCAGATATTACTGTTCACTCCGTTCACAGCAACTTGGTCAAAATCCATTCCAAATCACCTGCGGTGATAGGATTTTGCCCCGTATGTCTCGGGATTTTGCCATTATTCATGGCAAAACGCCTCGCGGGATACTACCTGTGAACAGTAACTATCAGATATCATAATGGAAGAAGAGAAAATTATGCCTCATATACATGGTTTAAATAAAACGACATTACTTGATTATCCAGGGCGGGTTGCGGCGACGGTCTTTCTTGGCGGCTGCAATTTCCGCTGTCCGTTCTGCCAGAACAGTTCTCTGGTGCTGCATCCTTCCGAGGAGCCGGAGATTTCTGAGGAAGAAGTTTTTAAATTTCTCAAAAGACGGACCGGGATTCTGGAAGGAGTCTGTATTTCCGGCGGCGAACCGACATTAAGTACAGATCTCGAAGATTTTATCCAAAAGATCCGTCAGCTGGG
>CAKUJT010000115.1 GCA_934661765.1 uncultured Senegalimassilia sp.
TAACGTTCGAAATTGAAGAAGATCCACACAACAACGGCAAGTCGCGTGCTGCCAACGTATGTGTTGTAGGATAAGAACTCATGAGAACGGACAGCCCCGTATCTGCAAAGCCGATTTTTTACGGCCTTGCGGCTGCGGGGTTTTGCTTTGCAGGAGGATCATTATTACGGATATCGCATTTTCTAGATACCGCATAAAGAAAAACAGAGCTAACATCATTCTCACAATGCCGCTCTGTAAAAGTTAAACTTTTTCTATGTGATTAAGATTTTACACTATGTAAAACCAATTATCAATTACTAATTTCAAAAAATCCAAAGGTCCTTTTTTTCTTAACCAATCCCCTCATAATACTCCCTCAGATCCACCCGCATCTGCTCCCGGATCCGTGCAAAATCCTCCTCGGTCAGCTGCTCCCAGAGCGCATGGTGAAACGCGATCAGCCCCAGCTCTTTGGAATAATACAAAAACCGCTTCCGCTCAAACTTCTCAAACGGATTGACTAGCATGCTCCGCCGCATCGCCTTCCGATCTTTCAGATACTCCGCCGTATACGGACACGTCGGCCGATCCACCACAAGCCCGCGCCGAGTCCGATCCTCATAAAATCCAATATACTCATCCAGCACCGCTTCGATGGACGCCTCCCCGATCTCCGACACCTGATCCAAAAGTGCCAGCAAAAACGGCATCTTGTACGACAGCGAGTAATCCCGTGCCTCTAAAAATTCCCGGAAATCATCATAAATCGTAGAATCATGATGCACCGGGATCTGCAAAGCGCGCCGCGCCTCTTCCGCAGCCTGCGGACTGAACAGGTAAAGCCTCCGGCTGCCGAACGGCATGGAAACCGTCGGCGTAAGCTTTCCAGAACGGATCCAGGAATTGACCGTCCCTGTGCTGACGAAAAACTCCCGCGCCAGCTGCTCCGTGCTGAGATAATCGCCATATTTTTCCTCAAAACTCATCACGTCCACTTCAGAAATCTTCTGGACCTGCTCACAGATCCCATCCACCTCGATCCACTCGCCACGCATAAACCGCCGCTGGGTAATCGGCACGAACGGCACATACTGCGCATTGTGAAAAATCGAATGCATGGAGCACGGCATTGCCATCGCACCATATTCATCCACCACATCTAGGATAAAAACATCAGATTTTTCACTGGTCTTGCGAAGCCCCCTGCCGATCTGCTGCAGATACAGCACCCTGGATAAGGTCGGACGCGCCATCACCAGGATCCCCAGCTCCGGGTAATCCCAGCCTTCCGAGATCATGCTGCAGACACAGAGAAACCGGATTTTCTTTGCCTTGAAATCCGCCATGATCTGCTCCGGATGCCGCTCCTGACTGGAATAGGCCGCCGCCGAAATTCCACGCTCTTTGAGCACTCGTGCCATCTCTTTCGTATGTTTCGTGCTGACGCAAAAAACGATTCCCTGCCGCCTGCCGGCAGCACCTTCTGTAAAATATTCTTCCAGCACATCGCCGATCAGATCATTTCGCGACGTGACACGCACGCTCTTTTCCAGATCCGCATTGACATATTCTTTGCCATTGATCCGGACTTTCGAGAGATCCACATTGGTCTCGATCCGGAACACCCGAGCCGTTGCAACGATCCCCGTTTCCATGGCCTCTTCCAGCGAAAGCTGTGTTTTATACGCCCCGAAAACCGACTCCAGCTTCTTCCGATCCGGCCGCTGATCCGTCGCTGTGATGCCGATCATAAACCGCGGCTCAAAATGCTGGATCACCCGCTTGAGTACCGGCGCCACCGCATGATGCGCTTCGTCAATGACGATGTAATCGTAATGCCGGCTGTCCAGCTTTGCATAATGGCGTGCCATATAGGAAAAAGTCCGGATCTCCATGCCGTCCCGGTACTCCTGCAAAGCTTCCGCCGCCCGGAGTTCCCAGTCGTCGGTGATCGCCTTGTTGGGCGCGAGGATCAGCACACGGAAATTCTTCGGTGCAAAGGTTCTGATGTCCTCTTCCACGATCTTGCTCTTGCCGCTGGCTGTCGGAAGAACGACAAGAAAGGTGGTTTTTCCCTCTGCACGTGCCTTTGCGATCTCTTCCAGGCAGTTCTCCTGGTGCTCGTACAATGCAAAGCCCCTGTCCACCACCAGTCCGTTTGGTGTAAAGCCTTCGCAGCTGCTTCCCAGAAAACTTCGGATATCGTCCTCGATCCGCTCTTCAAACCGGCAGTCCTCGGTGGAAAAGCGGTACAGCTTGATCCCCCACCGGGCGCAGAGATTCTGCTTGTAAAGCTGCATGCGATACCGCTCCACGCCGATGATCTGCGGATGATGATAGGTGACCCCGTTCTCTTCAACCGCCACATCACCCTTCGGTGTACGGATCAGATAGTCCAGGAAAAAGCTGCCGCCCTGAAAGTCCGAAATGCAAAATTCTTTGTTAAGGTATTTCAGGCTGTCCGAGCCGTAGACACTGGCAAAATTCTTCTCAAACAGCATCTCCAGCGGGGAAGCATCCGCATTGTCCGACCGGTCTGCCGTATGCAGGAAAATATCCGCCTGCTCCCAGAACTGTTCCGCCAGGGACTGTGGGGAAACATCCGTGCTTTCAGGCAGCGATTGTACATCTGTATCGCCCGATCCCGCATCGGATTGCTCAACACCAAAAATCTCTGCAGCAGCGTCCAGATCCGTATCCAGGAACCGGTACACTCTCTCGCAAAGCTTCATGTAATGATTCTGCTTCTCCGTAATCAGCGAATACGGGAACGCCTCCTCCTTCTGCCCGCACCTGCAGATATCGTAATCGACAATGAGTGCCGTTTCCTCGTATGTATAATATTCAGTTTTGCCGCCGTTGGGATAGGTGCAGGTCTCCCGAAGGCGGAATGAGGTTGGAATCATGGATTTTTAAGTTCCTTTCTGCGAGAAATCTTGTTGTAAAAACAAAACTTTATTTATTATTTAATACTTGTATAGGCCTTGTTTTTCCCCTGATATCTATGTGCAAATTGATTTGTTTTTCAAATTGATTTTCTGAACTCTTTTGATTTTCAATTGATCTTTCACTATGCATTTTATCTATATTTGGTATAATATTTTCACGAATCACCATTCAGTGATAGTGAGCCTTGTTTGTAATCATAACTTCAACATCGTTTTATTTCATAAGTTTATCTGTAAATGATGCAACAGTTACATAATTCATATCAATGTTGATATGCTTTTTATTGTAATTTTCAGACTTAATCCTATTATGCATAATATTTTATACTGTGATTTCACGATTATCCAACAAACCGGAAAAATATTTTCCAATGAAAATCCCGCATCTTTCAAAACTCTGTATGATATTTTCCTCTCAATTGTTATTGCAATTTATAGTCCTTACTTTTTTAATAACTATAAAGAATGTTTGTCAGCTCCGTTCCTGTCAATTTTCCATCAGAATAGTCTTCCCAGAGTTGATCATAATTTTTTTCTTTTACATTTGCTACTAACTTGCCCCCTTCATCAAAGAGATAATCTTCAAAGCCATAATTTAATTTTTCTACAATGTAATTTAAAAATCGAAATCTCAATTTATCTTCCTGTATTTTTTTGTATAAAATATAACTATCTGATAATCCATCTATATCAAATAACCATCCAATATCTTTTAATACACGCAATTTTTTTAATGTGATTTTCGTAGAATGAACCATAAAATCGTATCCATCCGAATTATTGGTCATCATAAAAGTTGCTGATAGAGTAGCATCACATTTCCTAAGTTTCTTAAGAATATTTTTAAAATACTTTTTTTTATAACCAAGTTCTTTGATATCAAATATAATTATCTGATTACGTTGAAGTTCAACATCACTGATTTCTCCATTGTATCCTTTTCTACAAAATATCAACTGGGACTTGTTTTGCTTTTTTATAAATCCTTTAACTTCACTAACCTTTATTGATGATAAAACTTTTGTTTCATTATTATCATAATCTATACTCAAAGTATATTCCGGCTTTATATATACATAAGCCCTTCCAAAAGCCATAAGACTATATGTAACATGATCAATCACCTGTTCTATGTCATAACTCAAGTCAGACTGACTTCTCTCATTAAATAGCTTTGCAATATTACAATCAAAAGGTTCAAAAGTCAAAAATTCTCTCTTCTTATTTTTTCCCCCTAGAACATAAGCATATCCAGAACTTAAATCTCGAAGAAATCTATATTTATATATATATTCCTCAGACAGACTATATATCCTATTTATTTTTATTCTATTCAGGAAACTAAATATATTAATCATTTAGTTTATCCTCCCATGAATATTTCGTGTGGAATTTTTTGTCATCATCAACAATTAAACCATTAACACAACTCACCCAAAACACTTCTGATGGATCTAATATAAAGCCCCTCTCCATGAAATCAGGACAAAACGCCTTCAATAATTTACTGTCAGTTTTTAATGTCCATCTATAATGTTTATATTCCGTTTCACAGATACCACTATTTCTGATTGCATTTGCAATGCTCTGCTCCCATCCAGTTTCAAGTATATCCCTGCTAGCAGTACCAATCATAAATTCATCTCGAAGTTGAATATACTCTATGAGTTTCTCTGCCAGACCTGTAAACTTTCCATCCTTCTTTAATGTCTGATCACTACTTTTACATACACACACCTTCCATTCTTCATTCGAATAAAATTCCCCCCATAGTATAGCAAGACCACCAATTTGAGCCCATTCAACTATTGGAGAGGTGAACATGTAATATGCATACTCTACTCTATATAGATCCTTGTAATTAATAAAGTCACTTCTAATATACTCTTGATATAGAAGCATTAATTTCGAAAGATTTTCGAAATCTATATTAAATTGTTTTATGTCGCCACTTATAATAGCCGCTACCGCATCTTCACATATATGATTATAACATTCTCCCAGAAAATCCGGATATTCTTCTCTGTTTTTCCAATTGTCCAGTGCAAAATGACTTGAAGATTCGCATAACAGAGCAGGAACATCTTTTTTCCATTTTCGTACTGTATTCAGAAGCTTATCCAATCTGAATTCATCCCATTTAAGTGCTTTATCTATCTGAAAACTTGTTAATTCTTCTTTTCGACTTTCAACTATATTTACAAAATCGGTAAGCTTAGATTCACACTCATAAAACCTCGTTATGATGATGCATGCTTCAAAATATAACTTCTTTTCTAAAAGAATCTTCCCCAAATTAAAAGCCTGCTCCATGCCTTCTCGTACAATATCCAGTAGGGAATTCAAATATGTGTATTCCTCTTTAGCAATTTGCTGTTTTATTACCCAATTTGGTGTTATACGCTTGCCCTCTGCTTTGACCTCTGTAATAATTTTTTGATAAAAGTCTATGCTTTGTCTACCACGAATACATTCACTTTTCTCTGCATTCTCACCTGAATCAATAGCTTTACTTACTTTTAGTACGATTTTATCCAAATCAAAATTTTTATACACACTACTTGATTTAGTAATAATGTCTAAGTACAATAACGAAACTATCTCTATTACACCAGCAAATGCAGTTCTTTCGTTACCATCAATATCAGAAGAAATCATTCTTTTTTCTAGTTCCTGTTTAATCCAATCAACATGTGCAACATAAAAATCAGCTTCTTTACACTCTATAGCAGTTAAACACATTTTTTCAAAAGCAATTATATATGTATATATTGAAGTATAGTCATACTGTCCAAATAGATTCTTTAAGCACGACTTATTAATCGACATAATTTCCTCTTCAAACCACCAAAAATTATGTTCGCTTTTAGTCCGTAATGAAGTTCCTCTCCTAAGTGCAATTGATGACTCTGTACTACTAGCAAAATGCCATCTTTGGTATTTCGGTTTATCTCGAAACCAAAGTGAAGATCTGTCCATATTCTTCTTTCTTACCCAGTACGCCTTGATTATCGCAAGATTATTCAACATAAATTCTGTCATTGTCGAATTATCAGTGAGTTCACTCTTATTTATTTTTTCTCCATATTTTTGGATTGATTTCAACAGTGTTATTTGTATTTCTGCAACCTTCTGAAAATGATTTTGAAAATTGGCATCTTCAGAAAACAACTTTTGATTTAGCCTTTTTGAAATAATACGATACAAAATACGATTTGAGTCTGCAGCAACTCCATATATATCAGATAATTGATACGCTCTATTACCTGCTATACTATACGATATTATAACTGCAATAGACCAAAGAATAAAGACAATCACCATTACCCAACTAATTTGAGACTCTACCATTGCAATGAAAATGATTATGAATCCAAAAATAATATAATCAATAATCCCAGAAATACACTTACGAGTTAATCTGTCATATTGAAAAGCAGTAGCAATATTCCTTGGTGCATTGGCATATCGTGAAGAATAAATCGATGCAATGTTTGTACAATATAAACCAAAGATAACACCAGCAACACTTATACCACCAATCACCGCAGGTACAAATATGTTTTTATCAACTATCAGTTCATCCCATATCTTAAGAACTAATGCATCCATCCATAATAGAATCATAATTAATATGTCTATTTTAAGAATTCCCAATAAAGAACTTTTCAGTACCATTCTTCCGAAAGATCTATATTCAATATTTCCGCCGATAGAATCGATTAGTCTATATAAAACTCTCTTTATATTAAATACAATTTTAAGTATAATTTTTCTCAATTTCCAAAATATATTTCTATTCATATTCCCACATAATGCAACCAACCCAAAACTACAATTCACCAAATTTCTATTGCCATACTATATTTCTAATCCAATTTTACAAGATGCTACAGGAAGCTTTGTGTAAAATTTCTACAGATATCCTATGGAACACTACGTTTACTGATTTACTTTAAAATTTATTATACCATATCTGCGGGAATATTTCGAAAATAAAAACAACAACAGGAAATCGAAACCACCATCTTTTCACCACTCATCTCCATCCCCAAATCCGAACGGATCGTCCAGGTAATCGCTGCGGGTGTCCCAGTCGAAGGGATTTCCACCGTGGAACATGATATCATCGTCAATGGCTTCTTCCATATCCAGAGCAATGCTGTCATCTTCGTCCAGGTCATCATGAGATAACATGGAAGTGTTTCCGATCATGCCGGTTGTTACGAACGTTCCGGCAGCACTAGCTGTACGTTTTCCGGATGCCGCGCCACTATTTGCAGAGGACAGCAAGCTGGCAGCTTTCTCATCAGGTTTCGCTACAGAACACCCTTGCTGTGCAGCGAAATCCCGGTCAACAGCATAGAGCACCTGCCGGT
>CAKUJT010000116.1 GCA_934661765.1 uncultured Senegalimassilia sp.
AAACCACGCCCATAACTTCGCCGAAATCCACCAGACGCCTCCTTCATATATCCATATACGCCGCCAACTATAGCATGCAGCCCTGGATTCTACTCCGCCGACGCATACGTTTACACCCGCCGTTCATAGCGGTTGCGATGCGGTTACCTTCAACTAGACGTGGGGTTTTGCCCGCAACCTTGACGATAGGCAGCTTAACGGGCGTCCGGTCCATCGCCCTGCGACGCCTTGCGCCTAACCGACTCCCCTTGCCCGCTGGGTCGATTATCCTGCGCAGCGTCGGTTTGCCGCGCCTTCGACTCCCCGACCCGCTGACAACCCGAGACCGCTGCATGCGCAGCCTGTGCCCGATCGCGCGCCGCGGCGTCCACACGATAGGCCTCCCACCCACGTTCGGAGGGGTGGTAAAAGCAGCCACGCTCAAGCCCTTCAGGCAGATAGCGCTGATCGACCCAGCCCGCGGGGTAATCATGCGGATACTTGTACGTGCCGTAATGTTCCGAGCCGGGACGGTGCCTATCGCGAAGATAATCGGGGACATCGCGCTTTGGCCCGTTTCGCACCTCCGCCAAGGCGGCATCGATGCCCGCCTCGCAAGCATTGCTTTTCGGCGCGAGGGCTATATAGGTGGCAGCCTGCGCCAAGTTGATACGGCATTCGGGATACCCGATGACCTCCGCGGATTTAAACGCGGCCGCAGCCACCAGCAGAGCCTGCGGATCGGCGTTGCCCACGTCCTCGGACGCATGGATAAGCATGCGGCGCGCGATATATTTGGGGTCCTCTCCCCCATCGATCATGCGCGCAAGCCAATACAGCGCCGCGTCGGGGTCGGAGCCGCGCATGGACTTGATGAAGGCGGATATGATGTCGTAGTGCATATCCTTGTTCTTATCGTAAGGCAGCGCACGATGAGGGGTGGCGCTTTTCACCTGAGCTTTCGTGATAACAGCAGGGTGCTCGCGCGTGCCGGGCTGCTGCATACCCGCCGCCAGCTCGAGCGTGGTAAGCGATGCACGGCCATCGCCGCCCGCCAAGAGCACGATGGCGCTTCGGGCGGCCGGTTCGAGCTTATACAAGCCGTCCAGCCCGCGGGGGTCGGCAACGGCTCGATCGACCAACTGCGCAACATCGCCATCGGAAAGCCCCTTGAGGCCGACTACGCGCGAACGGCTGATCAGCGCGGAGTTCACTTCGAAAAACGGGTTCTCGGTGGTGGCGCCCACCAGCACCACGGTGCGGTTCTCCACCGCATGGAGAAGCGCATCCTGCTGACTGCGGTTGAATCGATGGATCTCGTCCACGAACAAGATGGTGCGCGAGCCGTTGAGCGCCAAGCGCTTCTCGGCGGCGTCGATTTCCCGGCGCAGGTCGGACACGGTGCCGCCAATGGCCGACACCTCCACGAACGTCGCCTTCGTGGATTCGGCGATGACGTGGGCAATGGAGGTTTTGCCGGTTCCCGCCGGGCCGTACAGGATGACCGAGCTGACATTGTCCTGCTCGATGGCTGCCCGCAGCCAGCTGCCCGGGCCAACGGCATCCTGCTGCCCCACCACGTCCTCCAACGTGCGCGGCCGCATGCGCACCGCCAGCGGCGCAACCTGTTGCTTGCGTTCGTTCTCCATTGCCGTGAATAGCGTGTCCATGACCACCCCTGCCTGTTGATTGGCAAACTATGATAACACGCGAACGTTTGTTTGCCTAGAAGAAAACGGGGCGCTCCGTTTGGCGACGGGAGGCAACGGCTCGCCTACACCCGCTACATCGATTCTGTCAAGACTTTACTTTGCCTTGAGGTCCCATATACTCGATATCAGGTTCCACCCTTGTCGCCGTACTTTTTGCGATGGACCGATGCTATTTCCGAGGGAGCTCAAGATAGCAAGTGAAACGGAGATTCGCGCCCGTTGGCACGAAAGCCGGGAAGCAAGCTGCGAGCACCCACCTTGTTGAGGTGGGTTCATCCTTCCGGCCGGGGGTGGGACTTTTTTCATGCCG
Source organism: uncultured Senegalimassilia sp. (assembly GCA_934661765.1). The sequence continues at coordinate 2,002 of CAKUJT010000116.1, forward strand.
AAATCCGGCCCGCCCCGCCATCTAGACCGCAATCGCCCGGGCAAGCAGCTACGCCGCAGGAAGCCTGAGCACGAACGTGGTGCCCTCGCCTTGCTCCCCCTCCACGCAGATAGTGCCATGGTGGTATTGCACTGCATGTTTGACGATGGCAAGCCCCAGGCCCGTGCCGCCCGTTTCCTTCGAACGGCTTTTATCCAGGCGGAAGAACCGCTCGAACACCTTGTCGCGCATCTCCTCGGGGATGCCCGCCCCGGTATCGCTCACGCGCACCGTGACGACCGACGCAGGGTCCGGCTCCGCCCCGGCGGCACGCAGCGCCTCCAGGACATCGGGGGACGCGGCGCCTTGGGACACGCGCACGGATACGCTTCCACCGGCATGGTTGTAGCGCACCGCGTTCTCGATAAGGTTGTACAACATCTCCTCGGCAAGCGTCTCGCTACCGTTGATGTGGGCGGACCCGCCCTTCACGGAGATGGATACGCCCTCGTCAGCGGCGAACGACTCCAAGCGTCCGGCCATCCGTCGGGCAACGGACGTCACGTCGATGGGCCGCTCCTCGCGCGCGAACGCGCTCTCGTCGAGCTTCGAGAGCGTGAGCACGTCGTTGATAAGGCCGCGCATCGCCTGCGCCTCGTCGTAGATGAGCCCCGCGAACTTCTGCCGATCCTCGGGCAGCACCATATCGTTCTTCATGAGCTCGGCGTAGCCTGATATCACCTGCAACGGCGTCTTCATCTCGTGGCTGACGTTGCTGGAGAAATCGCGGCGCATGCTTTCGGCTTCGGCAAGCTCCTTGTTCTGCTTCTTGAGCTGCGCCTGCTGATCGTCGATACGCTGGAGCAGCGGCACCATCTCCCCGTAGATGTCGTTGTCCAGAGGCTCGGCCATATCCAAGGCGTCGATGGGCTTCATGATATGGCGCGTGAGCAGCCGGGACAGCAAAAACGCCAGGCCGGCGACGACGACGAGCGCGAACAGCGTGGGCACAAGCATCTCGCCCAAGAAGGCGAACAGGGAATGACGGGTTTCGGACAAGCGGACGATGCGCCCGTCGGAGAGCTTCTCGGCGGCATACACCGTATCGGTGCCCAAGGTTTCGGAGTAGCGCATGCTCACCGCCTCGCCCGTGCGCGCGGCCTTGCTGACCTCGGGACGGGAGGCGTGGTTGTCCATCTGGCCCGCATCGGCCTGGCTGTCATAGAGCACCAGGCCGCTGTCGCTGATGAGCGTATAGCGGGTGATACCGCTGAACTGCTGGGACAAGATAGTGGTCACATCGGCGGCCGGGGCGTCGTCGAGGGATGCCGCCGCGCGGCTGGCCTCCTGCGCCAGGGCGTGCTCGGCGTCATGCTCGTACGAGTAGTAGAAGATGCTGACCATCACCACGGAAAACGCCAGCAGGATTCCCAGGGAAAATGCCAAAACGGTAGTGAAAATGCGGCCGGCAAGGCTTTTAACGTGATCAGACGAAGGGCTCATGCGGCAAACCTCTATTCCGGCTGCCTGATGCTATAGCCCACGCCGCGCACGGTCTTGATGCAGGCATCGGCTCCCGGGCATGCGGCGGAAAGCTTCTGGCGAAGCGTTTGGATATGCACGTCGACGGTGCGCGTCTCACCCACGAACGTCATGCCCCACACGTCCTCGAGCAGCTGGCCGCGCGAAAGCACGCGTCCGACGTTGCGCAGCAGCGCGCGCAGCAGATCGAACTCCTTGAGCGTGAGCTCGACGGGGACGCCGCCTGCGGAAACGGTGTGCTCGAGCACGCGCAGCTCGATGGGCCCGCACTCCAGCACATCGCCGGCGGGCGCGGTAGGCGCCGCAGCGCGACGCAAAAGGGCGTTCACGCGGCTGACCAGCTCCATCATGCCGAAGGGTTTGGCCAGGTAATCGTCGGCGCCCGCATCAAGGCCGCTGACCTTGTCGAACTCGGTTCCTTTCGCCGTGAGCATCATGACGGGAAGGAACTTGGTCGCCGGGTCCTCGCGCAGGCGGCGAAGAACCTCAAGCCCGTCGATCTCGGGCAACATGATGTCGAGCAACACCAGATCGGGAAGCGATTCTCGGCAAGCATCGAAGAAGTCGCCGGCATGGGCGAAGCCCGCTGCCTCAAGGCCCGCCTGCTTGAGCGCGTACACCGTCAAATCGCGGATATTCGTATCGTCTTCCAAGTAGTAGATCATGCTTGCACCTCGTTATCCCACAACCGAATCGTCTTGGCGCGACCCCGCCAGGCGATAACCGACCCCACGCACCGTCTCCACGGCATCAGCATGCTCGCCGAGCTTTTGCCGAAGCGTGAGCACGTGCATGTCGACCGTGCGGCTGCCGCCGCTGAAATCCCAGCCCCACACGTTTTGCAGGAGCTTCTCGCGCGACAGCACGACGCCGGGATGGCGCATCATGTACGCCAGCAAATCGAACTCGCGCATGGTAAGCGCAACGGGCGCCCCATCGACGAACAGCTCGCGCGCCTGGAAATCCAGAGAAAGGGCGCCCAAGCTCAGAACGTCCTCGCTGCGGCCGCATCCCCAATCGGGGGCGCGGCGCAACATGGCGCGCACGCGGCTTACCATCTCCATCATACCGAAAGGCTTCGTGATGTACTCGTCGGCCCCGGCATCCAGTGCCCGTACGATGTCCAGCTCCGAGTTTTTAGCCGTGACCATCATGACGGGTACGCGGGAAAGCTTGCCGGGCGTGCTGCGGATGCGCTTGAGGATCTCCAGGCCATCAACGTCGGGCAGCATGATGTCCAAAACCACCACATCCGGGATGCTTTTGGCGCATGCGGCGCGAAACGCCGTGTCATCGGGCTGCCCTTCGGCCTGGATGCCCGACTGCGCCAAGGCGTACAGCACCAGCTGGCGGATGTTCTCATCGTCCTCGACATAGTAGACAGTCAACCCTCAAGCACCCCTTCCACAGCCGAAGCGCCGGGCGCGACGCGAACCCTGCGCCCCGCCGCCGCGGTGCTCGGGGATCGGACAGCCCACCGGGCTGTCCGACATAGTAGACAGTCACCTGCCACGCACCCCTTCCACAGCCGAAGCGCCGGGCGCGACGCGAACCCTGCGCCCCGCCGCCGCGGTGCGCTACCCTTCGGCGTTTCCCTTACCCGCAAAGTTTAGCGCATGCTCGCCCGTTGCGCGGAAAACGGCCCAGCTTGCGATGCGCTCGGCATCGTCGCCCATGCGCTCGAAGTACTTCGCCACCATGAGCAGCTCCGGCAGATGGCTGGCGCCCTGCGTCTCGCTGCGAATCAGATCGACCACCACCTGCTCGCAGCGGTCATACAGGTCGTCCACCCCATCGTCCATGGCGAACACGCGTTGAGCTAGCGCCGCATCGGCCTGGGAGAACGCCTTGGAGGCAAGCGAGACCATGTTCGATACCTTGTCGGTGGCCTCGGCGAACTCGCTTTGCAGGTGCGAGACGGCCTTCGGCGTGAGCTGCTGAGAGAGGTACGCAACGTCACGCGTCATCTCGTCGATATGCGCCAAGTCGCTGACCAGGCGAAACGCGCCGGTCACTTCCCGCAGATCATCGGCCACCAACGGTTGCTGCATGAGCATGATGTCAAGGCAACCGTCCTCGATGGCCTCGCGCAGCCTGCGAGCGGCTTTGCTGCCGGAAAGCACGCTTTCGGCAGCATCGGCGTCGCCGCCAAGCGCACGGCCCGCGGCCCGAACGTCGAGCACCGTCTTCTCGGACAGCTGATTGACCAGCGTGCCCAGCTCCTCCAGCTTGTTGATGTAACGGGTACGGGTCTTCATCAGCTGAACCTTCCTGTTAGGTAGTCTTTCGTCTTCTGCTGCACGGGGTTGCCGAACAGCTGCTTGGTAGGCCCGGATTCCACCAGCTCTCCCAGGTAGAAGAAGGCCGTCTTGTCTGCCACGCGCGTGGCCTGCTGCATGTTGTGCGTGACCACCACCACGGTGCGCTCGCGGGCAAGCTGCACCATCAGCTCCTCGACGAGCGCCGTGGAGATGGGGTCGAGGGCGCTCGTGGGTTCGTCCATGAGCAGCACCTCGGGTTGCGTGGCCAAAGCGCGCGCGATGCACAGGCGCTGCTGCTGGCCACCTGAAAGCCCCAGGCCCGATTGGCCCAGCTTGTCGCGCACCTCGTCCCACAGGCCGGCGTCGCGCAAGCACTTCTCCACCAGCTCGTCTGCCTCGGCGCGGCCGAGCCTGCGCATGCGACGCGGGCCGTACAGGATGTTGTCGCGGATGGACATGGGGAACGGGTTGGGGTGCTGGAACACCATGCCCACCCTTACGCGCAGCTCGTTGGCATCGCCGCTGAAGATGTCGCGCCCCGCAACCTCGATGATGCCCCCGGTGCGTACGGTGGGAACGAAGTCGCACATGCGGTTGAAGGTGCGCAGCAGCGTGGACTTGCCGCAACCGGAAGGCCCGATGAACGCCGTTGCGCGGTTTTTCGGGATGTCGAGCGTGACTCCTTTGAGCGCCTGGAAATCGCCATACCACAGGTTGAAATCGCGGATGGAGATCATGGGCTCGCCGTCCTGGGCGTGCGCGCCGCGCGCCGCCGTGGCCTGCCCGTTTTCGAAATCGGTCATATGATCAGCCGAACCTTCCCGTCAGATAGTCTTGCAAACGCTTATCCTCCGGCTGGCTGAACAGGCGCTTGGTGGGGCCGGTCTCCACCATATCGCCCACGTAGAAAAACGCCGTGTTGTCGGAAACGCGCGTCGCCTGCTCCATGTTGTGCGTCACGATGATGGCGCAGATGCCCGACTCGGCGATGGAGCGGATGGTCTCCTCCACCGTGAACGTGGAGATAGGGTCGAGCGCGCTGCACGGCTCGTCGAACAGCACCACGTCGGGATGCATCGCAAGCGTACGGGCGATGCATAGGCGCTGCTGCTGACCGCCGGAAAGCGCGTAGGCGCTCTCGTCGAGCTTGTCGCGCACCTCATCCCACAGCGCGCCGGCGCGCAGGCTCTGCTCTACCAGCGCATCGCAATCCTCCTTGCCGCTCACCAGGCCGTGGCGCTTGGGGGCGAACAGGATGTTGTCGCGGATGGATTTGCGGAACGGCGTGGGCTGCTGGAACACCATGCCGAT
>CAKUJT010000117.1 GCA_934661765.1 uncultured Senegalimassilia sp.
TAGGCATCGCCGTCGATCTCGGGCAAGGGCTCGGCCGTGAGCACGGTGAACCCGTGCAGTTCCTGGCCTTGTTCAAGGTTCATGCAAGCCGCCTTTCTCTTTACTGGTTTCGCCCGCTATTGTCGCACAACGGCTGCGGCGCGGGGCGCGCTCCGGCTTCGCTCCGTGGTTTTTCTACCTAGGTGCCGGGGCCTGCCGGCCAATCCCTTATAATCGAGGGCATACACAGCATGGAAACGCACAAGGCAGGAGGTTCGGCATGGCGCAAGATCGGCGCTTCTCCCATATCACGGTCAATGCCGGCGACGAGGACGACGTGGTCATCCAGGCGGGATCATATGGCCGCCACCAGGTCGAAGAGGCATTTGAACAGGACGCTTGGCCGGAGCCCGAGCTGCAGCCTGAGCCCGTTGCGGCGCCCAAGCCGCAGCACGCGGCCCAGCAGGCGCCTGCCCCGCAGCATGTCGCCAAGCCTCATGCCGCGCACGCCCGCAAGTCGGAACCCGGCGCTTGCGAAGGCGGTCCCAAGCCGGCCCATCGCGCCGAGCAGACGCTCGAGGACCTGGACGCCGGCCCCATGTCCGGCATGCAGAAGGTGGTGCTCGTCGGCGTCGGGGTCATCATCGTCGCGGCGATCGTCTACTTCGCCCTATTCATGCGCTGATCGGCTGTTTTCAAGAGAAAGGCCTGACCATGTCCAAACATAGCTTCAACATCGCCCGCGGCGCCCGCAAGCAGCAGCCCGAGGGCGACGCATCCCTGGGTCTGACCGAGGCGTTCGCGCCCATCGGCGCCGGTGACGCCCCCGAGCAGCGCGGCGCCGCCGACGGCGATACGTCGCTCGGCCTGACCGAGGCGTTCGCGCCCGTCGCGGCTTCCCACGGCGCGCATGCCGCCGGCTTCAGCTATCAGGGCGACACCTCGGATGACTATTCCGATCCGGTGGAGAGCCTCGAGCCGCGCGACGAGCCCGTGTTCGGCGACGAGGTCCCCGCCGCCATGCCCGCCCAGCCTCGCGGCCGCCACGGCAAGCCCGAGCCGGTGGAGCATCCGCACCTCAAGAAGTCGCGTCGCGTCCGCCGCGTGCTCGTGATCATCGTGGCCCTGCTCGTGGTGCTCGCCTGCGCGCTGGGGTATTTCGCCTTCCAGCTGTGGAACGAGTCCAGCCGCGCCATGGTGCAGCAGACCCAGGCCCAGCAGCAGTCCACCGACGTGGGCAACCTTTCCCAGGACAACTCCGGCAAGGACGCGGCAAGCGCCACTACCACCAAGAAGACCGAGGTTCCCAACCTGGTCGGCGTGCTGGGGCAAACCCAGGATGCGGCTATCACCGCGCTTGCGCACGGTGCCACGGTCACGTCCTCCAAGGACGTCAACGAAGAGGGCAATTCCGTGAAGAAAAGCGTCACGGTGGCCCTGACCGCCGAGCCCGCCGATTCCCGTTCGGGCACGCCCACGGTCTATCTCGGGCTTGATGCCGACGGCAAGGTCATCCAGGCCGGCTACTCCGCCGCCACCGCGTCGCTCGGCTACGGCTCGCTCAGCTTCGCCGACGCCGTGAAGAACGAGCACATCGTCGAGAAGACGCTGCGCGAGGCGGGCGTGAATGTGGCAGACGGCTCGGCCAAGCTGCCTACCGACAAAACCTCGTACTCCACGTACGCATCGGACGGCACCACTTTGGTGAAGGAGAACTGCTCGTTCAACGGCACCGTGGACATTAACGGCGCCGCCCACACCTGGTCGAGCGTGCTCATGTACGACTACAGCACGGCCAACGCCTCCGGCAACCTGGCAGATACCGTGCGCATCATCTATATCTACATCAACGCGTAGCTTTCGCTTCTTGTGTCCATCTTGTGAACGCTGGCCGGTGAGAAGGGCGGTCCCTTGCACCGGGCGGCGTTCACGCTATAATAAACGAGCTGTTCACAAGCGGGGGCGTAGCGCCTCCCACCTAGTTCGGCGCTTTCAAGCTGCTGATGGGTCGTATGAATACCTGAACATGGTTCGTTCATCACGCCCGCATGCTTGAAGCTGTGGGTTTTTTTATGCCATGCGATACCGCATGCAAGGAAGGAAGGTGAGTGCGATAGCCGCTCAAGAGCCTAGGCTCAACGAACAGATCACGGTGCGCGAGTGCCGCCTGATCGGGTTCGACGGAACGCAGTTGGGTATCTACCCGGTTGCCCAGGCGCAGCGCGTTGCTGACGACCAGGGGCTTGATCTTGTTGAAATCGCCCCGAATGCGGAACCGCCTGTGTGCCGCATCATGGATTACGGCAAGTTCAAGTACGATCAGGCCATCAAGGCGAAGCAGGCTCGCAAGAACCAAAGCAAGATCGAGACCAAGGAAATGAAGTTCCGCCCGAAGATCGACGTGGGGGACTACACCACGAAGAAGAAGCACGTGCTTCGCTTCCTCTCCGCTGGCAACAAGGTCAAGATCACCATCATGTTCCGCGGCCGCGAAATGGCCCATCCAGAACAGGGCCTGACTATCCTGGAGCGCCTGGCCGATGACCTGAAGGACATTGCGGTCATCGAGAGCCAGCCGAAGATGGAAGGCCGCAACATGCACATGCTCATCGCCCCGCTTCCCGCAAGCATGGCGGCGAAGAAAAAGAAGGCAAACGACAAGAAAGACGAAGGAAAGGACGAAGGCAATGCCTAAGATGAAGACCCATCGCGGTACGGCAAAGCGCTTCCGCGTTACCGGCTCCGGCAAGATCATGCGTGCTAAGGCCTACAAGAGCCACATTCTGACGAAGAAGTCTCAGAAGCGTAAGCGCAATTTCCGTCACGAGACCGAGCTGGCTGCCGCTGACCGTCGCGTCGTGGCCCGCAACCTCGGCCGTCGCTAAGTTTTAAAGGAGCAGTGATAATCAATGGCTCGTATCAAGCGTGCAGTCAACGCCAAGAAGAAGCGCCGCACCGTCCTTAACCGTGCAAAGGGCTACTATGGTGCCAAGTCCCGTTCCTACACCGCTGCTAAGGAACAGGTCCAGCACTCCCTGCAGTACCAGTACCGCGATCGCCGCAACAAGAAGCGCGAGATCCGTCGTCTGTGGATCACCCGCATCAACGCCGGTGCCCGTCTGAACGGCATGAGCTACTCCGCCTTCATGAACGGCCTGAAGAAGGCTGGCGTGGAGCTGGACCGCAAGGTGCTCTCCGACATGGCCATCAACGACCCCGCGGCTTTCACCGCCATCGTCGAGGTCGCCAAGAAGGCCCTGTAAGCTGTTTCAAGCTTCAAATGTGCAACACCCCGCTTGGGAATCCAGGCGGGGTGTTTTGCGTTAGGGCAAGGGTTTCTCATAAGATGATTCCTGTTGTTTCGCGCGCGCGAAGGACTGGTCGTGCGTAGCTCATTCGCCGCAACGGGCTGAAGCCGAATCGTCGGTCGCGACCATGCTATCGGCCACGCTGATTTTCACCTCGCCATAGGTAAGGGTTGTTGTGATACGAAGTCTGCACGCTGTCGAACCAGGTTTGCCTGCCCACGTCATCTCGGCTGTAGATACGAAAAAAGCGCCCCCAAGGCGCTTTCTACGTGCCATGCTATCGCGCAGCGCTTTGACGCTTACGATGCCTCCAGCTCTTCGTGCGTTCCGGACAGCGTGCGTCCGATGTAGGTGCGCGCTGCGGCGGATGCGGTGCCGGTATAGCCGGTCTGAACCTCGATGCCGGCTGCTTTCAGGGCCGTCTCCGAGGTTGGATCGATCCTGTCGACGATCATGACGCTGACATCAAGATCCTTCAACACCTGAGCCAGCTGAGCCGGAGGGAACGAAAGGTTGGGCATATTCTGGCAATCGGCGAACATGCCACGGTCAACGCGATAGCACATGAAACTTGAGCTGCGTGCAAATCTTGGCGCCACATCAAGCCCCTGGCAAGCTACCGCTATGCGCATGGCGTCCTCCCTCCTAAAGACGATATACACTTTACCGATAGATTACCGGGCTGTTATGCGCCGGCCCCTTAACCGGCGCATAACCAACTGTTAGCGGCGCCTGTTGCGCTGGTGCGCAACCTGGGCGCGATGGGCGCGTCCAGGGCGGAAATCGCCGCCCTGCGCACCGGACGTGTTGTTGGCCTTCGCGCGGTTGGCGGAAACGTTCCTAGAGCCGTTGCCGCGCTTCTGCTGCGAGCCGTGATCGGCGTTGCTGTGCTTCCTTGCGGCGTGCGCCGTTCCGCTGGCGGGCTTTTCGGCGGCTTTGCGGCTACCCCGCTTGGCGCGGCGGGTGTTCACCTCTTCGGCCTGTGCGGCTTCGCGCGCCTTGTTCTTCCTGCGCGTGCGGGCGGCTTGCTCCTTCTTGGCCTGCTGGATCTCGGGGTCGCGACGAGCCTCGGCGCGCTGCGCCCTGGCAGCGGCCTCGTTCTCGGCTTCGTGCATGTCGAAATGCTCAAGCTCAAGCTCGGGGATGGTGCGCTTGAGCAGCTTCTGGATGTCGCGCAGCGCATCGGCGGTTTCGGGGCTGACGAAGCTGACGGCGAAGCCGGACGCGCCTGCGCGGCCCGTGCGGCCGATGCGGTGCACGTAGTCCTCGGGCTGCGTGGGCAGGTCGTAGTTCACCACGTACTCGACTTCCTCCACGTCGATGCCGCGTGCGAGCACGTCGGTGGCCACCAGCACGTCAGTGGTGCCGTTGGCGAAGTTCTCAAGGGCGCGGCGACGCTGGTTCTGGCTGCGGCTGGAGTGGATGGCCTCGACGGAGTACCCGACCTTCTTCAGGCGGCGGCACGTGGCGTCCGCGCGGCTGCGCGTACGGCAGAACACGATGACGCGCCTGTGGCCGCGCTCCTTCATAAGGCCCTTGAGCAGCTCGGGCTTCACGGCTTGCTGCACGTGCATGACGTATTGCTCCACCGTGTCGGCCGTCTCGCCCTTATGGGCGATCTCGACCATGGCGGGGTCATGCAAAAGCTTCCCGGCCGTGCTCATGATGGTGCGGTCGATGGTGGCGCTGAACAGCAGGGTTTGACGGTTTTGCGGCGTGGCGCCGATGATCTTGCGCATGGCGGGCCAGAAGCCCATGTCGAGCATGCGGTCGGCCTCGTCGAGCACGAGCACCTCCACGCTGCTCAGGTGAGCGGCTCCTTGGTCCATAAGGTCCACCAGACGACCCGGCGTGGCGATGAGCACGTCGACGCCGCGGTTGAGCGCCTGGATCTGCGGGTTGTAGGAAACGCCGCCGACTACGGTGAGGATGCGATGGTGCGTGTTCTTCGCGATGGTGCCGCACACCTCGCCGATCTGCTCGGCAAGTTCGCGCGTGGGGGTGACCACCAGCATGAGCGGGCCCTTGTTGCCCTTGGCGTGGCCGAGCTTGTCCATGGTGGGCAGGCTGAACGCGGCGGTTTTGCCCGTGCCGGTCTTCGCGGCGGCGATCAGGTCGCGGCCCTCGAGCACCTTGGGGATGGCCTGTTCCTGCACAGGGGTGGGAGTGCTGTAACCCAGCTGAGCCACAGCCTGCAATGCCTGGCCCGAAAGGCCGAGGTCGTCAAAATGCGTCATGTAAGGTAGATCCTTTCCAGATGCGCGCGGCTCTATCGCACGTGCGCGGGTTTATGCCCCCAATAGAAATGGAGGAAATGCTTCTTATACAGCGGGTTTGCCGGGTCTTTCTCGGCGTTGGCAAGCTCCATGGCGGCGCACGCTATGTCGCGCGCGGCGTCGGGGCGGCGAAGGAAGCTGCCGTTGACCAGCATCGAGCGCGCGCTTTCGGGGCTGCGGGAGACGTGCCGCAGCGCTTCAAGCAGCTCTCGCCAGGTGGTGACGTGCATGGCCGCGCCGTGTGCGGTAAGCAGCCTGACGTTGGCGTTTTCCTGGCCGTACGCGCGGCCGAGCAAGATCATGGGCACCTGCGCGCACAGGCACTCGGTGACGGTAAGGCCACCGGATTTGCAGATGACCAGGTCCGATGCCGCCATAAGACCTGCCATGCCCTCGACGTACTCGAGTACCGTCACGCAATCGGAGATGCCCAGGTCGTCGCAGGTCCTTCGCAGGTGGCCGGCGTATTCGGCATCGTTTCCCGCGACGAACACGAAGTGCAGCGTGTCGCTGAACGTGTGCAGATACGGCAGCAGGTTGTCAAGCGCCGTGCGGAAGTGCACGTAAGGCCGGGGTAGATAGGCTCCGGCGAGAGCTAGCACGATGCGCTTGTCCTGCGGCAGCCCCAGACGTTGCCGGGTTTTCTCGCGGTCATAGCTTGCGCGGAAGTCCTCGCGCGTGGGGATGCCGGTGATGCGGATGCGTTGCTCGGGCACCAGGCGCGGGCGCAGCGTTTCGGCCATGCTCTCCGTGGCGACGCAGAACAGGTCGGTCGATAGATGCGGCCACAGGCCCTCGGTCTCGTAGTCGGTGGGAACGCACACGATGGGGAAGTGCTGCCCGGTGAGCATGCGCGCCGCTACGGCGACGTTGGCTGCGGTGATATGCGTGCATATGATGGCAAGCGGGCGACGCTTGCGCACCAGTTCGGTGAACTTGCCGTACATCAGGTGCGACCAGATGCTCCCGCCGCCCCATAAAAGCCTGCCGGTAAGCGTGAAGCGCCACGTCAGGTCATAAATCGGGCGGGTAGGGCCGGTGAACATGGAAGCGGTTTTGTCGCCATCGAACACCACGCGGCCGTAATCGAGCACGTCGAGCACCTCGACCTCAAGACCGTCGGGCAGTTTCGGCACGACGGGGAAGGCCTCCGTGGGCTGCTCGCGGCCTTCGGCCTGCTCGGCATTCATGTATTCGAAGGCCTGGGCGACGGCGTTGGCGGCGCTGCGATGTCCCGAGCCCACCGAAGCGTGCATGACGATGACCAGCGGTGCGGCCTGCTCGTTGTGCGGATCGGTTTCTGCGGGGGTAGCGATGATGGGTGCCTTTCCCTTCAAGATAGCGAAAAAGCCGGCAAGCCGGCTTTCACTAATAAGAAGGGCCGGTACTCGACCAGCCCTAGCGTTCGAATGGTGCCCCCAACGAGAATCGAACTCGTGTCTCAGCCTTGAAAGGGCCGCGTCCTGACCTCTAGACTATGGGGACGG
>CAKUJT010000118.1 GCA_934661765.1 uncultured Senegalimassilia sp.
GGACACAAAATATCATTAATAAATATGAGAAAGAATTAATGCTATTAGATAAACTTATTAAAGCCCGATTTATCGAATTGTTTGGGAATCCAGCAACACCCGGAGAGAAATTTAAAACATCCAAGCTAGGTGAAGTAGCTGATGTTAAATCTAGCCATAGAGTATTTACAACAGAATTTGTTGATGAAGGCGTTCCGTTTTATAGAGGCACAGAGATAGGCGCTTTGGCATCAGGGCAACAGCCGGAAGATTCTTATAGAATCAGCATGGAACATTATCTCAAGATTGCAAGCGATGATTCAAAACCTATGCGAGGAGATTTACTTTTACCGTCAATTTGCAATAAAGGGCAAGTTTGGATGGTTGATACGGATGAACCATTTTACTATAAAGACGGCCGTGTTCTGTGTATTTCTCCAGATCGATCAGTATTTGATTCAAGATATCTTCAATTTTATATGAAGATACGAACAGAAGCAGAGTATCCAAAGCTGGGGTCAGGGTCAACATTTGCTGAATTTAAAATTTTTCAGTTAAAAGAGTTGGAGGTGGACATACCGCCGATAAATGCCCAGAAAGCATTTAATTTGTTTGCTGATCAGGTTGACAAATCAAAAGCTGCAGTGCAGAAGGCGTTAGATGAAACGCAATTATTATTCGATTCGTTAATGCAGGAATATTTTGGATAAAAAACACGAGTGTTGGTTGAAGGATGTTGGTATCTATATAAGGAGGTACTAACATGGAAGAGAAAATTGTAACAGTTTTGAATGAGATGTCCGAGTATTTATCTATCGCTCAAATGAAGAAACTGCAGGAGGTAATTATTAAAACTTTTGCGGAAAATAAAGCGACCAAGACAGATATAGCAAATGATGAATTTTTGAAAATGTTTCTTGCTGCAAAGCGTATCGAAGGGTGCTCAGATCGGACGATTAGTTATTATCAGACAACGGTAAAACATCTACTTTCCAAAACTGAAAACAGTGTTCGTAAAATAACGACAGAGGAAATGCGTGAGTATTTATCGAACTATCAAAAACGTAATGACTGTTCCAATGTGACGATAGACAATGTACGTCGCAATATTTCCAGCTTCTTTTCCTGGCTGGAAGAGGAAGATTATATCCTGAAAAGTCCAATGCGGAGGATTCACAAAATCAAAACGAAGACGGTCGTTAAGAGTACGATTTCAGATGAAGGAATAGAACTTCTGCGGGATAATTGCAAAGAGAAGAGAGATCTGGCGATTATTGATTTGTTGTATTCCACGGGGATAAGAGTAGGAGAACTAGTGAACCTGAACATAGAGGATATTGATCTGGAAGGACGCGAATGTGTTGTTTATGGGAAGGGTGATAAAGAACGCCGGGTTTACTTTGATGCGAAAGCGAAAGTTCATTTAAAAGAATATATTGAAACTCGTAGTGACAACAATGAAGCTTTGTTTGTTACTTTAGATGCTCCCCATGATCGCTTGAAAATCAGTGGTGTAGAAATAAGACTTCGCAAGCTGGGGAGAGAGCTAAATCTGGAACGAATCCATCCTCATAAATTCCGTCGGTCTATGGCCACGAGAGCGATCGATAAAGGAATGCCAATCGAACAAGTACAGAAAATCCTGGGACATTCACAGATCGATACCACGATGCAGTATGCTATGGTAAATCAGAATAACGTTAAGTCTGCACATCAGAAATTCATGTCCTGACAATTCGGATTTGTGAGGATGATGTAGATGGAAAAAACATGGGTAAATGTACCAGACGTTCTTTTTTTTCAGGAAGGACCAGGTGTTAGAAATACACAGTATACAAGCGATGGCGTAAAGCTTTTGAATGTAGCTAATTTAATTGATGGGAACATAGATTTATCGAAATCGGATCGCTATATTTCGGAAGAAGAAGCCTATGGAAAGTATAAGCATTTTTTATGTGATGAAGGTGATTTTATTGTTGCAAGTTCCGGGATTAAAGTGGAATATATTGATAAAAAAATGGGATTTGTAGAGAACACAATGCTCCCACTCTGTATGAATACCAGTACAATTCGATTTAAATCATTAGATCAAGAGAAATTAAGAATACGGTATTTTATGTACTATTTGAAATCAAATCATTTTAAAAGGCAACTTTTTAAACAAATTACAGGATCAGCACAGCTTAATTATGGACCTAGCCATCTAAAGAAAATGATGGTACCTTTAACGGATATCGAAAAACAGGATCGCATTATTGCAGAATTGGATAGGACACAAAATATCATTAATAAATATGAGAAAGAATTAATGCTATTAGATAAACTTATTAAAGCCCGATTTATCGAACTGTTTGGAGACATTCTCAATGACAAAACGCTACCACTGGTTCGGTTGAGCGAATTGGCGGATATTGGTTCAAGTAAACGGATATATGCAAATGAATATGTGGAATCAGGAATTCCTTTTTATAGGAGTAAAGAAATACGAGAACTTGGAACAGGATTAAAACCCTCTGTAGAATTATTCATTAAACGAGAAAGATATAACGAAATTAGAGAAAAATACGGAGTTCCTAAAGTGGGGGATATCCTTATTGCGGCAATTGGAGCTACAATCGGATATTCATGGATTGTAGATACGGCTAGTCCATTCTATTACAAAGATGGGAATCTGATTATTCTGTCGGTTAAAGATAATGTTAATCCGATTTTTTTGAATCATGCAATGGGGATTCTTATTGAAGATTTTAAGAAGAAAGGTGTGGCTGGAAGTGCACAGCTTGCATTGACAATAGAGAAGCTTGAGAAAATGATGGTAGTAAATCCAGAACTTGAACTTCAAAACCAATTCGCCGCCTTCGTTGCTCAGGTCGACAAATCAAAAGTTGTCGCATAGAAGTATATGAAAATTCAAGCTTTAGTGTTATGATATAAATACAAGCAATAGATTGAGATTAGAGGTGATATCGTATGGTTACCAACTTTGATTATCTGAAAAAAGAGCCTAAATTTTCAGCATTTGCGGATGTTGCGATTTCTGCTGAGAAGATTATTTTGATGGATCCGTCGGCGAGTATTATAAACAGTCGACGGGCGATGGAGTTTGCAATCAAATGGATGTACTCAGTAGATGATGCGCTGGAAATGCCATATCGGGATAATTTGCAGAGCCTCATGAACGCAGAAGACTACAGAGAATTAGTAGGCCCTGACATATGGAAAAGGATGGATTACATTCGCAAAAGCGGTAACAACGTGGCTCATACGAATAAAAAACTGGGGCGTGATGAAGCTATGCTTTGTCTGGAAAACCTCTTTATTTATCTGGATTATATTGCGTATTGTTATTCGGATCAGTATGAAGAACATTCCTTTGACAAAGGAATTATTACTGCGAGAATAAAAAAAGCAAAAGCCTCAAAAGAAGCAGCAAGGAAAGATAATGCAGAGATTGTAAAAGCACAAGAAAAGTCTGCACAGTTAGAGCTGGATTTTCAGAAACTGATGGCAGAAAATGCAGCGTTAAAAGAACAATTGTCAGCACGAAGACAGGAGCATCAGCAGACTTACGTTCCAAAACCGCTGGATTTATCGGAATACAAGACTCGGAAACTTTACATTGATGCATTGCTCAGGGATGCAGGCTGGAAAGAAGGAGAAAACTGGCTCAATGAAGTGGAGCTCCCTGGCATGCCGAACAAGTCCGAAGTAGGCTTTGCAGATTATGTCCTTTATGATGACAGCCAGAAACCACTGGCAGTGATAGAAGCAAAACGTACCTGCGTTGACGTCTCAAAAGGAAGGCAACAGGCAAAACTTTATGCAGATTTATTAGAAAAAAAACATGGTCGAAGACCTGTGATTTTCCTGACCAATGGATTCGAAACTCGCATTATTGACGGGAAGTATCCAGAGAGAAAATGCGCTGCGATTTATTCTAAACGCGATCTGGATAAGTGGTTCAATCTGCTGAGAATGCGGACAAGCCTGAAACATGTTACGGTGGATAAAAATATTGCAGGTCGTTATTATCAGGAGTCAGCAATCAAAGCGGTTTGTGACAGCTTCGATGAGAAAAATCGTCGGAAAGCTCTGCTGGTTATGGCGACGGGATCCGGGAAGACAAGAACAGTCATTGCATTAACCGAGGTGTTGTTAAAAGCTGGATGGGTCAAGAACATCCTGTTCCTGGCGGATCGTAACTCACTGGTTACGCAGGCAAAGCGAAGCTTCGTCAATATGCTACCAAATCTGTCGTGCACAAATTTGGTGGAAGAGAAAGATAATTATACGGCGCATTGCGTATTTTCCACGTATCAGACCATGATTCACTGTATTGATACGGTAAATGATGAGGAGGGGAAACTCTTTACGTGTGGCCATTTTGATCTGGTGATATGCGATGAAGCGCACCGTTCGATTTACAATAAGTACAAGGATATTTTCACGTATTTTGACGCTCCGCTTGTTGGTCTTACAGCGACGCCAAAGGATGAAATCGATAAGAACACTTATGAGATTTTTGAACTGGAAAATGGTGTGCCAACATATGGCTATGACTTGGCGCAGGCGGTAAAAGATGGCTATCTGGTCGACTATATTTCTGTGGAATCCAAGTTGAAGTTTATTGAGCAGGGGATTGTGTATGATGAGTTGTCGGAGGAGGAAAAAGAGGAGTATGAGAAGACTTTCGAAGATGAGCATGGGGAACTCCCGGAAGCGATCGGTTCGTCAGCGTTGAATACTTGGATTTTCAACGAAGATACGATAAAACAGGTGCTCCATATTTTGATGACGGATGGCTTGAAAATCGACTACGGACAGAAGCTGGGAAAGACGATTATTTTTGCTAAGAATCATGATCATGCAGAGAAGATTCTTGAAGTTTTTCACAAGGAATATCCGCATCTCCCGGATTATGCAAAGGTTATTGATAACTATATCAACTATGCCCAGAGTGCGATCGATGAGTTCTCTGATGCAAAGAAAATGCCGCAGATTGCTATTTCTGTGGACATGCTGGATACGGGGATCGATGTTCCGGAAATTTTGAACTTGGTGTTCTTTAAAAAGGTGATGAGTAAAGCAAAGTTCTGGCAGATGATTGGCCGGGGAACGAGACTTTGCGAAGGTCTGATAGATGGAGAGAATAAGCAGAAGTTTTATATCTTTGATTTTTGTGGAAACTTTGAATTTTTCCGTATGAATAAAGGAAAGGCAACTGCTAATATGCTGGCGCTTCAAGGGGCGATTTTTAATCTGAAGTTTGATATTTCTTATAAGCTTCAGGATATCGAATATCAGACCAAAGATCTGGCCGCATATCGGCAGAATCTGGTGAAACAGATGTTGGACAAAGTAAAGGAACTGCCGCGAGATAATTTTATCGTAAAACAGCACTTAAAATATGTTGAAAAGTATTCCGTAGAAGAAAGCTATCAGGCGTTGACTTACGAAGATACTTTGATGGTGCGGGAAGAGGTTTCTCCGATTCTGTTACCAGATGGTGATGAAGTCAGTGCAGTGCGTTTCGACGCTTTGATGTATGGAATTGAACTGGCATATCTGGTGGGGAAGAAGTACACCAGAGCGCGGAAAGATTTACATAAAAAAGTTGCGGGGGTTGCCGGTGTAGCCAATATCCCGGAAATTCAAGCACAGTTGGAATTTATCGATAAGGTGTTGCACACGGATTATGTGGAAACGGCGGGGATCAATGAGTTTGAAGAAATTCGGGAACGACTCCGCGATTTGATGAAGTATATCCCATCCATTATTCAAAAATATGATACAAACTTTACAGATGAATTGCTGTCAACTGACTGGAAAGAAGCTGAGCTGGAAAACGATGAGCTGCAAAACTATAAAGCAAAGGCTGAATTCTATATCCGTCAGCATCAGGATAATATCGCAATCGCCAAACTCAAAACCAATAAGCCTTTGACAGAGCTGGATGTTAAGACCTTGGAAGAAATCCTGTGGCATGAGGTTGGAACGAAGCAGGACTATGAAAATGAAGTCGGCGGGAAGCCTCTTGGCGAATTTGTTCGTGAAATCGTAGGTCTTGATATGAACGCTGCAAAGGAAGCTTTCTCGGAATATTTAACTGATACGAGCCTGGACAGCCGCCAGATTTACTTCGTCAACCAGATCGTGGAATACATCGTCTATAATGGAATGCTGAAAGATCTTTCCGTGCTTCAAGAATCTCCATTTACCGATCAAGGCAGTGTAGTTGAGATTTTCACTGACTTAAATGTGTGGACTGGAATCCGGAAAGTTATTGATAATATTAACGCTAATGCGGTGGCGTAGGGGAAGAAGAAATGGAAAAAGTTGTGGAAAAATTAGATTCATATAATATATTGAATAACTTACTTCCAGGTGTTGTAATGGTTTTTTTATTGAGAAAAGAACTGGGGATAAACCTAGTAGACGATAATATGGTTGAAATTTTATTTATTTCTTACTTTGTAGGTATGATAATAAGTAGAATTGGGTCGTTGGTGGTCGAGCCTATATGTCGTATCGTTAAATTAGTAGATCATGTAACATATGAAGATTTTATAAGAGCAAGCAAGGGGGATGATAAAATCGAGTTATTATCGGAAACAAACAACTCCTATCGTTCGTTTTTAACCGTAGGTATTATCGTTTTAATGGGGAAACTATGCGTATTTTTAGCTACCAAAGTCAGTATTCCATCAAGTGTGGTGGATATTATAATGATCCTAGTAATTATAATTGTATTTGCATGTGCATATAGGAAACAAACAGATTATATTGTGAAAAGAGTATCAAATGTTAACAAACGGGAGGAAAAATAATGAGTATTATTAAGTCTATATCTGTTGGAAATGGAGATATGTTCTATATAAAACATCAAAGCAGTAATTTTACTATTATTGATTGCAATATGGATGACTCAAATAGAAAAGAAATAGTTGATGAAATAATATCGGAATCTGAAGGGAAGCATATTAAGCGTTTTATTTCGACTCATCCAGATGATGATCATATTCGGGGATTGAAATATTTAGATGATCGTATAGG
>CAKUJT010000119.1 GCA_934661765.1 uncultured Senegalimassilia sp.
GCCGCGACCTTCATCGCGGCGGCGTTCTTGGTTGACGAACTCGGAAAGCCAATGGTCATGCCAAATCCCTTATAGCGCACCTACCCGATTCCAAGCGCTTCGAACAGGTGCGCTCGTCTCAGACATCGAGAGGAAAAACCGAGCCCCGAGCGAACACGAGAGCGGTGCGAACATCGCTGAAGCCTCAGCTCTTTAGTGGTTGCGGCGTCTTGCGGCCGCCACGGCCGTAGCGGCGGTTGCCCCCGCGATGCCCAGAGCCGCCGCCATCAAGGCTGCATCGTCGCCCGTTGCGGCAAGGTTGCCTGTGGCGGGTTTGGTTGCCGCAGCCTTGGCCGTCGGCGCCTTGGTGGTGTCGTCGGTGTTGCTCGTGACGCTGTTGTTGTCGCCAGGCTGCGGCTGCTGGCTAGGTGCTGCCCCTTCCGGCGTGACGGTCAGATCGGTATTGAGCCACAAGGTGTAGATCATGCCGCTTTCGGGATCGACCTCGCTTGCTTCTCCTACCTGGTAGCCGCATGCCGCGCCGTTGATCATCAGCTTGGCGTCGGGCGCGAAGTAGAAACCGCGCGCCGGCTTAAGGTACACGCCGTAGCGATACGTCACGCCGGGCTTGAAGGCGTCGATGTGGTTCGTGATGTTCTGGTCCCAAAACTCCACGGAGTTCACGTCGCTACCGTCGCTGCCTGTCCAGTACTCGCACTGGAAGATGACGTTCGAGCCTTCCGGGGTGCTTGCCGTGAACACCGGCTTGTCGCCCGCCTTGAAGGTGGTGGTGGCGCCGTTGATCTCGATAAGGTCGATGGCCTGCATTTCCACGATCGGCTGCTCGCACAGCATATTGGCGGCGTTTGGCGCGAACACGCCCTCGACGGTCTTGATGGTGTTGCTCACCCAATTGCCGTTAACGGTCACGTTGTAGTCATCGGCCAGGGTATTGCCGTCCTTGAGCCGCAGCTCAACGGAGTACATATAGAACTTGCCCTCTTCGAACTGGTCGATCTTCTTCATGCCCGGCGCGTACTTACCGGGGTCGGAATACCAGAAGGCTACGGGCGTGAGCTCCCTGGGGTCGCTGCCGTCCATTTCCTCCCAGCACTCATAGGCGATTTCGTACTTATCAGCATCGGCGGCAGGGATCGTCGCGGTCGCACGCGGAGCCTCGCCGGGTGCGTAGTCGGTCTTCACATTTTCGACGTTCAGGCTCTCAAGGGCTTTCTTTTCTGCCGAGACGAGCGTGATTTCGCTGTTGATGCTGTAGCGAAGGTAGTAGTTGTCCCTGGTTTCGTTAATGATGACCGAGCCCGGCTTGAAGATGTCATCAGGGTCGCCGATGAGGATGCCGCCTTCATAGTCGGTGCTGACGTAGGTCAGGGTCGCATTGACCAGAAGGTCATCGCTACGCGTAAGGCGATACGAACCGCTAGCGGCGCCGCCCGTGAAGGACAGCGTCAACCTCATGTGATTGCCAACGGGTTCGAAGCGAGCCATCACGTCAGCCATGGATTCATCCAGAACTTCGACAAGGCTGCCCGAGGCGGCATCGGCTCTGTAGTACTTGACCTCGGTGATTACGCTGCGCGGCTCTTCGGGTATGCCTCCCTCCACATCGGGGAAGTCGAAGGTGTAGGACTGTCCCTTCACGAGCGTGACGTTGCTCGGAAGCACGCAGTCCGTGTAGTGGTCGACCACGGTCGTGTTGACCTTGATGCCGCCGCCCTCCGTCACGTCGGTGACGCCACGAGCCTGCATGGCGTCCGCCGGCAGAGCTACAGCGTTACCGTCGGAGTCGTTTTGCCCTGCGGCGGCATTTGTCGGCGCGGCGACGTTATCGGCAGCGTCGTTCGCCGTCGCAGCCGGCGCGGCGGGCTGAGCCTGCTGGTCGGCCGGGGCGCTATCGGGCGCAGGCGCGGAAGCGGCCGGCGCAGCTGGCGCAGGCGTCACGCTTGCCGCAGGGGCGGTTTCCGCCGCTGGCGTTGCCTGGGCTGCCGGGGCCGCGACTGCGGCAGCGTCGTTCGTTGCGGTGTCTTTGTCCGCCGTCTCGGCGGCAAGCGAGGCAGCGGGCATGAACAGCTGACCCGCAATGAGCGCGCTCACTCCGACGCAGGCGATCTTGGTGCCCGTGCGCCGCTCCGCCCCGTTCATCGGCGAGCAATCCTTCGCATGTCGTGCTCGTTGTTCCACGTGTCGTTTGCGCATAGCTGCCTCCTTGGTCAAAAGCCGGTTTCCATGGAGACACTTTGCGCCGCATTCTTCTTATTGCCTAGGTTCGCATATACGAATACCTGATCCCACCTGGGGTTTTGCGCCAAACGAGATTCCCTGCCTTATCGAGGGGACTGCTTATCGATTGGCACGCGAAATGTAATTCAGATGCTGCAGCGAGCTGCGCTGCTGCATGGTGAGTTCTGCATAAGATGCTTATGAGTATGATACCCATAAGCATCTTAAATAAGCAGCCGATCGAGCCATGAAGCGGGAACTAACTAGAACAGCGTGAGGTGGAACGTGCGCTCGTTGGTTTCGCCTGGGGCCAGCAGCGTCATGCCGGCTTTGTGCTCGAACACGTCGTCCTCGTCGTGGGCGGTGGTGTGCCCCGACCACGGCTCAAGCGCCACGAACGGCGCATCGTTGGCCGCGGACCATACGCCGATATAGGGAAAGCCCGGGAACTCGACGCGCACGCCGTGCCCGCTTTTCGTGCCCAGCAGCGTGAGCACGCTATCGGGAACGTCCGTGAACATCAGCGCATCATGGGCGAACGACGCATGCGTGAGCGCCACCGTATCCGAACCCTGCGGACATTCGAACGCGTTATCCCAGCTCATAAGGCCATCATCGCCGATTACCGGCAACGTGCAGCTCCAAGGGCGGGCGAACTTCAGCACGTAATCCTCGAAGGTTTCGTCGGCAGCAGCGGAAAGCGGCGCGCAGGCAGCGTCCGAACCCCCGTGCGTTTCGCCTGATTCGCCACACGCCTCAACCACGGCAACGTTCGCTTCGCCGCACGGCTCGCCTTCGACAGCGCACGCACCCTGCGGCGATGCCCCCACGGGCACGTTGAACGCCGGATGCCCGCCCACGCAAAACGGCAGCGTCACATCGCCGGTGTTCGTCACGCGAAACGTTTGGGAAAGCGTGGCATCGCCCGTGATGGCGTAGGTCATGTTCAGCTTGAAGCTATACGGATACGCGGCGCGCGTCTCGGCCGAATCGCGCAGCTCGAAGGTGACCGACGATCCATCAGCGGCGCGGTCGACCACCGCATGCTCGTAGTTGCGCGCAATGCCATGGCGCCCCATCACGCACGGCCCCTGCGCCGACTCCGCACGCCCATCGCGCAACGACCCCACGATCGGGAACAAAACCGGCGCCCGCCTGGCCCAAAACCGCGGATCGCCCTGCCATAGATACTCGCGACCATCCAACTGCAGGCTGAGCAGCTGCGCCCCCATGGGGTCGACGGCGGCGCTCAGGCGCCCATGGCGAAGGGAAACGGGTTCGGGCATGGCGGGGTCCTTTCTTTCGATATCGCTTGCTATGCTACCCGCAAAAAGCGGCGCCCGCATGATATACGGGCGCCGCCATCAAGTTTGCGCATCGCGCTTCGTTACGCGGGTCAGGGCCGATGCCTTGCTCCCTCGGTGCCACACGGAACGCTATCGAGCCTGAAGACCCGCGTTGCCCGCATGTCGCCAACCCTTGCCGAGCACTGCGTAACCGCCCCGCTTTATCGTCCGCTGTTCGCAATCGCCTCGTCGATCAGCGCATCGAGCTTCTTCGCTTGCTCGCCGGACGTGATCGCACCCACGATGGGCTGCCCTA
The DNA here is from genome assembly GCA_934661765.1 of uncultured Senegalimassilia sp. The sequence goes on from CAKUJT010000119.1 coordinate 3,820, forward strand.
CGATGTTGCCGTTGCTATCGACCACGTAGGTAGTCGGATACGAGTACAGCTTGGAAGTGAACTTGCCGGCTTCGCTATCCGAGCCGAACCAGATGTTCTTATAGGACACGCCCTTTTTCTCCAAGATGCTCTTCGCCTCGGAAATCGCAGTTTTGTCGCCGTCAAGGGTAAAGGAATTGACGCCTACGACCGCGCCGCCCTTGTCCGCCAGCTTCTGGTTAAGGGCTTCCAATTCCCCAAGCTCGCCCACGCACGGCTTGCAGGTAGTGAACCAGAAGTTGACAACCGTAACGGTGTTGTTCGAGAACAGCTCATCGCTGCTCACGTCGTTACCGTCAAGGTCTTTCCCGTTGAAGCTCGGGAACTTCTCCGTCCCCTCGGCTTTTGCCGTCATGCCCGCGCTCTGAGCGTCAACGCTCTCGCCCTGGCCCGGCGTGCTGCCGCATCCGGGGAATTCCTGCTCCAGAGCCGCAAGCTTGTCCTCGATCCGTTTGATCTGCTCCGCCCCGGTTTTCAGCGTTTCCAGCTCCTGTGCCGTGAACTTATCCTTGGCGCCTTCAAGCGTAGCTAGAAGGAAGTCGCCATAGTTGCCGCCATCCTCGATCATCGGGCTTTCCTTGCTTGCCGAAAGGAACAGCTTCTCCCAAAGCTGCGAATCAGCCGAAAGCACTTCGTTTTCCTTCTGCATAAGCTGCTCATACAGCTTCGCCGCCTCATCGGCTCCGCTCGGCTGCGTCTCGATCAACGCAGCAGCATCGGATGTGCCTGCCGGGCTTTCCTCGCCGCCGGCGCCGGCGGAGCAAGCGGCAAGGCCGATCGCCAGCAGGGATGCGGCCAACACCGCCGAAACCTTCAACAGCTTCGCATTCATACTCTTGATCTTCCTCATCTTCATTCCTCCGTTTTTCAATCGATATCCGTCATTCGAACCCTATCCGCATCCGCGGCGCGACGATCGCACGGCACGCACATGCCGAAGCGATAGCTGATGGCATCAACGGGGCAAACGTTCACGCACATCCCGCAGCGAATGCATTCGGCGTGGTCCGGTGAAGCCGTCACGTCGACATCCATCTTGCAGGTCCGCGCGCACGTGCCGCAGGAAATGCATTTGCCCTGATCGACCTTCATCCCTAGCAAAGAGACCTTGTTCATCAGGGCGTAGAACGCGCCGAGAGGGCAAACCCATTTGCAAAACGGCCGATAAAACAGCACGCTCAGCACAACTACTGCGATCAATACCGCAAGCTTCCACGTGAACAACGTCCCCAACGCCGATCGGATGCCGCTATCGACAAGGGAAAGCGGGGTCGCACCCTCGAGAACGCCTTGGGGACAGATATACTTGCAGAACAGCGGGTCGCCCATGCCGACATCGTTCACGAGCACTGCGGGCAGGAGCACTACGGTCAACGCCAACACCCCGTACTTCACGTATCTCAACGGCTTGAGTTTGCCCGTCGACAGCTTTTTGCCCGGAATCTTGTGCAGTAATTCCTGCAGCCAGCCGAACGGGCACAAAAATCCGCACACGAAACGTCCCAGCAGCACGCCCGTCAAAATCAAAAACCCGGTCACGTAATACGAGAAGCTGAACTTCGACGATCCGACCACCGCTTGAAAGGCGCCGATAGGACAAGCACCCGCAGCGGCTGGACAGGAATAGCAGTTCAAACCAGGTACGCACACCGCTTTCGAACCGCCCTGATGAATACCGCCCTTGATAAGGTTCGGCAGATGGATATTTGAAAGCAATGCGGCACCCGCCTGGACAAACCCGCGGAAACGGCTTAAAAGCCACGACGCATGGAAGTTTCCCTTACCCAATCCCAACACACTCCAAACACAGCCTGATAGCCTTGCTAAGCACGATGTCGGCCTCACCCCGAAGGGCGCCGACGCCCACCATGGCCGCCCCGACGATCAGCAAGATCGCCTGGAATACCGCCTTCCTTGTTTTGAACAATCTGACGCTCCTTTCGTTCTTGGGCATATGTAATCATGTCTGCTATAAAATCCGCGTTAAGGAACAACACGTATGAGCCGGAGGCCCGATATGCGTATTTTGGTTGTCGAGGATGAAAAGGCGCTGTGCGACGCAATCGCCCGCAGCCTTCGCCATCTTGCCTATAGCGTCGATTGCTGCCATGATGGGCAAACGGCTATCGACCTGCTCGCCATCGAAACCTTCGACCTGGTCGTGCTCGACCTGAACCTTCCCGGCGCGGACGGCATGACGGTGCTTGAAACGCTTCGGGAAACCGACCACGACACGAAGGTGCTGATCTTATCGGCGCGAAGCGACATCGCTGATAAGGTAAGCGGCTTGGACGCGGGAGCCAACGATTACCTGACAAAACCGTTTCACCTAGAAGAGCTCGCAGCCAGGATACGAAGCCTGACCCGCAGGCGATTTGTTCAAGACAACACCGTGCTGACCTGCGGAACCCTTTCTTTTGACACAAGCTCTCGTAAGGCTTGCGCAAACAATCGATCCCTTTCCCTGACTCGAAAGGAAACGGGCATATTGGAGTACCTGATGCTCAACCAAGGGCGACCGGTTAGCCAGGAGGAGCTCCTCGAGCACGTGTGGGACTGCAGCGCGAACAGCTTCAGCAATTCAGCCAGGGTCCATATGTCGGCGCTTAGGAAGAAGCTGCGCGAAGCGCTCGGGCACGACCCTATCAGCAACCGCATAGGGCAAGGCTACGTGATGGAGGAACGCGAATGAAGGACCTTTCACTGCAATGGCGCATCACGTTGATGACGGCCGCCCTCGTCTGCGCGGCCTGCCTATCGATGAACTTCCTTGTCGGCTATTCCGGAATGCAATATATGGATGAGATCGGTAGCGAGGTATCGGCTTATAGCAACGTGAACGAGGATGTTCCCAAGTCATTCGACCCAGGAAGCGAGGACGTCGGCAACGAGCTGACGATCGTAGTGAGCGACGCGCAAAAGTCGTTCGGCGCTACAAGCTGGTGCATTACCGCTGCGGTGACGCTTATCGGAGGCGTGCTCGCATACTTCGCAAGCGGCCGCGCACTCAGGCCCCTACGGGCTTTCGCCGCGCAAATCGAACACGTGCAACCAGGGAATCTTGCCGATTCGAAAATCAGCGAGGACGTGCCTCCGGAATTCAAAAGGTTCAGCGAATCGTTCAACGGCATGATAAATCGCCTTGACGCGGGTTTCGCCGCGCAACGCC
>CAKUJT010000120.1 GCA_934661765.1 uncultured Senegalimassilia sp.
TGGATTAAAAATCAGCAGGAAATCAGCAAAACTATAGCGATGCTGGAAAGGTACAGGGCAGCACAAGGCGGAATGGTTGCAAATGGACAGGATGTTCAGAGTGTGACCTCCGGCAAATTAAGCGGCGGTAGCGGGCTTGAAACAGCAGGAGCTACCGCCTCCTATTCTTTAAAACGGATTCCGGCAAAACTGAGAGAGATCACTTCATCAGTAAATAATACGATAAAAAGAATCCCTGTCTTAGGGAAAGTGTTAAGCAATGCGGCTTATGTAGGTTCTAAGGGATGGGGCGGATTGAAGAAAATTATTTCAGGAACAAGTTCTGTATTTCGCCGTGTTTCAACAGCTATTAAAAGAACTTCCGGAGCATTTGCTGCACTGATTCAAAAGTTCACCTCTGGCATTCCTATCATAGGAAGAACTAGAAGGTCCATGAATGGAATGGGACAGTCCGGCAGAGGATTAAGAGGCATATTAAGCACACTTGGTATGACGGCGAGATTCATGTTTGCGAGCTTTGTCATACAAGGAGTGTTAAGTGGCGTAAAAGAAGGAATGCAGAACCTGTCTAAGTATAGTAAACAGACAAATGCAGACCTCTCATTATTAATGTCGTCACTTACGCAGCTTAAAAATTCTCTGGCTACTGCATTTGCCCCAATCCTTACCGTGATAACGCCGGTATTAAATGCACTGATTCAAAAGATTATTACGGTAGTAAATGCATTTGGACAGCTTACAGCCAGCTTGACTGGACAGACCACTTTCGTTAAGGCAAAGAAAGTCAATCAGGATTATGCAGCAAGTCTTGATAAGAGCTCGAAAAAGGCAAAAAACCTACAGAGAACCCTTATGGGATTTGATGAGATTAATAAGCTGGATGATAAGAATTCTTCTGATTCATCCGGTGGCGGTTTGAGTCCGAACGATATGTTCGAGACAGTGCAAATCCCAAACAAATACAAAGATCTAGCCAAGATGTTAAAGGATGCCTGGGCACAAGGAGACTTTACGAAAATCGGCCAGATGGTAGGAAAGAAAATCAATGAAGCTTTAGAGAGCATTCCGTGGGATAGAATCAAGAAGACGTGTAACAAGATAGCCAAAAGCGTTGCAACCTTCCTAAATGGCTTTATCGAGACGGTAGACTGGGGATTAGTAGGAAATACAATCTCTCAGGGACTTAATACAGCATTTGGCTTTGTCAACACATTTGCAAAGAATTTTCACTGGGATTCACTTGGCAAAGCGGTAGGAAATGGTATTAACGGTGCCATGAAAGGACTGGACTGGAATCTTATACAGGAAACAGTACGGAATGTCGTAGGCGGCATTGTTACATCAATCAATACCTTTATAAAGACAACAGAGTGGAATCTTGTAGGCAAGACTATTGGAAACGGCTTAAACACAGCCCTGGAGGCAGTATACACAGCGGTTACTAATTTTAAGTGGAAAAAAGCCGGGAAAGCTCTCGCAGATGCAATAAACGGACTGTTTGATACATTCGACTGGGCAAAAGCTGGAAAGTCGCTCTCAAATGGAATCAAGGGGGCGTTAGATTTTGCAATAACCGCAATTGAAAATGTGAAATGGGACAATGTCGGAAAAAGCATTGCAATCTTCCTTGAGAACATTGATTGGCTTGGAATTGCAACGAGAATCTACAAGCTCCTCTGCACAGCTCTTGCATCAGCTCTTGCAGGACTGGCAGGTCTCTTAGGAAAGCTTATTGGTGACGCTGCTAAAAACGCACAAAAATATTTCAAAAAGAAAATAGAAGAGTGCGGCGGAAATATTCCTCTTGGAATCCTAAAAGGAATCAAAGATGGAATGAAAAATATTGCCAAGTGGGTCAAAGATAATATTTTCAAACCAATTATTGATGCTTTCAAAAAGGCGTTTGGAATACATTCTCCTTCAACAGTCATGGTTGAACAGGGCACCTATATTATAAGCGGACTTTTGAAAGGACTTAAAAATAAAATAAAGGAAGTTCTATCATGGGTAGCAAAACTCCCGGGCGAATTCAAGGGAAAACTCGGCAATGCGAAAGAGTGGCTGGTTGGTAAAGGAAAAGATGCAATCGTTGGATTAAAAAAAGGTCTGGATAATAATTGGAAGATGATGAGTAGTGCTCTATCAAATCTTCCTTCGAAAATCTCAAAAGCGATTCCTAACCTATATAAGACCGGGAAGAGTGTGATTCAGAATTTTGCAGATGGTTTTGCTTCTGTAAAGATTAAGTTACCCCACATTTCAACGACGTGGAATAAACACAATCTTGGAAACCTAAGCTTTTCAACCCCTTCATTTTCTCTTAACTGGTATGCAAAAGGAGGCTTTCCGGATGCAGGAGAGATGTTTGTTGCTCGTGAGCATGGTCCGGAGATGGTTGGCCGTATCGGAAACAAGAATGTGGTTGCAAATAATAACCAGATCGTAGATGCTATACGGGCTGGAGTATTTGAAGCTATGGTGAATGCCCTGGAAAGTTTTGGCGGTGATAAGAATCAAAACACAGAAGTTCATGTCTACCTGGAAGGCGATTCCAAAAAGTTATTCAAAGTCATCCGAAAAGAAGGACAACAGTATCAAAAATCAACTGGGAAACCGGTATTTAGTTAGGAGGTGGGCAGATGAGTGACGAACTGATTATTGGTGGTGTAACGATGCCCACCTTAAAGTTAAGTGGACTTACGGTCACAAAAGAAAAAATCTGGTCTAAAAATACCGGAAGGGCGGCTAATGGAGAGATGATAGGAGACATTATCGCTACAAAATATACTCTAAAATGCTCCTGGCCGCCCCTGACGAGACAGCAGATCATAGTGATAGACAAAGCAATAAAGCCGGCATTTTTCAATGTTACATTTACGGATCCTGGCACAAATTCCAGAGTGACAAAACGTTTTTACGCAGGATCACCGACTTACCCTGTTTACAGCTATTACAAAGGAGTTAAAACATATCAAGGGGTAGCGGTAGATTTGATAGAAAAATAGGGAGGACATTATGTTAAAAGGAACAAGATCAACAACACTAAATTATAGTTCCATGATCAATGGGGAAACAGCAGTTTACATGACTGCACAGATTCCGGAAAGTGGGAAGAGCAACAGTAGCAAGAATATTCAGAACAAAGAGTTATACGAAGCAAATAAAACTGAATGCCGTAAAGATATGGCAGCATTCGACGAGATGCTTTACCAGATTGAAGATGAAAGAAATGGAGGAACTGCAAATGAAGCTAAAGAATAGAGATATCGTTAATTTTATTAACGGATGTGCGGCGTTAAAAGAAAAGAAGCTTCCAATCAAGATTGGATATGCGATTCACCGCAATATATTAAGCCTTGCTGAGGCGGCAGAAGCGTATAATACTGCACGTGAGAAAATCATTGAAGAACATACAGAGAAAGACTGTGAAGGAAAATCGGTTATTAAAGATCAGCAGATGTTCAATAAAGACCTGGAAGAACTTCTTGACATCGACACGGAAGTGAATCTTCATACAATTCCGGAGAAAGATATCGAAAAATACGATGATTCCCGTTATGATGCCATGACACTTGCTGATATAGATACGCTTTGCATCATGGCTGAATAGGAGGTGGTCCTGTGTATCAGTCTACAAAAGCATTTGACAACTTGATACAGCAGGATTCTCGAACATTTCAATGTCTGATTACCTGTGATAATGTGACGATCGAGAACATAAAGAGTGTTAAATTTACAGGTGGTTCCGAAGTAGAAGATGATTTTTCAATCGGTTCTACGGTATCGCAATATGTCACAATAGTAATGAGTTGTGCCGGCACAATTGAGGGAAGAGAATTTCATATGCAGATGGGGCTAGAGGTTGACGGTCTCGCTGAATGGATTCCGATTGGATATTTTACTGCTGGTAAAATACAAAAAAATGAAGAACAGATAGAATTCACCGCATACGACCGCATGATGCGTACGGAGCGGACGTTCTCGATGAACGGCACAACGACAGACACCATTGCGGTATTAAAAAAGATTGAAGAGATAAGCAAAGTACCGGTGGAGACATCGGGGCTGTCTTCAATCTCAATGCTGGTTCCGAAAGGTTATTCCTGCCGAGAAGTATTATCCTATGTTGCTCAAATGTATGGTGGTTTTGCAGTGTGTAACCGACAGGGGCGAATTGAGATACGCAATTACGAAGACAATGCGTATGCGGTAGGGTCAGGACGTTACTGGGACAACATCGAGCATAACGATTATCCATTTACGATAGATAAATTAACTTGTTACACGGGACAAGACAAAGAAGGAAACGGTATTTCAATTTCGTCCGGAAGCGGAGCAAGAACAATAAGTTTTTCGAATCCTTTTATGTCACAGGATGCACTCAATAATGTACTTCAAAAGTTGAAGAACTTTAGTTATATGCCGGGTAACTTAAAAATGCTTGGTGATCCCAGATTAGATGTGTGGGACATCATCACAGCAGAGGATTTGAGTGGAGAATCCTATAAGATTCCTGTGATGAAATTAGAGTGGGAATATGACGGAGGTTTAACATACTCCGTCGAAGCGGTCGGATTGTCAGAAGAGGAGACGAACGATGGTTATAAAGGTCCACAAACAAAAGATATGGAACGGTATTATGCCAAACTGGTCATGATCGATACCGCAATGATTAATAAGCTTGACGTAGATGCTGCAAAAATTACATATGCAACAATTAAAAATCTTGATGTTGTAAAAGAAAATGTACAGGAAATTAACGGAGAACTCGGTAACTTTGAGAATCTTACAGTAAATAAATTTACAGCGATTGATGCGAAGATCACAAACTTAGACGTTGCTCACGAGAAAGTAGGAATCCTGGAAGGCGAATACGCAAATTTGAAAAATGTACTTATGGGTAATGCCGGAGTAGGAGATTTACAGAACATTCATCTAACATCAGAAAATGCAGTGATTGATTCGGCTTTGATCCGAACTGCAGTTATGCAGACAGTATCTATTGCAGATTTGTTAGCTGGCGATATCAGCACAAATAAATTTCGGATTCTTTCAGACGATGGCGGTATCTTAATTCAGGGAGCTACACAGCAATGGAAAGATGCAGACGGAATAATAAGAATGCAAGCTGGTCAAGATACGAATGGAGATTTTACCTTTTCCCTTTTTGATGCAACAGGAAAAGGAGTTTTGATTGACTCTACAGGAATTAAACCGGGAGCTATTTCAGATGGCTTTATCGTAAATAAGATGGTTGCCGAAAATGCTGCAATAGCTGCAGATAAACTAGATATCAATAGTTTATTTAAGGTTATCAATGACAGCTCGCAAACGATTAACAGTAGTCGTATTTGGTTCAATGAGAAGAATCAATCGCTAAATCAAATTTATTCAGAAATCAATACAAACATTACTGACATTCAAAATACTGCTACATCAGCAAGTAACGCAGCTTCTATCGCATCGGATACAGCAAAAAAAGCACTTGATACCTTATCAGGAATATCTACCCTTGATGCACTTGGAGCCTCTTTGGACAATGATGCACATACCGTACATACAAATACGGACGGTTCCGGAGGAGATTATAGTGATTGTTACACAAGAATGCATGTTTATTTAGGTGATACAGATGTTACGGATCATGCAGATAAGCTAGAAGTATCTATATCGGAAGGAGTAACCGGTATCTGGAACAAAGAAACGAGGACATATCAGGTTGGCGGAATGACAAGTGATAATGGCTATGTTGATATATCTGCACAATACGGATTGGAAAGCAAAGTAATTATTTTAGGAGGAAAAGTTCTTGTCTTGGGAAGTAAAGTGCTTCAAATAAAAACAGGCGGAACATGGATTAAAAAGCGCTTTTCAATTTCGAAAGCGAAAGACGGAAAAGTAGGATTATCTTATAACTTACAGGCGAGTTGTCAGATAATCAGAAAGCAAAAAGATGAAACATTAGTCCCTGACAAAATCACATTCTCTGCGTTAAAAAATGATAACGGTTCGATAAGCAGTTACTTAGGCGTTTTTGAAATAGAAGAGTCTGAAGATGACGGGAAAACATATATTTCAAAATATAAGTCAGATTTGGCAGAAACAATGAAAATATACACACCGTCTTCAAATGATCTTGATATGCTTCGCTGCACGTTGTACGACGCAACTGGAACACAAATCCTTGATACACAGAACGTTACGGTCGTTACAGATGCAACAGGGCTTACAGATGATATTAAAGCTGCACAGGATGCAGCGGACAAAGCACAGGAGTCAGCGAAACAAGCAAAAGAAGCAATTGTAACAACAAACCAAAAAGTCGCCAATATTGAAACGGGATTGGATGGCGTAAAGTTAAATTTAAGCGAAACCACTACAGACTTAAAAGGGATACTAAACAAGACTTTTTTATTCAACGTACAGTATCATGATAATGGAGATGAAACAACAACTGTATCAGCGTCACTTTATAAATCATCAAAGGATATAACAAAAGAATATCCGGCCGCCTGGTACTCCTGGAGAAAGAAAACTGAATCCGGTCAGAAATTTCTTGGATATGGATATCGGATAACGGTAAATAATGAGGATTACGAATTTGGCGGAACCATAGTTGGAAGATTCACAACATATAAACAAATAGCATTAGTATTAAACGGCAAAGCACTTATATTAGGCAAAAAAGTGCTATGCTTTAACATCGAAGAATAGGAGGAAATATTATGTCATTACCACAGGATGGAGTAAATGGAAACGCACTCGCAGAAGTAACAACAATCCCAACTGGGAAGAAACTCATTTTTTTAGATCCAGACACCAGCGAGGGTGGTATTATCACCCTTGAAAATCTGACAAAACAGATTTTGTCAAATTTAGCTACACAGACCTTTAATTTAGACCAGGGAAATAAGACTTTACTAGCGGCTCTTAATGAATTAAATAGTAAGCCATTCATGATACGCCTTCCTGTGTCTGTAAGCTTACAGGACACTATTGCC
>CAKUJT010000121.1 GCA_934661765.1 uncultured Senegalimassilia sp.
TGGCGCTTGGGGGCGAACAGGATGTTGTCGCGGATGGATTTGCGGAACGGCGTGGGCTGCTGGAACACCATGCCGATGGATTTGCGCAGCTCGAACAGGTTCTCCTTGCGGGTGTTGATGTTGCGGCCGTGGTAGAGCACCTCGCCGCCGATCTTGCACTTGGGGATCTCGCGGTTCATAAGGTTGAGGCAGCGCAGAAACGTCGACTTGCCGCAACCGGACGGGCCGATCAGCGCCGTCACCTGCCCCGCCGCGAAGTCGAGCGACGTGGGATGCAGGGCCTCGTTGTTTCCATAGCAAACGGTCAGATCGCGCGTGCTCAGAAGCGTCCCACCGTCGGGCCGACCACTGCCCGCCTGGGGCGCACAAGCGCCTACCATTTCGTTTTCCCTGCTCATTCGCTGGTCAGCCTCCTTTCCAGATACTTGCCGATCACGCGTGCCAGGATGTTGAACGCCAGGATGCACACCATGAGCACCGCCGCGGTGCCGTTGGAGATGGCCGTCAGGTCGGGCACAACGCCCTCGCTGTTGATCTTCCAAATATGCACCGCCAGGGTCTCGGCCGGGCGGAACACGTTCCACGGGCACGATGGGCTGGAGAAGTCCAGGCACGTGAAGTCGAGCACCGGGGCGGACTGGCCCGCCGTGAAGATCAGCGCCGCGGCCTCGCCGAACACGCGGCCCGCGGAGAGCACCACGCCGGTGACGATGGCGGGCATGGCGGCGGGAAGCAGCACGTGGATGGTGGTCTCCCAACGCGTCAGACCCATCGCAAGGCCCGCATCGCGCTGGCTGCGCGGCACGTCCTCGAGCGCCTGCTGGATGACGCGCACCAGAATGGGGATGTTGAACATGGTCAGCGCCACCGCGCCGGCGATGATGGAGAATCCCCAGCCCATGTACAGCACGAAGAACAGGAAGCCGAACAGGCCCACGACCACCGACGGCAAGCTGGACAACGTCTCGATAGCGGTCTTCGCCACCGCCGTGGCGGCGTTATCGGGCGCATACTGCGACAGGAAGATGGCCGCGCCCAGGGATAGCGGCACGCTGATGAGCAGCGTGAGGATCAGCAGGTAGAAGCTGTTGAACAGCTCGGGACCGATGCCGCCGCCTTCCTTGAACTGCTGGGGCTTGCCGGTGAGGAAGTTCAGGTCGAACAGCTTCGGCGCGCCCGCCACCAAGACGTAGATCACGATGGCCGCGAGCATAAGCATGACGAAGGCGGCGATACCCACCAGCACGCCGGTGGCGATGCGGTCCTGCCGGTTGATGCGGCGCACGTGCGCCGACATATCGAAGTTAGCCACGTTTCGCCGCCCCCTTATGCCCGATGAGGTGGATGATCATGATGAACACGAGCGACATGGCTAACAGCAGCAGGGCCAGCGACCACAGAACGTCGTTGTAGACCGTGCCCATGGCCTCGTTGCCCATGCCCATGGTCAACACGCTGGTCAGCGTGGAAGCGGGCGTGAACAGGCCGGAGGGCATCTGGATGGCGTTGCCGATGACCATCTGCACCGCCAGGGCCTCGCCGAAGGCGCGCGTCATGCCCAGGATCACCGCCGTCATCAGCGACGGAGCCGCGCTTTTGAGCACCACGTTCCAGATGGTCTGCCAGCGCGTGCAGCCCAGCGCGTAGCTGCCCTCGCGATACTCGTGCGGCACGGCGGCCAGCGCATCGATGGACAGGCTGGTGATGGTCGGCAAGACCATGATGGCCAGCACCACGGCGCTCGAGAAGATGCCGAAGCCGGTGATGGTCTGCCCCATGGCGCCCGCCGCATCGCGCACCCAGGCCACGATGATCGTCAAGCCGATAAGGCCGTAGACCACCGACGGGATGCCCACCAAAAGCTCCAGGAGCGGCTGGAACACGCGGCGCCCGAAGCGCGGGGCCACCTCCACCACGAAGATGGCGCTGCCGAACGCGATGGGCAGCGCGAACAACGTGGACAGCAGCGTGACGGAGAACGAGCCCGCGATCATGGGAAGCGCGCCCACCGTGGGCATGCCGTTCGCGTCCTCCTGGTGCGGGTTCCACGTGGTTCCCGTCAAAAACGAACCGAGGTCGATCCCGTCGGCGGTAAACGTTGCGATACCGCGTCCGGCGACCATGGCGACAAGCGTGACGACAAGAAGCGCCACGAGCGCGATGCACGCGCCCGTGACGCCCTGACCGACCCGCTCGACGCGTGCTTTCGCCATTAAGGCCATATGCGCGCGTCTCCTTTCGAAACTAGTTGACTCGATGCGGGTATGGCGAACCTACTTGTTGGAAACCTTGCCGGAAGCGTCCTTCTCCACCTTCATGCCGGACATGGGGATGTAGCCCTGCTGCTCCACCAGGCCGCCCTGCACCTCTTCGCCCATCATGTACTCGAGGAACGCCTTGGTTGCCTCGTCGGGGTCGGCAGCGGTGTACATGTGCTCGTAGGACCAGATCTTCCAGGAGTTGTCCTCGACGTTTTGCGCGTCCGGCTCCACGCCGTCGACCTTGAGGGCCTTGAAGCTGCTGTCGAAGTAGGAGAAGGCCACATAGGAGATGGCGCCGGGGGTGCTGGCGACCATCTTGGCGGCAGTGCCCGAGGAATCCTGCTCCTGCGGCTTGAAGGAATCGGGCACCTTCGTACCGGCCAGGACGACGTCCTCGAACGTGGCGCGCGTGCCGGAGCCGGAAGCGCGGTTGATGACGGTGATCGGGGCGTCAGCGCCGCCGACCTCGCTCCAGTTCGTGATCTCGCCCGTGAAAATCTTCTTCAGGTCCTCGAGCTTGATGTCGTCGATGGTGACGTCGGCGTTGACGATCGGGCCCATGCCGACGATGCACACCTTGTTGTCGGCGATCTTGGAGATGTCGGAGGAATCCTTCAGCTTGGACTCGGCGAACACGTCGGAGTTGCCGATCTGAACCGCGCCCTGCGCGATCTGCGTGACGCCCTGGCCGGAACCGCCGCCCTGGACGGTGATCTGGACGCCGGGGTTCTCCTCCATGAACTGCTCCGCGGCCGCCTCGCACAGCGGTTGCAGCGCGGTGGAGCCTACCGCCGTGATGGTGCCGGAAAGCGCCTTCTTGCCGGAGGCGGCGTTACCGGATTCGGCGGAGCCGCCGTTGGAACCCGAGCAACCTGCCAGGCCGAAACCGGCAACGGCCAACGCGGACATGCCAGCGATGCCGATGAAGCTGCGGCGGCTGATGTAAGAACCCTGCATAGTACGTGTACTCCCTTCGGATGTCTTCTCATGCAAAACGAACTTGCAGGTGAGGATGGTACGCGCACCATCGGCCAGCGCACGGCCGCAAGCACAGTCCATGACCGAAGCGTGACAGGGTTTTACGTGCGGCTTACAAGCCGGGCCGGAGCGCTTTACAAAGCGCTTGTTTCGCGGCGAACGCTTTACCCTCGCCTGTCGCACGAAAAGGCGAAGCGACGGGCGTTTTGCGAAACCCGCACGCCCACAGGCGAAACGAGGGCGGACGTCAGGACCAGCCAGAACATACGAGGCGAAAAGACGGCGCCGTCACCGCCGAGACGAACGAGCGCAGCCCCTTCAAAGCGCGGAAAAACCGAGGGCCCCGGAAGCATCCGCCTCCGGGGCCCTCGGCCCGCTCATATGCGATTTGCGTCTATTGCCTGGTCAACGGCGCGATGGCGCGCAGCACGGCATCCTTCGCCGCCGTGGCGTCATCGCCGCTAGCCATGGTGAAGATGAGCGACCCGGCGAAACCGACGTCGACCACCTCGGTGAACCACAGGCGCGGGGCCGCCTCGACCGCGCCCACCCGGCGCGCCGCGGCAAGCGCCGCCTGCTCGATGCGACCGGCCCTCTCGTCAAGGTCCTCTCCGCCGCCTTCCACCACCAGGGAAAGCGTCACCTTGCCCGTGGGCGGCAGGTGCACGAGCGACGTCTTGTTGATGATGGAGTTGGGGATGACCACCGTCTCGCCCTTGGAGTTGGTGATGGTGGTATGGCGCCAGTTCACGTCCTTCACAACGCCCGAAGCGCCGCCGACCGAGATGTTGTCGCCCGGAAAGACGATACGCAAAAGGCTGACCTGCACGCCGCCGATGAGATTGGAGATGGTGTCCTGGAAGCCTAGCGAGATGGCGATACCGCCGATGCCCAGCGCCGTGATGGCCGCCGACACGTCCACGCCGAAGCACGTGGACAGCACCACCGATCCGCCCACCACCCACACGATGGCGCGCCCGATGTTGACGAAGATCGACGACGAAGGCAGATCGTCGGAGTAGTTGAGCACACGGCGCAGGAACTTCGTGAGCAGATGCCCGACCACCGCCGTTGCCGTGATGATGACTACGGCGGTTATGAGCGTGCCCAGCCACGCGCTGCCAACCGCCGATATGATGCCGTGCTCGAAATCCTCCATATAAGGAAAGCCCCTTCCGCGGGATAACCCGCTTCAAACCACAGGGCCGCGCCCGAGACGGGACGCGGCCCCGCAAGAACCGTTATTCCACCGTGCCGTACACCTGGCCCCAGGCGTGTCCGCCGATAGCCGAGTTCAGCTGATCGCACAGACGCTGGCGCGTGTAGGTGCCCGGCGGTAACAAGGCGATAATCTCGTCGAGGTCGTCGGGCAGATCGAACGACTCGGCCGTGACGACCACGTCAAGTCGCCGCACGAACTTCCCGCCGTCGGCGAACACCGAATCGACGACGCGCTGCAGCTGGCCGTAATGCTCGCTGCGGCGCGTGTTCGTCGCAAGCTTCGCCATAGCGGCTACGCCCCCACGTCGGGTCGATGCGCATCGAGGCCTTCCGTCGCCGCGACCAGGGCACCGGCATAGGCGGGCGTGGCCTGGCCGGTTGCGCGCAGGAACTGCGCGCCGGCCGCCCGAAGGTGCTGGGCCGCCTCCATCATGACGTCGGGGCGATGATACGGGTTTTCCGGCGTTGCCTGGCGCTGACGGGGGTTGTGCTCCACGACGTCGAGCTGCGCGAGCACGGGCAGGGGCAGCTTCGCCGCCTGCCGCGCAAGCTCGCAGGCGCGCTCGACGGGGGCCTGCGTGCAAAAGCCCGCCACGCTCGCCTCGAACTCGGCCATCACGTCGAGCGCCTCGTCGAAGCCGTGGCGACCATCTGCCAGCATGCCGTCGGCGCCCACGTTCACGGAAGCGAACACGGGCAGGCCGCTGACCTGGCGCAGGCCCATGAGCGCGCACTTCAGGTCGCTTGGGTTGGTAAACCCGTTCAAGAAGAAGCCGTCAAGGGAAAGCCCCTCGAAGGCGCGCGCCGCACGGGCGTACTGGTCGCGGTTCTCGTTGAGCGACGCCTTGCTGGACGCATCGAGCGGCAGACCGCACGGCCCAAGCTCCACCAGCACATGCTGGGGGCGCAGCTTCGCGGCGCACGCGACGGCGGCGCGGGCAAGCTCGGGCAGGCGCTCGGCCATGCCCCGATGAGCCAGGCGCGCCGGGGTCATGCCGGACGTTTCGGTGACAAGGCACTGCACGCCCGCCATGAGGTTCAGGCGAAGGGCGTCCTCGACGGCCTCCGGCTCCATAAGCGTGGCATATTCCACATCGCCGTCGAACTCGAACCCTTGGCGCGCGAGCACGGGGGCGACGGGGCTGGACAGCGCGAGCATATCGCGGTGGAACCGCAACTGGATATCAGGCATGGATGTTTCCTTTCGACCCGAACATGATACCAAAGGCCCCAAGGGGCCAGGCAAAGGGGCATCGCAGGCACACAAGCGCGCCCCACAAGCCCGCTTCACAAGGTTACGGGAAGAGAACATTGGCTCTCATCAGGGGAAATAATGGAATTACCACCCTGTTCCCGCCTGCTTGGCAACGGGAAGGTAACGGCGTTTCCTGGGCGTTCACATTCCGTTCACGAGCACATCACCCCAAAGCCACTCCCCGGACACGCCCGCTTCAACATCGGCCGGTATAGTAAGCCTTGCAAGCGGGACATCCCCTTTCCACCGCTTGTCTGCTCCCCATAGCAGATCGCGATGCTAAAGCATCGTTCCTCCCCTCCTTTCGGGCCGCAAGTTTCCCCCTTTTCGCTTGCGGCCCATCCCTTTTCTTGGGCGAGAACCGCCAACGCGCGAAACCGTTGCACCGAGAAGCCGGTCTCCGCGCAACGTCGCAAGTGGAAGAGCATATCGGACCGCATCCGCACAAGCCGCCTTATCTGCCAGGGCCCCGACATCCTACCCCGACGAGCCCCGCCTCTTACCATCGGATAAGGCCATCGCACCCTGTTGTTCACCAACTTGTAACGAGCCCGTCGGTTGCTTCACAAAATGCGCAAGCCGCTGCCATAACGCCTTCAATGTCGATGGTTATACTGCGTATCAGCGAACGGAAAGGTTCCCCTCCTTCCTCCGTCGCACTGCTTTCTCCTTAAAAGCAGTTAATCGGTGCCAACGAACCGGCACCGTATATCCCCTCCTTATGGCCCTGGCAGGTTCCCCTTCCTGCCAGGGCCGCTCCTTTTTTCCGAACAGGGGACGGAAGTATGTTCACGCGATAAGCTCGCTCCTTTCGCCGAGCGATCATCCACGACCACCACCGGCTCTCCCAAGCCGAATGACGGCTATCGCCTTCCACAACCGTCCCTTTCCCATTAGCCGAATCATCCGCCCCCCCTGCAACGAAAAAGCCGCCCGGTGCATCACCGGGCGGCCGAACCGTCGCAGGTTTTCGCCAAAGGTCTTAGGCCTTCTTGCCGTATTTGCGCTCGAACAGGATGTTGTTCGTCTCCAGCCAGCTTTCCACGGTGCCGGTGTCGAAACCGTCCTGCGGATCGATGACGAGCGCGTACATCTCCTCCTCCTTGAGCACCGCATCGAGCGCGTCGGTCAGCTGGATCTCGCCGCCGACGGTGGGCTTGGCCTCGGCCAGAAGCTCCATCACGCGAGCGGACA
>CAKUJT010000122.1 GCA_934661765.1 uncultured Senegalimassilia sp.
TACCTTCATCCGAGCGCAAAAGGCCACACAGGGCATGACCTGCGCGTTCGGAAATTTCGTGAAAATTTGCGACCTCGGTGCGTTCGGGTCGCTTGGTCGGTGTCCCTATCATACGTCATTTCGCCCCAATATGTTGTGTTTTATTCCGCTGAAAAATCCATGGATGGGGGTATGGGGGTTGTTTTCCACCATGGCTAGAAAACCGCGAAACCCCCGGTCGTCATTCGTAAAGCGGCATTTTTCGGAAGCGATTTCGACAGTGGTTTTCCACCATCGAAAACGATGCGGATTTCGGCGAAAGGGGCGGCAAACGCATAGGTTTCGCGACACTTTCGCAACAAGGGGTTGACGCGGCCGGGCTTCTGATTAGGGGGCAAGAACGAGCGGCGCTCCCAGGCGCGCTTTCCGAATCAGGAGCCGGCGCCGATGGCGACACAAGGCAGGGAACCGGGCGCTGCTTTTGCCCGCTTCTGCGCAAAACCGCCCAGAACATGCCTTCTATTGTTAAAAAATCTCGTGAACCGCAAGTCACCGATGACATACCCGGTGCGCGTGCTTAGTATGGGTTTATTTCAAAAGCGCCTTGCCGCCCGGCGGGCTGGAAGACCGTGCGGCAGGCGATGCAGGAGGATCGGCATGATGGATATAGGAAAGCGTACAAATAGCGCAGCGGCGGACGAAGCCGCCGATTCGGCGCTTGATGAGAAGCGCATCGCGAACAAGCTTGCCATCGTAGGGGTTGCCGGCAACGTGGCATTGTCGGCGTTCAAATTGTTCGCGGGCATATTCGGCAACTCGGCGGCCATGGTCTCGGACGCCGTGCACTCGTTGTCCGACGTGTTCGCCACCGCCATCGCGTTCCTGGGCGTAAGGATCTCGCAACGCGATGCGGACGAGAGCCACCCTTACGGCCACGAACGCTTCGAGTGCCTGGCGTCCATGGCGCTTGGCCTTATATTGGCGGCGACGGGCGCCGGCATCGGGTTCGCCTCGATCCAGTCAATCGCGACGGGCGCATACGAGCACGCGACGGCGCCCGGCTGGCTGGCGCTATCCGCCGCGGTGGTGAGCATCGTCGCGAAGGAGGGCATGTTCTGGTATACGCGGCACTGGGCGCGCATCATGAACTCCGACGCATTCATGGCCGACGCCTGGCATCACCGTTCCGATGCGCTGTCGTCGGTGGGTGCCCTTGCGGGCATCGGCGGCGCCATGCTCGGCTGGGGCGTGTGCGACCCGCTGGCGTCCATCGTCATCTGCCTGATCATCTTCAAAGTGGCCTTCGAGGTGCTGCGCGATGCGGTGGATAAAGTGACGGACACGCCGTGCGCGCCCACGTTCGAGCTCGAGGTGCGCGATTGCATCCTGGCGCAGGACGGGGTGATGCGCATCGACGCACTTCGCACGCGCAAGTTCGGCAACAAGGTATATGTAGACGCCGAGATCGCCGTTGACGGGCAGCTACGACTGGTGGACGCCCACGCGATAGCCGAGCGCGCCCACGATGCCGTCGAGCAGCGGTTCCCCACCGTGAAGCACATCATGATCCATGAGAATCCCGCGTAAGGGATGCGAACGCGACGGCTTTTGCCGGGAGAGCCGCAAAAGCGCGCGGCGTGCCTACGAGCGCTGTCGGCGCAATAAAGGGGGCGAGCCTGATAAACGGCCCAGCCGGCAAGCGTCATCGAACTAGCCGAGATCGGTGGCTAAGCGAATCGTCGGCGTGTTGCGGGGACAAGCCGGAGGCGCTCCCCTATTCGCTATACTGGGGCGCATGGCAAGTTACCAACATATATCGCATGGGTTTGAGCCCGTGTTCGACGAGCGTTCGCGGATTTTGGTGCTGGGGTCGTTTCCCTCGGTCCTCTCGCGCGAGAACGCGTTTTACTACGGCAACCCGCAAAACCGCTTTTGGCGTGTGATGGCCGCATGCCTGGGCGAACCCGTGCCGCAAAACGAGGGCGGATTGAGCGACGACGGACGGCCTTTGACGCTTGAGGAGTCGATTACGACGAAAAAGCAGCTACTGCTTGAGCACGGCATCGCCTTATGGGATGTCATAGCCTCGTGCGACATCAAGGGATCGAGCGACGCGAGCATCAAGAACGTGGTCCCCGCGCAGGTGGAGCGCGTGCTGGAAGAAGCGCATATCGGCGCCGTGATTTGCAACGGCGGCACAGCCGGACGGCTGTACAAGCGCTACCTGCAATGGCAAGTGGGGCTTGCTGCGCACGTGCTTCCCTCGACAAGCCCCGCGAACGCGGCTTGGCAGCTGGAGCGTCTAACCGCACGCTGGCAAGAGGAGCTGCTGCCGCTTTTAGAGGCCGCGGAAACCGGAACGCTGGGCGAGGTCCCGTCGCCGAGCAGCATCAAGCGCGGATTCGTAACTGCGAAAGCCCAGGTGGCGAAACGATCGAGCGGAAATGGGATGAATAACAAGCGCCAAGCCGCCCGTTCGGGCGACATCGCCGCGGACTCCGCGACGTGCTTGATGGCCGACGGCGCAGGAAATGTAGCGACGACCGGCGAAAGCCGCGTCGACATCGTCACCGTGCGCGTCCCTTCCCCACCCGCATCGAACTACGCGGTGCACAAAAGCATGCAAGGCAACAAGCGGGCGAACACGAAGCCCGAGCTGCTGGTGCGCGAGCGCTTGCGGAAAGCGGGGCTGACTGGCTACCGGCTGCAATGGAAGGTGCCCGGACATCCCGATATCGCGTGGCCGGGCAAACGCGTCGCAGTCGAGGTGAGAGGGTGTTTTTGGCATCGCTGCCCGCATTGCAAACCGAGTTCGCCGAAGAAGAACGTCGAGTATTGGGAAGCGAAGTTCGCCCGAAACGTCGAGCGCGACGCGGATAATGTGCGCAAACTCGAGGAGATGGGCTGGCGCGTGCACGTGATCTGGGAGTGCCAGCTGAAAAAGAACACCATCGACGCCACGATGGCTGATTTGCTGCCAAAGCTTGCCGCCGAGCTGGGGAAAGAGCTTGCCTCCGACAGCGATTGCGCGGTCGCGCAAAACAGCAAAGCGCGGACCCAGAGCAAAAGCGCTGCGAATACACAAGCGAAGCGAACCTCTGGCACCTCGCGGACCGCAGATTCCACAGAAGCAGGCGGCGCGGCAGGGGCGACCGGCCACTCGATATCGCCGCAAAACGGCAAGAAGACGTGCGCGGGAATGCCAGATCGCACTGCAGCGGCGTTCGACCGCCGGGTATCGTCGCAAGACGACAAGGAGTCGCTTGCGGAGACGCCGGACGCATCCGAAACCGAGCAGCAAGGCAACGCAAACCCCGCAACGGGCAAACACCATTTCATGTACGTGATCGAGTGCGCAGATGACAGCCTGTACACCGGGTACTCCCCTGACGTGCAGGCGCGATTCGCCGCGCATCAAGCGGGCACGGGTGCGAAGTACACGCGCGGGCGCGGGCCGCTGAACCTACTGGCCGTAGCCGAATTCGCCACCAAGCACGACGCCATGAGCGCAGAGTACCGCTTCAAGCGCCTAAACCGCGACCGCAAAGACGAGCTATTGGCGAAAGCCGCCGACCCTAAAGCCGATTTCGCCAAGCTGCTTCAAGAGGAGTTCGGACTTTAGGAAAACAGGCGGCGCATCGAGCGAATGCGCCGCCTGCCGAGAAACTCGAGCGTCATAACAGCTCGCAAAACTCACAGCCCCGTCCTTAAACGCGCCTCAGGACAACGGTCATTGAGCTGGGTGCATTCGCCAGCCGATTATCAGGAGCCGAAAAACGCACCTTCCAAGATGTCCTACCCGGCAACAGGAATGGAGCTTGCGGGAACGTCACGGAATTTTGCGGCAACTTCGGCAAAGTTTTTACGAGGATTGTCCGGCACATCCACAAGCTCGGGAAGTCTTAGCCCTCGAATACAACAGCGCATTCGAGGACGGACCTGGCGCTCAATCAACTGTGCGCCAGGTCGTAGAGTTCGCGGATGTCCTTGGGCAGGCCGTCGGGGATTATCTTGGCAAGGCGCTCTTCCCCGCCGTCGTTTTGGGCGGTTTCGTAGTACCAGCACTTGAACTTCACCATGGCAAGCGCCTTTTGAAGGCGGGCGATTTCCTGCTCAGTCCGAGCTTTGCGCGCCTCGAAAAGCTGCTTTCGCTCGGCGTAGGTGGATGGGCCCTCTTGGACCATGTCGACGAAACGCTTGATGTCTTTGATCTCGAGGCCTGTCTTCTTGAGGCACTCGATGACGCGGAGCAGCTCAAGCTCGCCTTCGCCGAACCGGCGGATGTTGCCTGCGCGCTCTAGGTTGGGGAACAGGCCCTCCTTGTCGTAATAACGCAACGTGGATACCGGGATGTCGAACATCTCTGAGACCTGCCCGATCGTATACATGGCGGTTTCCTTTCGGGAGTGTTTGACCTAAAGCTAGGTTTAAGGAATGACGGCAGAAACATCGTACCATCCGCACGTAACCGGAGAAACGGGCAAAACTTCGATGAGCAACCACGATTTCCGTTCTTTGATTTCACGACGCTGCTCATATCTTGCAGCCTCCGCCTGAACGCGGCGGGCGAACGCCACGACCTTCGTTCGCCACCGCAAAAGCATCGCGCTCAACCACTCTCAAAGAACAGTTAAACATCCTTCTTCTCGAAGATGCGGATGCTGAGCATGCAGCTTGCCGCATAGATCGCCAACGAGACGATAGCCAATGCAATCAGCGAGACAACCGGATGCTGGGACACCAAATCCTCCAAACCAGTGAACAATTCAGGCATGGCGAATTGCGAGGCAACGTAGATAAGACACCCGATGAACATGAGCGCGCAGCCGATATAACGCACACCTTTCGAGCCGCCGAACTTTATCGAAAATGGTTGAGCAATAGCAACAAGAACTAATACGATTGCCGTGGAAGCCACGCACGCCGAAAAGATTTCGGGCGTCGAAGTCTGCTCCATCCCGATCCCCAAAGCAGGAAACGCTAAAACGCATGCCATGGTGACCGCAAACAGGGCAACCAGCGCAACCGACGAACAAGCAACGATCGCTAAGTAACGCCCGACAACGATATCCCGACGCGCGAGCGGAAGCGCGGCGCGATAACGCAGCCATCCGTTTTGATCGTCGTAACCCAACAGCGAGAACATGACGAGTATGGGCACCATCGCACATGCCGCAGACGCCCCGGCGTATGACCCCATTCCAAAGCACATAAACGCGCACACGAACACGATCGTCACCGTCAAAACCGGAGCCATAGTACGGATGATTGCCAGTTCCGATTTCACAGAAGCCAACATCAGCGGCCCCCTTTCAACATGAAGTGCAAATAGTCGCCCACATTTGCGCGATCGTAGACAACCTCGGGAAACGCCTGCGCGAATTCGAAACGATTCGGCACGAGCACATCGCAGCTAAACTCGCGCTTGACCACACGCGCACCCGGCACGCATTCGAGGATTTCCGCTACCTGATCGGCTGCACAATGCGCGATACCCGCGGTGTCGGTAATGGTTTCGCGCGGCACGTCGAAGATGATCCGCCCTGCATCGATGCCCACGATACGATCGGCAACACGTTCCAGGTCGGAAGTGATATGGCTGGAGAGCAGCACACCGCGTTCACCGTCGCCCGCAAACTCCCGCAGCATGTCAAGGATCTCGTCGCGAGCCAACGGGTCGAGACCTGCTGTTGCTTCATCGAGAAGCAGCAGATCGGCGCCATGCGAAAGGGCTACCGCAATCTGCAACTTCATGCCCATACCGCGCGAAAGCTCCTTCACCTTCGTCTTCGGACTTATGGCGAACTGCGCGACAAGGCCGTCGAACAGCGAATCGTCCCATTGCGAGAACGCTGGTTTCAGGCATGTCACCACCTGGCCGACGCGCAGCTCCGAAGGAAACGGGCACGTGTCGAGCACCACGCCGATACGAGAGCGAACAGCGCGTTGGACCTGGTCCGAAGCATCGGCCCCGAATGGCTCGCCGAATAGCTCGATCTCGCCCGCGCCGATGTGCTGCAAGCCCAAGGCCACGCGGACCATCGTAGTTTTGCCCGCCCCGTTCGCGCCGACGAAGCCGACGATTTCGCCAGGGGCAACGGCAAGGCTCACGTCGCGCAATGCGAACGAGTCGCTCAAGTTGCAACTCACGTGCCGTATGTCCAAAAGATTCGTCATGAAGCTTCCCCTTTCCCGCGTTACTCGGATTCCCCGTCTACGATCAAATCGAGCATCTCGTGCAGCTCAGCACGCGAAACCCCCAGGTCAAACGCCTGCCTAGTAGCCTTCTCCAACAACTCCTCAACGCGACGCAGTTGTTCTTCGCGCAGCATCTCATGACTGCCCGAAGCAACGAAACAACCCCTGCCCTGCACGGTTTCGATGAATCCCTCCGCTTCCAAATCGGAATAGGCGCGTTTGGTGGTAATGACGCTCACGCCAACGCCGTTCGCCAATGCCCGGATGGAAGGGAGCTTTTCGCCGCACGCTAAAGCGCCTGAGAGTATCTGGCTTTTGATCTGCGAGGAGATTTGCTCGTAGATAGGCTTGTCGCTGGTGTTCGAGATGATGATGTCCACGGTCGGCCTTTCGTGTATATAACCGGTAAGCACAGTATATATACACTATGCACAGTTACGCAAGTCAGAATCTGGTAAAGCCCCTACGCGAGTCTGAAAACGACCCCGGAAGCTTCCGCCGGCAGCTCGATGGAATCGTCGACAACGGCGCGCTGAAACGAAAAAGGGCGAGCAATCCATCGTCGCTCGCCCGTCACGCGCTGGCGACATGTTGAAGACTGCACGCGAAGCGGCGAGCGGCATTATGCCACTCGCCGC
>CAKUJT010000123.1 GCA_934661765.1 uncultured Senegalimassilia sp.
GGATCACACCGGCGTGCTGGATCGTATCATCGGGATAATAGAGCATCGCTCCCACCGCGCCGACGTCAGAGCGCTGTGCAAACATCAGCATTTCTTGTATCCAATCCGGCGTAATGACCTCTATGTCGTTGTTCAGCAGCAGTATATACTCACCTGCGGCAGCCTCCCGGATCCCGAAATTGTTGATCGCGGAGTAATTGAACTTCCCCGTCCAGGTCACGACCTGAATACGCGGATCGCTTTTCAGCTCGTCATAGTAGGCGAAGGTTTCCTTCTCCTTGCTGTTGTTCTCAATAATGACTATTTCAAAGTTCTTGTAGGTGGTCTTCTCCAGAATGGAGGAAATGCAGGTTCTCAGCGTATCCACATAGTCCATATTGGGGATAACAATAGACACCTTGGGGCAGCCGGAGATCGCGTATTTGATCCGATATGTCGACGGGATCGATGAATCCTCCACCTCGCCGGCAAGACCGACCCGATCCAGATGCTCACGCAGGGCTCTTCGCGCGGCATCCAGCGTGTACGGCTTCGCGGAGATACCGTCCGCCACGGAGCCGCTGTGCGCACGCCAGAAGTACAGGATCTCCGGGATATGCACGATCCTTGCGGCCTTCTCCGTCAGCCGCAGGACCATGTCGTAATCCTGGCTGCCGTCAAACTCCCCGCGGAATGTGCCGACCTCGTCCAAAAGCGCCTTGGAGAACACCGTAAAATGACAGATGTAATTGTAGCTTCTCAGCGTATCCGGGGCGTAATCCGGCTTGAAGTGCGGGCAGAACGCGTCCTCCGGTTTTTCGTGGAAGGTGTTTTCATCCGTATAAATAAAGTCTGCATCCTGTTCGCAGATCGCCCGCATCACCTCATGGAGGGCTGCCGGATGCAGCAGATCGTCGTGGTCAAACAACCCGATATAGTCCCCTGCCGCCATTTCAAGACAGGCGTTTGTGTTCCCGGAAATGCCCAGATTCTGTTCCAGCCTCCGGTACTTGATCCGCGGGTCCTTCCGCATATACTGACGGCAGATCTTCTCCACGCTGTCATGGGCCGCGTCGCTGCCGTCCGCCATGCACAATTCCCAGTTTGCGTATGTCTGGTCGATGACCGACCGGATCATCTCGTGCAGAAACTTCTCCGGGGTGTTATAGAGGGGCACGACGATGCTGAACTTGATGCTCCGCGGAAACACCGTGTTTCTCTGGTGCTCCAGTTCTTCGTCGGTGAAAAGGGGCTTATTGGCCAGGGCTGTAAATTCCTGCCGGTGCGTCAGCTTGTTTTTTACTTTTCGCCATGTATAGCGCCAGCCGTTCTGGTGCAGACACCGAAGCCCCTTGCCCAGCAGGCGGAAGAATGTCACCTTTCCGCAAATGCGCTTTAACGCATCGAGGCATACGCGGAACGGCTTTGTGATTTTCCAGAAAAACGCGTTGGAGATCACACTGTACGCATACTGGCTATCCGCCAGCTGTACCTTCAGCGCCTCACGCTGGCCGATCGCCGCTTGGTAGTGCTCCTTGTAGTGAGCCAGCTCCGCCGACAGCTCCTTACACTGTTCGGAAGCCGCATGATACTGCGTCTCACAGTGCGCCAAATCTGCTTCCAGCGCCTCACACCGCTCAGCCGTCTCGTGACACTGCTCCTTATAGGAGGTCAGCTCTGTCAGAAGCGCATTTGTCCGCGCCTCACATTCCGCCTCTTTACTGCGCAGCGCCTGCTGCATCTGCGCTATCTCCGCTGCGGCCGCAGCCTCCCGCTGCTGCTTCTCCTGGAGCCACTCGTTTTGCTTGTTGGCCCACTCGGCATTCTCCGCCGCGTGCAGCGCCGTAATATTCTGGATGTGCCGCTCCTTGTCCTCTACCGCCTTGTTCCAGCGCGCACTTTCCTGCTGCCGCGCACACTCGGAAATCCGGATGTTCCGCTCATAATCCTCGACCTGCCGCTCGATGTTTGCGCTGCGCCGGAACAGCAGCGCATGGGCGGTCAGATATGTCGGACGATAATTGATGTCATCCATAAAGCCGTTTTCAAAGAAAGCCCGGCACCAATATTCCCGCTGCTGTACATTCACGTGGGTAGGCTCGGTAAAATCGTCGGGAGTAGAGGTGAACAGCACCTTATCCGTAAGCTGGCAGAGATTCCGGATCGCCTGCCTGCCATCTTCCGCATACAAATGCTCCAGTACCTCTATTGTCACGACCAGATCGTACCTGTCCGGCAGTCCGGCGGGCAGCGGCTCTGTCAGAGAGCCTACCTTGCAAAAGGGACGGACATCCTCCCGTACCTTTGAAATGGCATACGCAGAGATGTCGACGCCGTAGGCCTCGACGCCCCGATCCCGCAGTGCCGCTACCAGATACCCCATGGCGCAGCCGGCATCCAGCACCGTCTCCGGGTGTATGTCCGCCACGATCCGATCTGCGATCATGCCAAAGAAATTGACCCAATGCTCCGGCTCCTCGTAGGGGATCGGGCCGCAGCCGCTATGGTAATACGCCGCGTTGTAAAGCTCGCTCATATGCACCTCAGCGCGATGCCTCATACGCATCGCAGATTTCTTTTGTTGCGCCTATCGCCTTTATCTGGCCATGCTCCAGCCAGATGACCCGGTCGCACATCTCCCGGATCTGTTCCAGACTGTGGGATACAAACAGCACCGTTGTGCCGCCGCTCATCAGCTCCAGCATCCGGGCCTTGCTTTTTTCCTGAAAGGCGGCATCACCTACCGCCAGAATTTCGTCTACGATCAGTATCTCCGGCTGTACGACTGTCGCAATGGAGAACGCCAGCCTCATCAGCATGCCGGAGGAATAGTTGCGGATAGGGACGTCGATAAACTTTCCCAGCTCGGAAAACTCCACGATCTGTTCGTACTTCTCCTTCAGATACTTCTCGCTGTATCCGAGGATCGATCCGTTCAAGAAGATGTTTTCCCGGCCGGTCAGGTCATGGTCAAAGCCACTGCCCAGCTCCAGCATGGGGACGACATTTCCGTGGACCTCCAGCGATCCGCCGGTCGGCTTCAAAATGCCGGAGATCACCTTCAGCAGCGTGGATTTGCCCGCTCCGTTGTGGCCGATGATGCCGACCACCTCGCCGCGCTCCACCTCAAAGCTGACGTTTTTCAGCGCCCAGAACTCCTCATATTTGATTTTCCCCCGGAGCAGCTGCACAACGTACTCCTTGATGCTTTGGATGCGGTCATAGGTCATGAGATACCGCATCGATATGTCATTCGCACGAATTATCACGAGTGTTACTCCTATCAAATGTTGAGGACGAAGCGATCCTGTGTCCGCTTGAACACCATGCTCCCGATGATCAGCGGTGCTACGGACGCGATCAGCGCCAGGGCATATGCCTTCGGCTCCGGAGAGACGCCGTTGATGAGGATCGTTCGGATAAACCGGATAATGTGGTACAGCGGGTTCAGCTTATAGACCAGCATGAACCGTGCGGGGATAATGCTCTCCGGGTAGAAGATCGGGGTCGCATACATCCAGAGCATACTGACCACGCCCCACAGGAACTGGGTGTCCCGGAAAAACACCATGGCTGCCGCCAGCAGCATTCCAACGCCCAGTGCCAGTGCAAACAGGCAAAACACACCGAAGGGGAGCAGCAGGATCGCCGGGCGGATCGGTGTCCGTGTGATCAGCAGAACTGCCAGCAGCGGCAGCAGCGAGAGTCCGAAATTGATGGTGGAGGACATCACACGCGTCAGCGGATAGATATACTTGGGAACATAGACCTTCGTGATCAGGGGGGCATTCCCCACGATAGAGGTCAGGGACATGGACGTCGCTTCGCTGAAATAGCTGAAGCAAACGATACCGGTCAGCAGATACACCGCAAAGTTCGGGATATCCGACTTGAACAGTGTGGAAAAAACGATGTACTGCATCGTCATGGTCAGCAGCGGGTTCAAAAAGCTCCACAGAACACCAAGGACAGAGCGCTTGTATTTCGTCTTGAAGTCTCTGGAAACAAGCTGCCTCATGAGGTAGCCATACTTGCTGAACGCCGCAGACACGCGCAGAACGGCGAGCTGCTTTCCCTTCTGAAATCCGCGGATCAGATACAGGCAATACCCGGCAAGCACAGCCAGCCCTGCCGCGGCCAGCGGCCAATAATGCGCGCCGAACCACAGCGCCTCGCGGCTGTGTACCTCCATACACAGCGCGCCGGCCTGTGCGGCGCCGTTGACCTTCACCCGCTCGTCCTCCGCCAGTTGGATCGCCACTTGATTTCTGACGGTGGACATCGTAGTGCCGCTGTACAGCGTGACGGCGTTCCCTGCTGTGCAGTCCGGTGCGGTGATCCGTACCGTTGCAATGCCGCCCGGCACAGAGATGCCCGGCGCAAAGGAAACGGAGAAATTCTCGTTGTCAGCCAGACCGGAGATAGCGATGCGCCGGCTGTCCAGCGTCTGCCCATCTGAGCAAATCTCTATGACCAGCGTCCCTTGATTCTGGCGCGCATACGTCGCGCCGCGGAGGGTAATGCCCATCAACCGCCCGTTCACGCGGATCTGCTGGGTAATGACGGTGTCCTGTGTGATCTCGCCCACCGGTTCGCCGGGCGTCAGCATATCGGTAAAGCTGTCCCGATACCGCAGCTGGTCGCCGCCGATCCAATAGAACAGCATCGCCGCGACCACATAGAGCGCCAACGCGATCCCGCACTTTTTCTTCAATGATTGTAGGTTCATGCTTCCCCGGTGATCTCCTTCAAATATCGCGCCAATGCGTTTTTCCACTCCGGCAGCTCCTGAAAGCCGTTGCTGTGCAGACATTCCTTGCTCATCCGCGAATTCAGCGGCCGCACCGCTCTCGTCGGATACGCGCTGGTGGGGATGGGATATACCGTTACCTGCTTGTCCGCCAGCTCAAAAATCGCCTTTGCAAACTCCGACCATGCACATGTACCCCCATTGGTGGCGTGGTAGATGCCGTATCGCTCCGTCTGCACCATATCGCACAGCAGCGGCGCAAGATCCGCCGTGTAGGTCGGTGAACCGATCTGGTCACAAACCACCGTCAGCTCCGTTCTGGTTTCTGCCAGACGGAGCATCGTTTTAACGAAATTATTCCCGTTTTTTCCGAAAACCCAGGAGATGCGGACGATAAAGTACGTCTCCAAAAGGCTCTGCACAGCCAGCTCGCCGGCCAGCTTGCTTCTGCCGTACGTGTTTACCGGGCTTACCGGGTCATCCGTCCGGCGGAACTGCTCACCTGTACCCGGGAACACATAGTCCGTGGAGATATACAGCATCTTCGCACCGATCTCCCGGCAGGCGGCCGCGAGATTGCGCGTCCCGTCTGCATTGACCGCCCAGCACCGCTCCGGCTCATCCTCCGCCAGATCGACCTTGGTGTAGGCCGCGCAGTGGATGACTGCATCCGGACGGTATGATTGCATCAGATGCTCTACCGCTGCCCGGTCCGTAATATCCAGCTCTTTGGATGACGTGCCCCGGTATTCTATTCCGCGCTGCGCCAGCACCCGCGCCATGTCATAACCCAGCTGGCCGCTGACGCCAGTAACCAATACCCTCATGCCGATCCCCTTATATACGATTTACTTTGATCAACTGAATGACCTTCACGAACAAGCTGTCCGGCGCAAATTTCAGAAATATCTCGCCCATCGACGTCAGCGGGCTGAACCTCCGATATTTCCATACCGTCCTGCTTCCGCCGCGATGAAGCCAGTTTTGCTTCCTTGCCTGCGCCCAAAGGAGCGCGTCGTCTATGGCTGCCTCCAATTTCTTATCACAGGCGAAGTGCTCCTTCAGCCATTGCATCCGGGCCAGCATGGGCTCGATCCGTTCCTTTCCGTAGCTGGTTTTACCTGTGACCCCCGCCATCAGGCCGGTCTGATTCCCACCGTGGATGCGGTAGCGGATGGTTTTTTCCGGTGAGGAATACACCATGCCTCTCGCCGCGCAGAACAAGGTGATATAGTGGTCATGCACCATATACGGACAGAACGGAACCGCCTGCTTAGCGGATTCCGCCCGAACCAGCATCGTACACCCTGCGGCAAAGTTGCTGACCAGCAGGCCCTCTGCCAGATCTCGCCCGCTGCGAAAGACGTGATGCCGGCGCACCTTGGCAAGGCTGTCAGACACCTGCTTTCCGCTGCTGTCGATAATATACATATCCGAGCAGACCACCAGCGCCTGCTCCCGTTCCATCGCTTTCTGCAGCACCGTCAGCTTTTCCGGAAGCCATATATCGTCCTGATCGCAGTAGGCGAACAGGTCGCCCTCAGCCTCCATGGTGAGCCGCTCGAAGGTGCCATTGGAGCCCAGATTTTCCTCGTTGCGCGTAATGGAATAGGGGAAGCTCGTGATACACTCCTGCGCGCAGGCGCGCACCTGCGCATAGGACGCGGCAGGCGAGCAGTCATCCCGGATATACAGCCGCAGATTTGGATAAGTCTGCTCGTTCAGGCTCATCAGCTGCTCTTGCAGCCAATCCATCCGCGGCTCGTACACCGCCAGCAGAATGGAGATCAGCGGCTTATCGGTTCCCATACATTCGCTCATAGTAGTGCTGGTACTCGCCGTTGATGATGTTCTCCCACCAGTCGCGGTGTGTCAGATACCACTCGATGGTCTTGTCGATGCCGTCGGCGAATTTCGTCTCCGGCAGCCAGCCCAGCTCACTGTGGATCTTGGTGGGGTCGATGGCGTAGCGCATATCGTGTCCCTTGCGGTCGGTGACGTAGGTGATGAGGCTCTCC
>CAKUJT010000124.1 GCA_934661765.1 uncultured Senegalimassilia sp.
CAGAAGATCGCGCGTTCCCTCCGGGGAGTTGATTGCCATGACGGTTCCTTACTTCCAATAGCTTACGTTCCGATGGTGCGGACGGTTGAAAACGGTTAACCCTTGCATTGTAACGCAGACATTGCCACGCAGCGGCCCGCCTGCCGCAGCCCCACGCAATCAGCGCGGCGAGGGTCGCAGACGGGCGCGTCGGTTGCACGCAGACAGCGCGGCTGCGGCGCGGGCAGGCAAGCGCAGCGGTTGCCCACAAGCGGCGGCGAGCGACGTTACGCGGGCTCGCCGAAGCTGCGCAGCACTCCCATGAGCGCATCGTCGGGACGATGGCGCAGGCGCGTGGCGAGCAGGCTGCGGGCCACGTTCGCAAGGCCGGCATCGCAGGCGGCGGACAGGGCCGCATCGATGACGTCGAGCGTCTCGGACGCGGGCGCGCAAGGGATTCCCTCGGCGGCAAGGGCCGCCTCCACGCCACCTGCCGGCGGGATGGATGCGCCGGTCTCGGTCACCAGCTCGCGCAGCTCGGCCGTGGCCTGCATGGCGATGGACGGCGATGTCTCGACCGCTTTCAGATAGCACGCCACGCCCGCTTCGGCGCTGCCGCGCTTCCACATCACGTATCCCAGCTGGTAGTACATGAGCGCGATGTCGGTAGGCTGCAGGGAGACGCGAAGACCCGCGCGCAGCACATCGAAGGCGCGTCCCATATCGCCTTGCAGCATATAGGCGCGCCCGAGCACCCGGTAGCCCATGGCGCACGACGGGCCCATGGCCACAGCGGCGCGGCCGTAGCGCAACGCCTCGTCGGCGCGCTCGAACGAGCGCTCCAACAGGTGCGTGACCTCCAGGTGGCACAGGTAGAACGAGTCGGGCACCACGCGCACGCGCTTGCCGGCGTCGGCAGCGGCATCGGGGACCGCAACGATGTCGGATGCCGGACCCTCGCCCGCCTCGTTCGCCGCATCCGCTTCGCTGTCACGCGGTACCGACTGCGTTGCACGGGAAACGTTGTACAGCACCTTGGCGCTGTAGCTGTCGAACGCGCGGTACACCTCCTGGGAGCCGTCGGCGAAACCGTCGAGCAGCTGAGCCTCGGCGATGGCGCCGGTGAGCGCCTCCACGGCGGCTGCGGGATCGGTCTCGGCAAGCGAATGCACGCGGCCGAGCGCCACCAGGCAGCGGTCCTCGCCCAGGAAGCGCCCCACCACCGCATTCTGATCGGCGGCGTCGATGGAGCCCTCGGCAAGCGCGGCCATCAGGCGCGTGCACGCCGAGACGGCGCGCTCGTCCTTCGCGTCGAGCGCGGCGGACTGCACGCGGCGCACGGCGGCGATGGCCTCGGTGGCGCTTTGCGCTTCCACGAGCGAATCCGCCAGGCCCTCGGCCATGCGGCGATACGCCGTGTCGTATTCGATATCGAGATCGCGCTCGCACCTCGCGCCCAGGGGCCCTTGCGCCCACGTCGGAAGCTCGCCTGCCTGGTCATCGGCGCTCCATGACTCGAACACGGGGTGCATCACGCGCTGGCGCGGCACCTGGGCGTCGGCAACGTCATAACGCGCTCCCGCGGCATCGAGCAGCTCACGGGGATCGCCCGCGATAGCTTGCTTGAAACCGCCGCGCTCAGCGTACAACGCACGGTCCAGATCGACCTCGAACAGCGCCGTTTCCCGGGAATCGCGCAACTGCTCCGACGCGGCCGGCGCGCCCAGCACGGCGGGAACAGCCTGCTTGGGTCCTGCGGCAGGCGCATCCTGCGGCGCCTGCGGATCGGGCAGCGGGAACGCCATCAGCTTTACCTGGGCAATGCCCGGCTCGGTGGCGAAAGCATGGTCGGCGAGCAGCAGGCCCACGCGCATAACGTAGGGAAGCGCCGTCCCCTCTTCGCCGCTCGCAGCGCCCGGCGCCATGCCCTCCGGCGGCATGGTCAGGCAAAACGCCGCCTGACCGGAGCCGATATCGCCCGCAAGCTCCACATCCACGCGCACGGGAAGGCGCAGCTGCTCGATTGCCAGCGCCAAGCGGCAGCGCACGCCCCATTCGCCGCCCTCGTGCCCGGACGGGGCGCCATCGGGCATGCCGCCCGCCAGGTCCTGCTCGCCCACCGCGACGAACAGCTGCGCATCGGCCTGACGGCACTCGTCGAGCCCCGCCGCATCGGCGCGGTCGCCCATGCGCTCGCATAACAAGATGAAGCGGTTGAGCGCCGCCTCGATTCCCCACAGCTCCTGATCGGAGATGTCGGCATCCTCCTGGTTGCGGACCAGATAGGCCAAGTGCGCGTACTTCGTGGAACGCACGAGGCGCACGGCCTCATCGGAGACGCCGCGCTCATGGATGGCGAACAGGCCGGCTTGCTCAAGGTTTTCCAGCAGAAGCTTGACGGCGCCGGGCGCTTCGAGCTGAGGGTCCGCCACCGCGCGCTGAACCTGGCCCGCAAGCTCGCGCAACGCCTCGAAGGGCTTTTCAGGCCCCAAAGCGTCGAGAACGCCCATGACGCCGCGGCTAGGAACGGCGGGCGCGCCCATGGCCGGCCGGAAGCACAGCGCGAAATACGCGCGCGCCATGAATTCCTTGTAAGTCATGGCCTTGCATTCGTCGAAGCGATACCACGTGTCCGATACCTTATATAGATCGGCCGTTCCCTTGTAGGCCGCCACGCAGCGCGCCGCGTCGCCCTCGCCGTCATGCACATACACGTATCCGGCGGTTTTCACTGCGTCCTGGGCCACGTCGTTGAATCGCGCAATCTCCATGTCGGGCGTGCGGGCCGGCGGCGCGACCTGCGGCTCGTCGCAGGCGAACACGCGCCCGTACCTGTCCAGGTACGCCACGATGCGCATGGCCTGGTCGCTAGGGGAATCACCCTCCAGATGCACCAGGTACATGCCGCCGCTTTTCGGCTTCGGCCGCATCACGCGGCCGCCCACCACGCCGAACGCCCCGGAAAAAACCGTGCCGTCGGCGAGCGCGGGCACGGCGTTGCGCAAAACCTTGCAACGCACGCCCAATAGCTTCTCGTGCGACTCAAGCCGCCACAAGCCTTCTTTTCCCGCAACTTTTTGCACGCTGAACCATCCTTTCAAATGCTGGCGAATAGCTTAACAGAGTATGCGAAAAGCCGCCGACCTGCTGGTCGACGGCTTTCATCGTCGATAGATGCGTTGCAGCGAAAGAGGCTTTTGAACCGGACGCGTAACGCTACGTCCGCGAAGCGTCTGCGGCGAAACGGAAACGCCGCCCGCCTTTCGGCAAGCGGCGTTCTGCGATCAAAGCCTATTGCGTTGCGGTTGCGGGCGCTAGCCCTCCACGCGCTGGGAGTTCTCGAACGTGAAGCGGCCCATCTTCACGCCGCCCAGGATGTGGATGTGGAAGTGCTTGACCGTTGCGGCGGAGTCGGGGCCGGTGTTCATAACCGTGCGGAAGCCGGACTCGCGCACGCCCTTGAGCTCGGCGACCTTCGGCACCACGGACAGCATATGGCCGAGCACCTCGGCCGGGATGCCGTCGCACAGGTCGTCATAGTGCTTCTTCGGGACGAGCAGGGTGTGCACGGGGGCCTCGGGCTCGATGTCGTCGAACGCGAAGCAGATATCGTCCTCGTACACCTTGTTCGTGGGGATCTCCCCGGAGATGAGTTTGCAGAACAGGCAGTCATCGGCCATTTGAGGTTCCTTTCGTCGAAGGGGTGCGGCGGCGCGGCGCCGATCCGCACGAACAGTTTACCGCACGGGGCCGCATCGCGACCCCGCGAACCTGTTGCAGCGGGAACTTCCCCGCTGCTCGGCGCTTACAGATGCGCGACCACCAGATCGCCCATGCCGGCGCAGCCGACCACCTTGTCGGTGGGCGTCGAGGCGTCCTTCAGGTCGCCCGTGCGCCAACCCTCGTCGAGCACCTCGGTGACCGCGCGGCGGATATCATCGGCCGCCTCGTTCATGCCGAAGCTGTAGCGCAGCATCATCTCGACGGACAGGATCTGCGCCAGCGGGTTGGCAATGCCCTTGCCGGCGATATCCGGTGCGCTGCCGTGGCTGGGCTCGTACAGCGCCGTGGAGTCGCCCAGGCTTGCGGAGGCCAACATGCCAAGGGAGCCCGTGATCTGCGCAGCCTCGTCGGAGAGGATGTCGCCGAACATGTTCTCGGTGACCACCAC
Source organism: uncultured Senegalimassilia sp. (assembly GCA_934661765.1). Next base: position 4,151 of record CAKUJT010000124.1, read on the forward strand.
GTCGAAGTCGGCGGGACGGTTGATCAGCTGCATGGCGGTGTTGTCCACCAGCAGGTCCTCGATCTGCACGTCAGGGTACTCCTGCTCGCCGATGCGGTGCACGATCTCGCGCCACATACGGCTGGTCTCGAGCACGTTGGCCTTATCGACGCTGGTCACCTTGCCGCGGCGCTTGCGGGCTGCCTCGAACGCCTGGCGGGCGATGCGCTCCACCTCGTACTCGCGGTACTCGAGCGTGTCGTAGGCGCGCTGGCCTTTGGCGCCGTCGGTGCCGGCGCCTTCCTCGTCGTAGAAGCGCTCGCGCTTGCCGAAGTACAAGCCGCCGGTGAGCTCGCGCACGATCATGAGGTCGACACCTTCGGTGACCTCGGGCTTGAGCGTGGAAGCGCCTGCAAGCGCATCGAAGATCTGCACGGGGCGCAGGTTGGTGTACAGGCCAAGGCCTTTGCGGATGCCCAAAAGGCCTGCCTCGGGACGCGGTGCTCCGGGATCGGTGGTATCCCATTTCGGCCCGCCCACCGCGGCGAGCAGCACGGCGTCGGCCGCCTTCGCGGCTTCGAGCGTGGCGGCCGGCAGCGGATCGCCCTTCGCATCGATGGCGGCGCCGCCGATAAGCGATTCCTTGCAATCGAAGCACGTGTCGTACTTCGCGCCGACGGCGTTGAGGACCTTCACGCCCTCCGCGATGATCTCAGGGCCGATGCCATCGCCCGGCAACAGGCAGATGTCGTATTGCTTCGTCATGATGCGAGCCTCTTTCAAAAGGTGATTAGGTTACGTTCACATAGTAACGCACTAGGGCTTCCAAACAGCCTATTCCCGTGGGAAATATGGATATGTTCACGCAGGACGATGCGCGCTTTGGCGACGAAACGGCGGCGGCGCCGTCCGGGCGTTTTCGCGAAATGGGCCGCTCCATTGCCGGAGGTGCTGCTTTTTGGGCCGCGTGGGGCTTGCCGCGGGCGCGGCGGCTCAGGCATACTCGCACACAGCAGCCCCAACGCCCAAGGAGGCCTTATATGGAAGGGTTCTTCGCCATCAAATGCCGCAACTGCGGCGGCCCCATGTACTCCCACCAGCAAACCCGCAGCTTCGATTGCGCCTATTGCGGGGCGAGCACGCCCTGGGCCGAGGGCGGACCGGAGCCGGCGCCCGCCATGGGCATCCGCCATACGCCGCTTCAGGTGGTTGACGGCCTGCTGAAGCTGACGCACGTCTCGCAGCTTGAGCCCGCGCAGGATTCCGACTGGTACTACTACAAGCCCTACTGGCGCAACATGTCGCTGCTCGAGCGGCTGTTATGGGAAGACCCCGCAACCGCCGATGAGTTCCAAAACGCCGAGCACGTGAGCGTCCCCTGCCCGTTTTGCGGGGCGGCCTTCGAGGGCAAATCCACCCAAAGCGTGTTCGAGTGCCCCTCGTGCGGCAATAAGATCGGTGTTGCGGACCTGCTCAAACCCGGCACGTTCAGCAAGCGACTTTCTATGGGCACGGGGGCGGAATACATCCCTGAGCAGGCCCTCCCCTGCCGCGTATCCGCCCAGCAGGCGCGCGCGAACGCCCTTGCGCTCGTGCGTCAACATCCAAACGCCTTCGCCGGACACGACGTGGACAAGGCCATCGAGGAGCAGATGGCCCTCACGTATGTGCCCGTGGAGCTTGCCGACCTGCGCATGATGGCGTCTTTTCCCGGAAAGATGCCGGGCAAGGAATCGCAGGTGTACTTCGAAGTGCTCGATTGGGCATGGCCGAAGACCTATTTCGTCGACATTCCGCTCATGGGACTGCTCGAACCCTGGGATTTCTCGACGGTGGCCCCGTTCGACCCCGCCATGCAGGAAGGCGATTTCCGCGTCATAGCCGTCGAAGGCCTGCTGAAGAAGAGCGCCGTCATCGACAAGCTGACATATTCGCTTGCGGGAAACGATGCCGAGAAGGCGTTCGGATACAGCCAGAAGAGCATGCGCCAATGGGACCGCAGCGTGCGCAAACACGCATCGGGGCTGATGCTTGTGCCCGTCTATTACGTCGATCGGCCCGCCTCGGATGGACGCGATGGCGAGCAGGTGCGCATAGCCGTGAACGGGCAAACGGGTCGCGCCGCCGCCGTGGTGTTCAGCGAGAAGAAGGAGATCCACGTGCAGGCGCCGCTCAACCCGGGACTTTACCTGTCCGCCGAGAGCACCGTGCATGCAACGCCCATCGAGGTGAAGTGCGCGAAATCGCCGTTTTTGTACAAGATCGTCCGCATCGGCGGCAACGGGGGCGCCGTCCAAACGGCAACGGCCGGCGAAGCGTCGTACCGGGAGGAGAAACCACGCCGCAAAGGCCTGCTCAGCAAGCTGTTCGGGGATTAGACGCGTCCCGCCGCACATCCCTGGACCGCAAATGAACAGGGGACGGAGGTGTGTTCACGGTTGGATGAACTGGGGGGCGCAGGCGCATTCGCAGCCAAAAGCAGGTGCGAACCGGGGGCAGAAGCGCGTTCACATGCGCAAACAGAGAACGCAGACGCGTCCAGGGCGCATTGCCTGCCCTGAAAGCAAGAGGGCGGCTTGCCATGCGCAAGCC
>CAKUJT010000125.1 GCA_934661765.1 uncultured Senegalimassilia sp.
CCGGGGTGTAGCGCAGTTGGTAGCGCGCTTGGTTCGGGACCAAGAGGCCGTGGGTTCGAATCCCGTCACTCCGACTTTTAGCCTGTGACATAAATGCTGTCACGGGCTTTTTTGTTTGTTGCAACGCAGAAAACGCGCATATCCAACAGGATTCTTTGATACTATAATTTTCAATGTTGTCCAAACATTCGGAATTTTCACTACTATATTAACCATAAAAGCGGGTATCATTTTTATCACATTTAGATTCAAAAAATGCCGTAGGTTCGTAGAAATCTACGGCATTTTTCTTTTTCAAGCACACATTTTAGTACACATTTTTTCAGGAGAGCATGGGAAGATCCTATCTTCCCAGTCAGCGGGAATATCCGATCTCTTGGATTTTGACAGCGCCCCTTGGAAGTATGCACCAAAAAAGTACCTTTTTCTTTGTTAAAATTGAGAATAGACATTTCCCTTTAAATCTGCTATTCTGTTTGCAGACAATAAAACTGGTCGTTACTCCTCGGGAGGCGCTACCAGCCGGACTTTGCGCCAGCAGTGTATACTGTGCGGTTTTGTTTGGTGTGGTGGTTTGCATCCGGGGTTTTTTTGTTGCCATTATCTAGAAAGGCGGGCATCTATTTTGAAAATCATCCGCAGGATCAACAACAATGCAGCAGTGGCACAGGATAAGCGCGGCCGTGAAATGGTCGTTCTGGGGCGCGGGGTCGGCTTTGGCCAGCTTCCCTATGAGCTTACCGATATGTCTGTTGTCTATCGCACATTTTATGATGTTGACCCGAAATATTTTGATGTTGTTGGCAGCCTTCCGCAGGATGTGGTCCTTGCTTCGGCCGATATCATAGAACAGGCGGAAATCAGCCTGGGATGCGATCTGAATCCGAATCTTCCTTTTACCTTGGCAGACCATATTGCCTTTGCCATCAAGCGAGAGCAACAGGGAATTCGCCTGGCCATGCCGCTGGCATTCGATGTAAAGCACCTGTACCCGCAGGAATATGAGCTGGGGCTGCGGGCGCTGGAAATTGTTCGCCAGCATACCAAAGAATCTCTGCCGAAAGCCGAGGGCAGCAGCATCGCTCTGCATATTGTCAGCGCGGAGCTGGAAAGCGGCGACCTGCACACAATGCTTACCGCGTTGGATGTGTTGGAAGAAATCACTGCCATTGTAGAGCAAAAGCTCCACATCAGCCTTGACCGCGAAAGCTACAGCTATGCCCGTTTTGCCATGCACCTGCAATTTCTGGTGCAGCGCTTGCAGGCAGGTAATCCGGCACATGACGGAAGTGGGGAACTGCTGGAAGATTTGGCCCGGCAATACCCGGATATATACGCATGTGCCACCGAAGTGGCGCAGCGTTTACAAGCAGAACACAGCTGGCAGTGCAGCAAAGAGGAAATTCTCTACTTAATGCTGCATATCCACCGTGTACAAATCCATGAGGAAGCCTGAAAGAGCTTTCCATTATAATATAGAATGTTTCCGCGTGGGTATGCGCGCACCTACACGGTTGCAGATAGATAATTTTAAACAGGAGACCGTGAAGTTATGGATCGTGAACAGTTCTTACAACAGCTTTTTCCGCTGATTGGCGGCAAAGATAATACCAGTCTGTGTGAATTTCAGGGAGATTCCTTGTACGTCACCCTAAAGGATGCCGGTCTGGCAGAGGAAGATGCTGTACAGAACTTGCCAGGTGTTGTTTCGGCACAACTGCGCCGAAGTCGTCTGACGATCCGCTTCAAGGCCCCCACAAAATGTGAGGAGGCAGCCGTTATGGCTAAAACAAATGCAAATGCCGACTATCGCGCGCTGGCAAAAGCCATCATTGAAAATATAGGCGGTAAAAGCAATATCACCTTTGCAGCACACTGCATGACCCGTCTGCGCCTGAATCTGCAAGACGAAAGCAAGTTTGATACCGACAAGGTGAAAGCAATCCCCGGCGTTATCAATGTGAACAAGGTCGGGCAGCAGTTCCAGATCATCATCGGACCCGGCGTTGAAAAGGTTTATGACGCATTCTGTGCAGAAACCGGTCTTACCCCGGAAGCTGCCATTGATGAAAACCCGGACACCAAGCCGCAAAAGGAGCCGATCACCGTCAAAAAGGTGTTTAGCGCTATCCTTGATTATCTGTCGGTCTCGATGTTCTCCGTTGCACCTGTCCTGATGGTTGGCGGTCTGTTCCGCTGCATCACCGTCATTTTCGGACCCAATATGCTGAACCTTATGGCTGCGGACAGCAACCTTTATGTTGCCCTCACTGCCGTATACAACGCATCGTTCTATTTCCTGCCGCTTTTTGTTGGCTATACCGCTGCCAAAAAGCTTGGTATGACACCGATCCTGGGCATGCTGGTCGGTGCCATCCTTATCGAGCCTTCGCTGCTGGCCCTTGCAGGGGGCGAGAATCCTGCATTCAGCGTTTACGGCGTTCCCTGCACACTGTTCGACTACAGCTCTACCATCATGCCGGCACTGCTCAGCGTATGGTTTGTCAGCCTAATTGAAAAATTCTTCAAAAAAGCGCTGCCGCAGGTCCTGCAAACCAGCTTTACGCCGTTTTTGACCTTCGTTGTTTCTCTGCCGTTTGTTCTGTGCTTCTTTGCCCCAATCGGCAACTACCTTGGCAACCTGATCTGCGATGCTATCATGGCCTTCTATAACACCTTCGGCCTTGTTGCTCTGGTTCTGATGTGTGCCTTTTCACTGGTGCTGACGATTTCCGGTATGCATGTTGCCTTGGGCACACTCTCCGCTGTGCAGCTTTTGACAACAGCTTATGATCCATTCTTCTTTGTGGGCGGTGTTACCTCCAACTTTACAATTATGGGTATGTGCCTTGCTTCCGCCCTGAAACTGAAAAACAAAAGCGCCCGTGCCGAGGCCGCCGGTTACTTTGTGGCATCCAGCCTGGGCGGCGTTACCGAGCCTGGTCTGTACGGCCTGGCTATGAAGTACAAGACACCCTTTATTGGCCTATTCGCCGGCGGCGCTGCCGCCGGCCTGTATGCAGGCCTTACCGGAACAGCTTGCCATATGCTGCCGCCAGCTTCCAACTTTCTTTCCTGCCTAGGTATGTTTGGCGATACGACCGCTTCGGTTGTCAACGCAGTGGTCACCTGTGCAATCGCTTTTGTTGTATCCTGCGTTGTGACCTACTTCTTCGGCTACCCGAAGAAGACGCTTGATCAAATCGAAAAGTAAGGAGTGTGGCACGATGGAAACCACTTTCCCGCAAGGTTTTTTCTGGGGCGGCGCGACAAGCGCCAACCAGTGCGAGGGTGCCTGGGACAAGGATGGCAAAGGCGCCTGTTTTGTTGACCACCTGACTGCCGGTTCTCGCCAGAACCCGCGCATTTTCCACAAGGAACTGCGGCCCGATGTATTTTACCCCTGCCATAAGGGAGTGGATTTCTACCATCGGTACAAAGAGGATATTGCCCTCTTTGCCGAGATGGGCTTTACGATGTTCCGCCTGTCCATCAACTGGCCGCGGCTGTTCCCCCATGGCGATGAAACTACGCCGAACCCCAAGGGTATTGCGTTCTACCATAGCGTATTTGATGAATGTAAAAAATACGGTATCGAACCATTGGTCACAATTTCCCATCTGGAAATGCCATATTACCTGTGTGAACACTACGGCGGCTGGCGTGACAGACGTCTGGTTGACTTCTACCTGAATCTTTGCCGTACTCTGTTTACGGAGTACAAGGGCAAAGTCCATTGGTGGCTGACCTTTAACGAAATCAATGGTCTGGCAAGCGGGTTGGGTTTTCCCGGTGGTATCCTGCCCGAGGATGGTCAGCCGCTGATGGATTTCGGCCCGCGCACACCTGCACAAATCAATGACTGCTTCAACGCACTGCACCACCAGTTGGTGGCATCCGCAAAGGCGGTCCAGCTGGCGCACCAGATCGACCCGGAAAACAAAGTTGGCTGCATGATCCTGGGCCAGGCCAACTATCCACTGACATGTAAGCCAGAGGATGCCTTTGCCTGTCAGCAAAACATGATGATGAACACTTTCCTGTGCAGTGATGTGCAGGTGCGCGGCGCTTACCCTGGCTACGCACTGCGCCATTTTGAAAATGAGGGCATCACGCTGGACTGGCAACCCGGCGATGCCGAAGAACTCAAAAACGGCACGGTGGATTTCTATTCATTCTCTTATTATTCCTCCGGCTGCATTTCTGCTGATGGCGGCGGCGATCGGACGCTCGGAAATCTGACTATCACGGAAAAGAATCCCTATCTGCGGGCCTCTGAATGGGGCTGGACAATCGATCCCCTGGGGCTGCGCCATTATCTGAATGAGGTCTATGGGCGTTACCAGATCCCAATTATAGTTGTGGAAAATGGTCTTGGCGCAAAGGATGTTCTTGAGGACGGCAAAGTACACGACCCCTACCGCATCGACTATTTGCGGCAGCATATTCAGGCAATGCACGATGCCATCGCGTTGGATGGCGTTGACCTGATTGGCTATACGATGTGGGGCTGCATAGACCTTGTCTCTGGTGGAACAGGGGAGATGTCCAAGCGCTACGGCTTCATTTATGTGGATGCTGACGATGCAGGCCACGGCAGCTATGACCGCACCCGCAAGGACAGCTTCTATTGGTATCAAAAGGTGCTCCGCTCCAACGGCGCTGATTTAGAGTAAGTAAGTTCTATAAGCAAGGTATCCTTTTTATCACATTCACAACAAAAAATGCCTGGTATCTTTAGATGCCAGGCATTTTTTGTATTTTTGAACAGGGCGACGGCACCGCCGTGCCAGGGCCAACAGTCCAGTGGACTGTTGGCGAGGGCGCGGGAAAATCCCGTCACTCGCGCCCACTTTCCTTTACGCGAACTTCAGCAGCTTTTATAAGGCCGTCGGCTGCGTTCCTGTTTAAAGAGATGATGGAGAAATACCGCGAGGAATCTTGACAAGGCTGCGCTAACGGCGTACATTTATATTATAAATGTATATTAGGGAGGTTTTCTTATGGCGATTCGTGTTGGCATCCTGACTTCCGGCGGCGACTGCCCCGGTTTAAACGCCACTATCCGCGGCGTGGCCAAGGCGCTGTACCACCGCATGGGCAGCAAGGTCGAGATCGTGGGCATCATGAACGGCTACGACGGCCTGATCAACGGCAATTACCGCGAGATGAGCCCGGATGAGTTTTCCGGCATTCTGACCGTGGGCGGCACCATCCTGGGCACCAAGCGCACCCCCTTTAAAAAAATGCGTGTGGTCGAGGAAGACAAGGTGGACAAGGTGGCCGCCATGAAGAAAAACTACCGCGCAGCCAAGCTGGACTGCCTGCTGTGCCTGGGCGGCAACGGTACCCACAAGACCGCCAACCTGCTCAGCCAGGAGGGGCTCAATATCATCGGTCTGCCCAAGACGATCGACAACGACATTTACGGCACCGATGTGACTTTTGGCTTCCACACTGCCGTGGACATTGCCACCGAGGTCATCGACCGCATCCACACCACGGCGGGCAGCCACAGCCGCGTGATGTGCATTGAGATCATGGGCAACAAGGCCGGCTGGCTGACGCTGTACGCCGGCATGGCGGGCGGCGCGGATATCATTCTGCTGCCCGAGCTGCCGTATGACATCAAAAAGGTCGCTGCTGCGGTGGAAAACCGCGCCAAGGCGGGCAAGAACTTCTCGATTCTGGCCGTGGCCGAGGGTGCATTCTCCCAGGAAGAGGCCAAGATGAAGCGCAAGGAGTGGACCGCCCAGCGTGCTGCGGCGGGCTACACCACCGCTACCGCCCGCATTGCCAAGCAGGTCGAAGAGCTGACCGGCGCGGAGACGCGCATCTGTGTGCCGGGCCACATGCAGCGCGGCGGCAGCCCCAGCGCCTACGACCGCGTACTGGCCACCCAGTTTGGCGCCTACGCCGCCGGGCTGATTGCCGACGAGCACTACGGCGTGACCGTTGCCATGGTCAACCGCCATGTGACCGCAAATCCTTTGGCGGATGTGGCGGGCAAGACCCGCGGTGTGCCGGGCGATTGCGACATGTTGAATGTTGCAAAGGCTATGGGGATTTGTTTGGGGTAATTTTTGTTTTTTGTTTGTGCTTTACGGGCGTTGCCACCTTGCGGCAACGCCCTTTTTGTTGGGCGGCTGCGGTTTTTTTGGGCGTAGGGGCGCACAGTGTGCGCCCGTGCAATTTGGCCGCAACGTGAGATTTTGCGGGCGAACAATGTTCGCCCCTACAGCCACCGTGTGGTTGCGTGTAGGGGCGACGTCCTCGACGCCCCGGCAGGTGCGCGTATATTACGGGCGGATATGGAATCCGCCCCTACGGTGAACCATAAATTTGCAATAACGCATGGCCGCACGGGGCGCCGGGGACGCCGCTCCCCTACGAATAATTTTTAAATTCGTAATCAACGGGACCAATGGGCAAGGGCACGCAAAACTCTAAAAAATTTCCAAAAACCTCTTGACCTTAAACCCGTGTTTAATGCTACACTGGTAGCAGAAACAAA
>CAKUJT010000126.1 GCA_934661765.1 uncultured Senegalimassilia sp.
CTTCCCACAGCTGCTGCCGTACCGGAAACACTGTGAGAATGAGAGCCTCCTGAACGCACGGAATTCCATGTTAGATCCGTACATCCGGTGGAAGCCACACAACCATTCCAGCTTCCAGATTTTCTCGATGCGATACCACCCAGCGCATGAGTGTGCGCCCCGCCGGATGCAGCTGTACCCGAGACAGAATGACTATGACTCGCCATCTCCGCAGTCGTCAATGTATGCGCCTTTTCACCGCCGGTTTTTCCCAACGTGTTAAACGCAGTATCCGATCCGTTCTTTCCAACCGGGATCCGGCCTCTCAGATCCGGCAGCTGAAACGTGGCATCAGTTCCGCCGGATCCAGCAGCTTCTCCCGTCAAAACTTCATACAGCCGCGGGTATGTCTCGCACGACACTGTACTTCCGTCGAGCAGCAGCCATCCAGCCGGGATCGCATCGCTGAACCATCCCATCACTGCACCGACCGGGGTCGATCCGAATACCGACATACCGTTCACCGTCAAATCACTTCCTTCTATATGAAGACCACTTCCCAGCGATTCCTCCGGCACGCAGTTGATACCGATCTGATACGCCGGTGTCCCATCCTCATCAGCAAGCTTTCTCATGTAGATCCCCGGACATCCACTGTCCAGTTCCAAACTTACGGTATCTGAAGAAAGCTCATCCGCAACGGTCACTTCCAGTTCAAAACTGCCGGCCAGAGAAAATCCTTCCGGATCATCCCCGATCACCGGGATCTCCAGCTGATACAGACCTTCCTCATACTTGAAATCCGATGCTAAAACAGCCTTGGTACCTGTCACCCAGCCTTCCGAAGACTTGTCCCGGTACCGGTAGCTGCACGTTTTGATCCCATTCATCACCTGACCGAAGCTTTCATTCCACAACCATACTGACATCTTCAGATTGGTTTCCTTTTCCACGCCGTTTTTACGCTCTGCATCTGCGCTCTGGATCATGATGGGTCTATATGATTTCAGCGTCACTTCCTTCCGCACGGTAGTGTAAAGGCCACGCGTATCATATGCCGTAACGTCGATGGTGTTTCCCCATGCCGGATCTAAAACAAGATCAACATCTCTGTCCGCTGCATACGCAGCCTGCACACTGGTACCGCCGCTTTCCAGAAGGTAGGACACCATCTGTGCACTGTTACGCGCTGCCGCCCGGCTGGCTGCCGGTACAGTCACCTCAAGCTTCGAGTATCCTTCTATCAGGATCCCATCGCTTCCCGTCAGCGCCCGAGCCTGCTGATTTCCATCCTTCCACGTAAAGTCCGAGAACACCGGCTCACTCCCGGCTACCTGAACGCTCACCGTTTTAGATACGGTCGCGCCCACCTGGCAGATTCCCGTCGCTCCGCCATCGTAATACGAAGTCAGCGTCAGCTGACAGTCTGCTTTCGTCAAGGTCGTCATCCGTTCATAGAATGCTGCCGGTATCTCCCAGTGAACCGATTCATCGCTGACTGGTGCTCCCGCTGCCCCCAGAAGATAACCGCTCAATGCTCCCGAATCAGACTCACCGCGAAAAGAATATGCCAGTGTATGCACATATCCTCCTTTGCGAGATGCCGTGATCGCAAGCTGCTCCCCTACGTTTACAGCATCCGCGCAGTTCAGTCCATTCGGCTCTACGATCAATACCGTTCCTGAAGCCGTCTTGCTTCCGATGTTGCTTCCGGAAGATCCACTGCCCGTATAAGTAGTGACTGTCACCACCACTGCCGCACTGGACTTCCCGCCAAGCGCCGAGTAGACCGCATAGTAAAACGCATCCCCTGAAAATGTAACACTGGTCCCTACGCCGGTTTTACTTGCCACCTCAACTCCATTTACCTTCACCGATACAGTATGGGTAAACGAGCTGGAATTTCGACTGATCCCCACGGTAAAAGGCTCTCCCGCTGTAAAGGATGCCGCCGTCGAGATCCCTGATGCCCGCGGGATCCGGTCCAGCGTAACCGTACCGCTTCCAGAATACGTCCCCGCCTGGTTCGTTCCCGAATTAGAATACTTTACGCTGATCCCCACCGACCGTGTTCCATCCGCATTGTGCGCCACCGTTTTCGACGCACTGCCGATGGCGATATAGCTGCTCTGCCACGTGCCATACCGCTTGATGGAATACGCCGTTCCATCAATGGTTATGGTTCCTGAAAACGTACCGGTCGTCGTATATCCATTGGTTTTTCTAAAATAAGCCGTTGCCGAAACTACAGACGAGTTTTTCTCCGATCCATTGGAGCTGGAGCTCCACGCCAGATAAGTCGCTGCCGATTTGGACGGCGATGAAATACTTATTGTGCCACTTGCCATATTGATTCCTCCAATCTGTTCATAAAACTACTACCCTATTCCCTGATGATCCACATACATGCATTATGCTGATCGATAGGGATCATGCTGGTTTTTCCAGAAGACACCTGTCCATCTGAGACCACCCTCCGGACACTTACTCCGTTCACATCGTATTCCACGATACGATTCTGTCCCGGTCTGTTGTCAGTGATCTTCATGCCCGATGGATCTATAGTAGTCTTCACACCCTGGTCACGATCATCTTCCGGTGCAATGATCAGCATGTCCTTCGTCAGTTTCACATTGGTGCCGAATACTTCGTTAGACGCCTGATTCCACGTCGTCCCTGCTCCCACGCACAGCATCAGATCCCCGACATAAGCCTTGCCGGCTTCCACTGCGATATCCAGCTTCATCTCTTTATCATCCGGTACGAACTCATAATGTATCAGTTCCCAGTCCCCGATGATTTCCCGGCTCTCAAACACCATGTCTTTTCCCAGCGAGATCTGCAAAGAATGTGCAGCAGGCTTTTTCACACGGCAGGAGAACGTGTGCATCTGTCCAGCGGTAACCGGCACTGTCGTCTTCAGATAGCTTGGACCTGTTATGCAGAAGGCTCTCTGAGAGATCAGATTGGTACTGTCTATCTCTATGATCGGCTCGCCACCTTCCTTCGTTATCCAGCCGTCAAACTTATTATCCACTAAATGTCCGGTAGAATTGTATATCAGATTTGTTCCGCCCGTCGAGCTGACAGACGCTTCGATCATCCTGTCCAGCGGCTTGCCTTTCAGTGCTACCCGCGTGCCGTCGATCCTGGTGCCGTCGCTGGCATTGATAGTCTCGATCACACCTTCGATATCAATGACATCCGCTGCCACGCTTCCTGACCGTATCATACCAGCTACAATTTTGCCATCGCTGGTCATGGCTGTTTCAAACGGCCCTTCCAGACCATTGGCACTGAAACCCAGTCCGTTTTGATTCCATCTCCATACATGACTGTCCGGCTGGATCTTTTTCGTATTAGAAATGTAGATTTCCGATGGCAGTCCATCATCATCATAGGCGAAGGATACCGTCCCTCCGTTTTTTCCAGTCAGTTTACCGGTAACATCCCTGATTGCCTCCTGCATATCGCTGTACAGTTTTGTGATACGCTGCACCGTCGGCGATGCACTGGAGAAGCTGGCATCAGATGTCGTCTCTCCCTTCGCTGTGATCTTGGATACGATCCCGCCATCGAAGGTCAAGGTCTGGCTCATGATCGGAATACGATACGAATTTCCTTCCGTATCCACAGCTGTGATCACATCACCCGCCTGTAATGCCGGATTTCCGCGCCACTGCAGTTCTGCAGGCTGATAGCTCATGCGGTAGTTGATCGCCGTGCGATACTGCAGCGACCAGGTAAGCCCTGCTGCAGTATCTGTCAGCATCGACTGATCTGCTTTGAGGAGTACAAAATCATGTTTTTTGATTCCCGAAACGACATACTGCTCTCCATCCTGTGTCAGGATATCTTCTTCTGAGAAAGACTGTGGTTCTTCACAGACCCACTGGATCAGCCGTGTAAATACAGCCGACGGGGTCTGTGTTTCTCCTTCTCCTTCAGCATCCGGCTGCAGCGGTATTCCACTGGCGTCAGACAGCTGAAAATCTCTGCTTCCAGCAGAAGTCACCACGACGCGATCCGTTGCCAGATTCCATCCAGATAGATCACTTACCCGCAGGATATCACCTCTGCACAAATCCACATCGCGTGCTGCCTTCCAGATGCCATCCCCCTGGTATTCTGCTTCAAACCCTGATTCCTCCAGCTGCCCGCTGTAAACAGCTGTAAAATTCACCGGCGTCACTTCTGCTATTTTATCTTCCCAGATATCGTCCAGATAGGTCTTTTTCATAAACGGGTTGGTAAAATTCACGATCACACCGAAACCTCCTCTCCCCTGAGAATAAGAAGTTTCTTCCGTACCGGAAATGATCCCGGTCACCGTCAGAGGAGAATCCAGCGTTCTCACAAATCCATTGAGATACTGTTCCTTCGGTGTGATTTCTACATCCGTATCTTCATACCAGCTGAACTCCAGCTTGTTTTCTCGATTGAAACGCGCGAAACATCCCATGAGTCCGGCCAGATATCCGATCATCTGACGCAGAGTCAACTCCTGCGGCAGCGCGTCGATCTCATAGTCTGCGAATTTCACATCTTCTGCGAATGTCACATCTGCCAGTGCTGCGATTTCCCGCGCGATCACTTCCATCTTCACCGGGAATCCCACGTGATCTGCTGCATATGGCTGTTCCAGCAGGCACATGGAGTCATATGCCGTGATAGTCATGCTGCCGCAGCTGCCGTCGCTCTTGACTTCGCTGGGATAAAATACGCCCAGCGGAACATATTCGATCTGGCCGTCATCCAGTGCCAGTCCGCTGAATGCCCGCAGTATCATGTGGTCGTAGTCCAGATCCGATGGGGCCTGGATCAGCTTCAAGGTCAGCTTCCCGCAGCAGGCGCTTCCCATGGTGATCACATCCTCGGAGTTGACCATTTCTTCCAGTTCCATGCTGACGATGCAGTCGTCTCCCTGCAGGGTGCGGATCACCTCACCCTGCAGAGAATACAGACATTCCACCTTCAAACGAAGGCCCCTGTCATCTGCCAGAATCTGTTTCTCATACTTTTCACTTACTTGCAGCATTCCTCTCACCTACCTTTCTGTAAACGTAGCCGACAGGTTCTGCCACATCCAGCTGCCGTCCGGCTTCTGACGAAGCATCGGGGTCGTCCGGTTTCCTACATAAAATTCACTGCGCTTTCTTTCTCCTGTAAGAGCGTCCGGATATTCCAGCAGGAAGAAAACGTCTTCCATCATGCACAGAAGACCAGCCATATCATCTCCGCTCAGAGCACCCCAGGAACAGGTCAGCGTCCGTTTACTGGTCATACGGTCCCGAAAATACTGCCCCATCTGATTTCTGCCGCTGCCTCCGTCAAGATCGGAGATGTCCCACTGCAGACTCTGCGGGTCTTTCAGATCCGTGAAATATCCGAAGACTACCATCTCCCCTTCACGAAACAAAGCCATGATCTCATCCGCCAGCTTGAAACTGCCGTCTCCTCTCTCTGTGACCGTCACTTCTTCCGGCAGTTCCTGATGTGCACCGGAAGTTTTCATGATCAGCAGCACATCTCCTGCCGCCAGATCACCGCTGGCTTCCAATAAAAAAGAGCCTCCGCTCAAGGAAGCTCTCATCTGCTGAATCCGTCTTAATATACTCATTGCTGTTCCTCCTTTATTCCTACACGTGCAGCGGGCTCATACCCGTCTGCTTCACGATACCATTGTGATAACGGATCACCTGTTTTCCGATCTCTTTTCCATCCAGATGGTTATTGATATGGAATGTGAAGTTTTCTCCATCGCCTCCGCTCATGGCGCTCTTCACTGCTTCGAATACGCCCCGGGACACGGCTTCCACGATCTGTCCGTTGTTCATAACTCCGCTTCGGCTTCCGAAGGATCCTACAAGCTCCGGTCCCCTCTCTCTGGCTATAAACATCTGCCCTGCTTCCAGGATCCCGCCATCTGCCAGCTTCGGAAGACTCGCCTTCGGGATCAGACTGATGCTGACTCCCGGGATCTTGTTAATGATCTTCACCACTTTGTTAAGTCCTCCAATAAAGCTGTTGATGATGCCTTGTGCGAATCGTATCACACTGTTGACCGTACTCTTGAATGCACTCCCCACTGCTGAGCCGATCTTCACACCGATGCTCTTGAAGACGCTGCGGATCTTGTCCCAGATCCCGCTAAAGAAGGATCCTACGTTTGAGAAAGCATTTTTGATAGCCTTCCACGCTCCTCTGAATTTTTCTCCGAACCAGTCTGCCACCTTGTCGAAGATCTTATTGATCACGCTCCATATTGCTGAGAAAATGCCCGTTACGAATCCAAGTCCTGCATCAAAGAGTCCTTTGACTCCTTCCCACATCTTACCGAAGCCTTCCAGGATCTTATCTCCGTTAAGGGTGAAGATACCGACGATCACATCGATGATACCGGAGATAAAGTTCATAGCGCCTTCTGCAATTCCCATTATGAACTCCCAGACCGTAGTCACTACCATCATGATCTCTTCTCCGAAGTTGTTCCAGATAGCTTTCACGATATCCACTACCGTGCCGATCACCG
>CAKUJT010000127.1 GCA_934661765.1 uncultured Senegalimassilia sp.
CTGCCGGGCGTGCGCCTGCGCACCATCGTGTGGAAGACCGCCGAGGGCGAGGCGAAGTTCCGCATGGTCAACGCCGACGCGCCCGACTCCAAGCCGTTCCTGAACCACGGCATCGTCGAGTGGGAGCCCGCTCGCGCCTAGCGGTTTTGCGCCGCGGCCGCGCGGCCGACGGCTGAGCGGCCGATGGCGAGGGGAATATGATGTGCAACGTGTGGCAGGGATGCGTCCCTGCCACACGTGTTTTTGCCCGACGTTTTGCTGCTTGGTCGGGTGATGGTTGCGCCGATTGAGGCGCCTTTCGTTCCTGCCGCGGGGTTGACCCGGTTGTACAATGGGCGCGTTCTTGATATCGCTCGATGGAAGCGCGCGGAAGGATTTCGCTATGGAAACGGACATCGTTATGGGTGCCGCTATGGACGGCTCTGCGGACATCGCTACGGACAACGCCACGAACACCACCTCGGACACCGCCGCTGACCTGAAGCTGGCTATGCGGCAGCGCCATACTGTGCGCAAGTTCACGTCGGAGCCGCTTTCTGCCGAGCTAATTTCGCAGCTCAATGATCGCGTTTGTGCAAACAACGAGCGCTTCGGGTTGGCGATCTCGCTGAAGGTGGGTGACGAATCGGCGCTGCCCGGTGCGCTCAAGCTGTTCTTCGCCAAGGGCGTGCGCAACTACTTCGTGCTGGCCGGCAGCGACAGGCCCGGGCTTGACGAGGATCTTGGCTACGCAAGCGCCGACTTGATGCTTTTTGCGCAGGCGCTCGGGCTGAACACGTGGTGGATCGGCGGCACGTTTAGCCGCAAAAACGTCGAGCAGGCTGTGCCGGGGAAGAAGGTCATCGGCATCGTCGCCGTGGGCTTCGGCGTCACGCCGGGCACCGCGCACAAAAGCAAGATGGCGGCCGAGGCCAGCTCGTACGAGGGCCCGGAGCCGCAGTGGTTTGCGGACGGCGTGCAGGCGGCGCTTCTCGCCCCGACGGCGCTCAACAAGCAGTGCTTCCGAATCGCTGGCGCGGGCAACAAGGTTTCCATCAGCGAAAACGGCGGTGCGTTCAGCGGCGCGGACATCGGCATCGTGAAGTACTACTTCGAGCTAGGCGCCGGCAACGCATTCGAGTGGGCGTAGCTTCCTCGTTCCTTCTCTTTCTTTTTCCGTGCTTGATTCCTGACAGTTAGTGCTACGTCCCTGAAGTGTCTGGGTTGGGGGCGGGGATTTTTGCGCTCGCATTTCCCCTGGTCAGGGGATGGTTCGTATATGCGTACCTAGTTGTTTTGGCGGGTTTTGGGGATGATGCAGGGTGGATTGGAAGTTTGTGCGCGCTGCGTCGGGGGCTTGTCGTTGCTGCGGGGCGCGCTCATGGGAAGGAGTGCGGAATGGGAGCGGAAAGGCGTGGCCGGGTCGGCAGCATTCGTGCCGATGCGAACCCTGGGAAGGGTGCTCGGCGTGCTTGCAAATCGGCGAAGCGCGTGATCCCGCAACGGCGTATGCGTGCGTCGCGTTCGGGCGCGTGTCCGTGGCGGGTGGTTTGGCGTCGCGGAACGGCGGTGGCGTTGTCGTGCATTTTGGCGGCGGGCTTGATGCCTGTAGCCAGTTTTGCGCAGGGCTCGGAAACCGTCGCCGCGGCGCGTGAGACCTTGCGGGCGAACGCTTCCGGTGCGGCTGACGGCGGCGCTGGAAACGGCGTCGATGCGGCTAACGGTTTTGCGGCCGATGATACGGGTTACGCCGCTGCCGACTCTGCCGATGGCGGGGTGCTCGTCGTAGGCTCGGGGGTCGTGGCAGGTGGCGAAGAATCCGCCGACGCGGCGGGCGCTCAGGGCTCGCAAAGCGCTCAGAACCCGCAGGGTGCGCAAGCTGCCGCGGGCGCGGCTTCGTCGGCCGTCGGCGATGCCGGAAACGCTAACGGCAATGCCGCCGCTGGGAACGCTGACCCCGCAGCCGCCGACGACTCCGCGGTAGCCGACTCCGACCCCGACGCCAACGACCCCGGTCCCGCACCTGACTATGACGGCACCGAGGCCGCCTACGTCTACGACGAGTACTACGGCGAATACCTGCTGGCAACCGCCAAGGGCATCACCGGCGACAAGGTCGACGGCGACGTCGGCTATGTTGCTGGCACGTCAACGCCCGCGCAGGTCTGGCTGACGCTGGACGAGGAAACGAACGAGTTGACCGTGCACCATGTCGACAACGGCGCGGTCGCGTTCGAGGTCTCGGCAACCGTCGACGGCCGCCCCATCACCACCGTCGGCGGCTGCGGGTCGTCGAACCTGACCTCGGTCACGTTCCCCGCCGACTCCCGCGTCACGCGCCTGAGCTGGGGCGCGTTCTCCGGGTCGCAGCTGCAGTCCATCGCGCTGCCCAGCAGCTTGGAGACGCTTGGCGAAGGCGTGTTCCAGGACTGCAAAAAGCTGCAAACGGTTGAGTGGCCGAAGAACAACGACATGCTCAAAACCATCCCTGCCGAGACGTTCGCCGGCTGCTCCATGCTCGATGACGGCGTGGTGGCCAGCATCCCCGCAAGCGTGGAGACCATCGACTACCGCGCCTTCGCAAGTTGCTCCCCTGACATCTACGTGTCAGGGGAGACGCCCGAGCCGTTCACTGAGGTCAACGTGCCCGGCACCGTCAAAACCATCGAGCGCAACGCGTTCGAAGGCTGCGGCCATGTCCGTTCCATCTCCATCGGCGACGGCGTGCAAACCATCGGCAACCGCGCCTTCGCCAGCATGCCGCTCATGACAGGCGCGGAAGTGGTGCTGCCCGCAAGCGTGAGCACCGTGGGCCAGGACGCGTTCGACAACACACAGATTACCTCGAGCGCCTCGGGCACCGAGTGGAAGCGCAACGCCGTGACGCTGCGCGTGCTCAACCCCGACTTCGAGCTGGTCGAATACGAGTACGGCGGCACGCTGGAGATCGGCGGCAAGAAGTACGAGAACCCGTTCTCCCTGGGGCAGACCATCGTGGCGTTCGCGAAGAACTCGGCGGGCCAGCCGTCGTGGGTCAAGCGCGCGGCCGACGCGGTGGCGGGCCAGGAAGACGAGCACAACCCGGGCAAGCCCGCCTATACGTTCCAGTGGATGGAGGAATCTTCCCAGGTCACGGGCAAGGTTCCCGCGGGGGCGCAGGTGACGCTGTTCCAGAACGGCACCGCCACCACGGCGAAGGTGTCCGCGGATGGCACGTTTACCGTCGAGGCGCTGTCGAACACGCCGGCCACGCTGCAGGTGAGCCTGGAGGGTTGCTACGACCAGGTGCTCACGCGCGCGGCCGAGGCAATGGCCGGCACGTGGGACGTCGGCGAGCTCAAAACCGAATCGTTTGAGAAGCTGCCCGTGCAGCGCCTGATGAACGTGAACCTGCGCAAGCAGGTGGGTACCGGCGACGACGGCGCACCCGCATGGGAAACCGTGCTCTCCGATAGCGGCCTGGCCTTTGAGCTGCGCCAAGGCGATCGCGTGCTGCGCGAGGGCGAAGACGCCGACTACGTGCGCCAGGGCCTGAGCGTGCTGCTCTCGCAGGAGGTGGCGGATGCGGCGAAGGAGCTCACGCTTGCCGTGACGCCCGATGATTCTCTGACGCTCGGCGCGGGCGAGGGCCGGGCCATGCCCGTCGACGGCGCGTTCGATGTGGATCTGCGCGCGTGGGGCGGCATGAAGGTGACCACGAAGTCGGCGTTCTCCGGAAGCAACGACGTGATGGTGTTCCGCAACGGCGCGTGCGTGGCCACGGGTCTTACCGATTCCGCAGGTGAACTGCCATTTTCGCTTGACAGCCTGAAGGCCGGCGCGTATACGGCGATCGCCGTGAGCCACACGAGTGTCGATCTGCGGGTGCCCACGCTTGCCGCCTTCGATCGCCTGAAGCTTGAGGAAGGCGTGCAGTACGCGCGCGCCAAGGTGCAGGTCGAGGACGGCGCGCAGGCGCAGGTTGCCCTTGACGTGCCCGTGTTCGACGCGTCGGCGTACCTGGCGCAGTGCGGCGTCATGAAACAAAGCGGCGTGGTGGCCGATCGCAGCGCCATCGTGGCGGGCGTGGAAGCGCAGGTCAGGGTCAGTTTCAGCCTTGATCAGGAGCGCGATGCCGTGCTGCAGCTGGAGATGCCCGAGGGCGACTTCTCCGACATCACCATCGGCGGCAACATCGGCGATGAGGCCAAGCAACTGCCCTTCACGCGCAACGGCGACGTCGTGTCGGTGGACTTGGGCCGCGCGCAAACCGGTGACCTATACGTGCGCTTCGCCGCGCATCGCGTGGGTGCGTGCACGGTGAACGCGACGCTTGCGCTCGGCGATGCCGTGCTGCCGCTGGGCGCCGCGGACATGAGCGTGCACGACGCCGGCATCGAGCTGCCGTCTTCCCAGGTCACGGCCATTACGGGCAACAAGGCCACGGTGTATGCGGCGCCCGATTCCCGCGTGGAGCTGGCCGTCGGCGGTAAGCGTTTCGCCGGCACGTGCAACAAGCTGGGTCGCGCCTCGATCGACTACGACGTTCCCGACAATCTGGTGCCGGGCCAGCGTGTGATGCTGCAGGCCTACCTTTCGGGTGCGCAGCAGCCGTCGGCCACCGCCTACGTCACGTACACGGGCGGCGCGTCCATCGAGCGCTTCGACGTGGTGACGCGCGGCGAAACGCAGCGGCTCATCGACAACGGCAAGGAAACGAACGCGTTCAGCTACACGCTGCATCATGAGCGCACCAAGAAAAACGCCTACTGGACGTTCGCCATCACGCTTGATGCGCATGGCGCCCAGCTCGACGACGAGTTCAACCTGTACGTTGACTGCATCGACGGTCGCACGGTGACCATTCCCATGAAGAAGCGCTCGACCGACGGCGACCGCGTGCGCTTCGTGGGCGAGTACGTCGACCAGGCCTACCTTGACTTGCTGGCCGAGGACGCGGCGGCGGGCATAACCGGCCAGGTATGGCTCGGCGACATGAAAGGCCTGTTCATCCCCTCGTCTTACGGCGTGAGCAACTCGCTGCTCTCCGGTATGGCCACGGTGGATGCGAACGTGGTGGTGAAGAACATCGCGGAGCAAAGCACCCAGAAGGTCGACCAGATCAACGCGGTGCTGGTGGGCGACCTGGCCGATCGCGACCAGTACGAGCAGCAGCAAAGCGAAGAGTTCCGCAACGACCTGCTTGACGCCGTGGCCGACGACCAGGAGCTGGTGGCTAGCCTGACCGACGTGATGAACGAGTTGGGCGACAGCCATGGCTACCTGACGGGCACCGCGGCCGACGAGCGCAACACGTTCTGGTACCAGGTGCTGCATGGCGACGGCGTGCTGGAATCCGACTGGTTCGCCGAGCTGTTTGGCGCCCAGTACGACGACCCCGAGGTCCAGGAGGGCGTCGACACCCTGCGTGACCTGGTGATATCTCAGCACAACGACTTCGAGAAGTACCGCAAGGCCGTGGGCGATGACCTGGGCGTGGGCGACCTTTCCCAGTACAACGACTGGGACGAGGTGTTCATCGCCTCCCTTGAGAACAACGTCGACGGCATCACCGTGAGCGACTTCGACGGCGACACCGCCGGCTTCACGGAGACAATCGACCAGGGTGGA
Organism: uncultured Senegalimassilia sp.; assembly: GCA_934661765.1. The sequence goes on from CAKUJT010000127.1 coordinate 5,590, forward strand.
TACCGCGTGCGCACGCGCATGAGCGACGACGGCACGGGATTCAAGGCCATCGTCAACTTGCCCAGCGGCGCCGTGAAGACGCTTCAGGCGGACTTCGAGGACGCGGCGAAGAGCAACATAAAGCTGGCCACGATGCTGGATTCGGTGAACCTGGCCACGGACTTCGACAAGCAATGGGCGAACCTGGCGCTGCAGACCATTAAATCCAAGCCCGTGTTCAAGGCGATGCAGAAGTTCACATCGCCGATGGTCAGGGGCCACCTGGCGGCATTTTTGCAGTATCAGGACACGTACCGCATGCCGTGGAAGTGGGCGAAGAACGTGCCGGTGTACTCGGGCGCCATCGCCTCGATCGGGCTGGGGACCAGCTATATCGGCGCGAAGGACGCGCTGAGCAACGCCGAGGACACCGAGGTGCGCCTGGCCGAGATGCGCGGCGAGGTTGAGCACATCGAGATGCTGATTCGCTGGTACTCCGGCAAGGGCAACATCGCGAACCTGAAGGAGTGCCTTGAGGCGCTGAAAAACGAGCTGTTCTACGCGAAACGCCTGGTGTCGCTGCTTGAGCAGCAGCGCGCCAACGAGTACGCGGACGCCGGCATCGGCGTGGTGATGGGCGGCATCGGCGCCGGCGCGACGCTGTTCTGCCCGCCTGCCGGCGCGGTCCTGGTGTCGGGGATGTCTTACGGCTACGACGTGTCGTCGTCAATGGTGAACTCCGACCGCGCGAAGAACCTGTCTTGGGCGCAGCGCATGTACCAGCGCGCCGTGGCCGAGCGCCTGGAGAAGTGCCAGCCGGTCGAGGAGGAGATCGATCGTCAGCGCGAGAAGCGCCGCAAGGAGCTGAGCGAGATCGAGGCGCGGCTGGGCATCGACCCCTCGGGCTACGTGTA
>CAKUJT010000128.1 GCA_934661765.1 uncultured Senegalimassilia sp.
GCAGCGAGGAGCCCTGGCTTCATTTACCAATGTGGCAGGACTTGCGGTTATGGGTGCGGGTTCTATGGTGTTCCCGATCCTGGTTTCTTTCGCACTGAAAGAAAATCAGCATCTGTGGCTGGTAGCGATGACTGCAATTGCTATTTTCTCTGCCCTGACGATCTTCTTACAGTTCAAGTTCACACGTGAGCGTGTAACAGAAGAGCAGATGTCTGAGGGGACAACAGAGGAAGCAAAGGTTAAAACTGCTTCTCTGAAGGAACAGCTTTCCGCAGTTGCCAGTGAAAAAATGTGGTGGATCGTTATGCTGTTCTACATGGGATTCCAGTGGAGCGGCGCGATGAAAAATGGCTCCATGACTTATTTCTGCAAATGGGTAATGGATAACACTTTCTTCGGTACAGCAGATGCCTGGGGGGCTTCACAGTCACTCTTAAGTATCATGGGTGCAGTTCCGATGGCTGTGGCAGCAGTGGCAATCGTGCCTCTCTGCAATAAATTTGGAAAACGTATCGTATGTATGGTCGGCATGCTTCTGGGTTCTGTCGGCGGTGTGATCGCTATTATGGGTAACGGACAGATCGTTCCTGTAGCAATTGGCGTCGCGCTTAAATGTCTCGGATCCGCTCCGGCATGCTACATGATCCTTGCAATGCTTGCGGATGTCATCGACCATATCGAATACAAATCCGGAATCCGTACAGATGGACTGACAATGTCTATTTACAGCTCCATCATGGTAGCTGCGACTCCTGTATGTAACTCTATTTTCAGTGCGATCTTAAATGCCAGCGGATATGACCAGGCAGCAGATATCGCACTTGGTACTGCGGCACAGACAGCAGCAGCACAGACAGCAATCTCTGTCGGATATATCTGGGTGGAGACAATCGCTTATGTGATCTGTGCAGTTCTGATCTTCTTCTTCACAATAGAGAAGGATCTGCCGGAAGAACAGAAAGCAATCGCGGCAAGAAAAAACAATAAATAAAGAGTCTTAAAAGAATGGCAGTATTAGGCGGTCTTCTGGTATAACTAAGGTTAGCAAGCATTAAAGCTGTGCCTTAAGTCTACCGGAAGGCCGCGCTGTGCATTTATAAGATAAAAAATGGAAGGAGGAGTTCGATATATGTGCAAAAGAAAATTGAAAAAGATATCCGGGATATTCCTTCTTCTGTTGACAGCAGGGCTGGCCGGATGCGGGAAGAAAAGCACGGAGAAAGAAAATCTCTGTCATATCGTTCTGGAAGCCGGAGAAGGCTATCATGTAACGAATCCTGCCAGAACAATAGAATCTGGAAGTGATGTGAACTTTACGGTCACGCTGGATGATAACTGGCAGCTTCTGGGTACAGACTATCATGGTGAAAGTGAAATAACAAAAGATGATAATGGAAAAACAGTAAATCTTGTTTTACATGAAGTAAATTATTCAGAAAGCATTTGCATTCAGGCTGAAAAAGGAAAATATGAGATTACATATGATGCCAATGGCGGACAGAATATTTCAGGGGATTCAGACAGAGTAAGTATCTGCTATCGAGGTACACATCAGAGAATCAATACTTCGACTGGAATAGAGCTTTTTTCCAGAGATGGGTACACGTTACTTGGATGGAATACCAGAGCCGATGGAAGGGGTCAGGCTGTGGGACTTGGCAGCAGGATTGCGTGGAAAGAGGGAATCGTGCTGTATGCACAGTGGATTCCCTGGACAGACGAGGCAGATTTTGTGTACAAAAAAGTGTCAGGCTTTGCAGTCATAACCGGCTATACAGGGAAAGAACAGCAGATCTGTGTTCCGCCCATTCTTGGAGGTCTGCCGGTGCGAACGATCCGGGAACAGGCTTTTGCAGATACAGAGTGCAAAACATTCATTCTTTCACCGGGGATTCATGAAGTCGAAAAGTGGGCATTCAGGAACAGCCGACTGGAACAGTTATATATCTACGATGATCTGGAGAAAATCAGCGACTATGCATTTCAGGATTGTGATATGCTTCATACCCTGCATATCAATGCGATCGAGGCTCCGGCCTACAGTGGAAATTATTTCGATACCTTCCAGGACAAATACGATCGACTGCTGGCGCTGAAGGGTAAAAAGAAGATTGTCCTGTTTTCCGGATCTTCGACAAGATTTGGATACGACAGTGCGATGATCGGTCAGGCTTTTACTGACTATGAGGTAGTCAATATGGGAGTTTTTGCCTATTCGCCGGCACTTCCACAGCTTGAACTGATCCGATCCTGTATGAAGGAAGGAGATATTCTTCTGGACTCTCCGGAATTTGATGCGGCAAACAGACAGTTCTGTTATCAGAAGGAACTGGATTATGCGACATTTGCCATGATGGAATCCAATTATGATGCGTTTGCTGATTTGGATCTCAGGGAATATACGCAGGTTTTTACTGCTTTTTCTGCATACCAGACGGCAAGACAGGATATGGAACGAAAAAATTACGATGTCTGTGCCTCAAACTATGACGAAGACGGATGTGAAGTGGAGGAGCCAAGTTATAATGAGTATGGAGATTACGTGGTATATCGTCCGAATTCCACAAGTGAACAACCGATTTATGGACTTCCGGTAAATTATACAGTAAACGCATTTCCAAAAGAAACGTATATCGATTCTGTGAATGCAGAGTTTCAGAAATTTTTGGATCAGGGAATAAAAGTTTATTTTACCTACTCACCCAGAAATAAATATGCACTTTCAGAAGACAGCACGCAGGAGGAAAGATCCCGCCTGCATGAATATTTTAAGAGTCAGTTACATGTTCCTGTTATTTCTGAACTTGAGAATTCTTTGTATACAGGAATCTATCTGTATGGAACAGATAACCACTTATCTACAGAAGGAGCACAGATCCGGACCGAAAAAGTGATCCGGGATCTGAAAGAACAGCTTGCGAAGGAGGAGAAGAAATGAACTTTATATCGCTGACATTTGTTTTCCTTTTTCCAGTTGTAGTGTTCTTGTACTGGAGGATTCCGTGGAAGCACGGAGAACTTTTTCTGCTGGCAGTGAGTTATTTTTTCTATATACGGGAGAGTTCCTGGACGGGAGGGCTGCTTCTGCTTACAACGGCGGTTACTTATCTGGCGGGAATTGCTATTGAGAAAGGCAGACACAGAAGAGCCTGGCTGATTTTTGCTGTGACTGTGTGCCTGGGACTTCTGATCGGACTGAAATATTCGGTTCCGCCGGTGGGAATCTCATTTTATACTTTTCAGACAATGTCATACGTGATCGATGTATATCGAGGTGAGATTTCTGCGGAAAAAAAACCTGCAAGTTATGCCCTGTTTGTCTCATTCTTTCCACAGCTGGTTGCAGGTCCGATCGAGAGGGCGGGGAATCTTCTCGGACAACTGAAAGAAAAACATGCAAAGAGCCGGACAGATCTGCTGAATGGTTTCTGGATGCTGCTTCGGGGATTTTACAAAAAAGTTGTCGTGGCGGATTATCTGGCTGTGTATGTTGACAGAGTGTATGCTGCACCGCAGGATGCCGGTGGGATTGGTGCGGTTCTGGGAACGGTGTTTTTTGCCATTCAGATTTATTGTGATTTTTCCGGATACACAGATATTGCAAGGGGCGCGGCGCGTATGATGGGAATACGGCTTATGGAAAATTTCAGGCATCCTTACCGTGCAGTAAGCATACAGGATTTCTGGAAAAGATGGCATATCAGCCTGACACGCTGGTTCACAGATTATGTATATATTCCACTTGGAGGAAACCGAAGAGGATTTGCGAAGAGATGCCGGAATGTGCTGATCGTTTTCCTATTGAGTGGCTTCTGGCATGGAGCATCCTGGAATTTTGTTGTGTGGGGACTGATCCATGGAATATATATGGTCGGAGCTATGTGTTTCGCACGGCTGAGGAAAGATAAAAAGAGGATTCTTCCTCCGGTAGCCGGATGGATTCTCACGATGTTTCTTGTGAATATTGCCTGGGTGTTTTTCCGTGCACCTTCGATTCCTGGTGCGTGGCAGATTCTTAAGCAGCCGTTTATGAATCCGATGGGCGGTGGAAGGGCTGAGACTTTGCGTTTTCTGGGAATTCAGGGTCTGGCGATTCTGCGGCTTCTTGCGACAGGAATTACCTGGCTGATTCTGGAACAGATTCCCGAGGAAATTGATAAGTGCTGCCGGACCAGGAAAGGACTTTGCCTGGCGGCAGCAGGTTTTGTTGTGATGGTGACTGTAATTGAGTTTTCATGGCTTGGCATGATGGCATCTGGCAGTGAAAATGCATTTATTTATTTCAGGTTTTAAATATGGATAAAAAAACAGTAAGATGTATTGTCATAATTGCACTGACAGTGTTTCTGGCGGAGCAGATTTTTTTCCTGATCTGTGGTTTTGGGGTGCCTGTACAGTATGGGGATACGTTTATGGGAGAACTGAAAAGTAAATATGAGAGATTAAAGGAAACCCCGGGAAAGAGAATCGTACTTGTCGGCGGTAGCGGTGTTGCTTTTGGCTGTGACAGTGGGCTGCTCGACGAATTTTTTCCTTTGTATGAGATTGTCAACTTTGGCATGTATGCAGGACTTGGTACGAAAGCGGTCATGGATCTCTCCGAAGCGTATATCCGTGAAGGTGATATTGTGATCCTTTCCCCGGAACAGAGTGAGCAGACACTCTCGGATTATTTTAATGGAGAATATATGTGGCAGGCTGCTGACGGAGCCTTTGTGATGCTGCGTGATCTGAAGGGGGAAAACTTTGAAGCGATGCTGGGAAATTTCCCGGGATTTGCTCTGGAAAAACTGAATTATGCATGGAAGGAGAAAAGTCCTCCGACAGATAGTGTATATCAGAAAAAATCCTTTAATATTTATGGAGATATCGATCTGGAGACATGTCAGGAGAACATACTTCCGGGCGGCTACGATGTGAACCAGAAAGTAAGATTTACAGAAGATGTGGTGCAGCAGGAATTTCTGGAGTATATGAACGCCTGGGCAGAGCGGCTTGAGAAAAAAGGCGCAGCCGTCTGGTACCGATATTGTCCGGTAAATGAGCTGGCAGTGGAAGATGCGGATAATCTGATGTCATATAATGCGTTTCTGTGCCAGAAACTGGATTTCCCGGTTGCAGGAAATCCGGAGAACAGTCTTATGGAAGCGGAATGGTTTTTTGACACAAATTTTCATCTGAACCAGGCAGGAAAAGAAGTAAATACCGTGCAACTAATCCGGGATATCAAAGCCATGCTTGGTGACGACCGGGCTGTAAGCGTGGAACTTCCGGAGAAACCACACAGAACGTGGGAATATGCATCTACAGAAACCAGAATATGGACTGCAAAAGACAGTCGGGCATGTCAGGGAGAAGAAATGATTGTGATTCCGGAGGATGTGACACAGATTGAAGATAATGCTTTTTCGGGCTGCACAGGTCTTAAGGCAATCGTACTTGAGCAGAAAGACCCCTCAAAATGTATCGTAGGGCAGCATCTTCTGGATGGTACCAGTGCCGAGATCATTGTTCCACAGATGTCATCAGACAGCTACAAACGAAACTATTTCTGGTCGACATACACCGGGAAAATCCGGGAGGACACAGATCACGCAGAAAAATAAACCAACCACGTTCAAAAGAAATCTGATTCAGAAAAACATGATACAATGCGGATATGATAAAAGAGAGACTATAAATTTTGAGTCACGAAATCAGAATTGTGAAATTGAAAATGTGAAATTGGAGGGAAAACATGAAAACAAAACAGGCTGTAAATCCATACATGCCAAGCTGGGAATACGTTCCGGATGCAGAACCACATGTTGTAGGAGACCGTGTGTACGTTTACGGTTCTCATGATATCTTCAACGGACTGAATTTCTGTCTGGGTGATTATGTCTGCTGGTCTGCTCCGGTAGACGATCTGGGCAACTGGCGTTACGAAGGATGCATTTACAAAAGAGAACAGGATCCGGCAGCTCCGAGAATCCGTCTGACCAATGGCCTTGCTGCGCCAGATATGGTACAGGGACCAGATGGAAGATTTTATCTGTACTATTTTATGGGCGGTACAAAGATGATCTCCGTAGCTGTCTGTGACGAGCCGGCAGGAAAATATGAATTCTACGGATATGTAAAATACAGTGACGGCATTGCAATCGGTAAGAAGAATGAGCCGTTCCAGTTTGACCCAGGCATCTTTAAGGATGACGATGGGAAACTGTATCTGTACACAGGCTTTGCACTGGCAGGAAACCCAATCCTTCTAGATGGCTCCAAACCAACAGAGCATGGACCGATGTGCTTTGAACTTGATCCTTCTGACATGCTGACCGTACTAAATGGACCATCATACATTGGTATCGCAGGCGAAAAGGAATCCATCGGAACTCCTTATGAGGGTCATTCTTTCCTTGAAGCAAGTTCCATGCGTAAATTCAATGGCACATATTACTTTATTTACAGTACAATGAACAG
>CAKUJT010000129.1 GCA_934661765.1 uncultured Senegalimassilia sp.
CCCATTTGGCGGTCTGGATTTTTTTGACTGTTGCGAGAACATCGTCAGAATTTGTCGGCGGTCAGGTTGTATCATGTGCGGCTCCCTCCTTGTAAGCCGCCGTGAGTGCCAGCGTCAGCGCGTCATCCCTTTTGAGGGTAAAAGAAACGGCGGCCTTGATTCTCTCAAAACCGCCGGTAAGCATGGTATTCCCAAAGTGGGCACACGAAATTATCTGCCCAGACCAACGGTTTTTTCTTTCCCCGTTCGGGGGCAGATAATTCATTATGCAGTGCAGGGCCGACGTGCGCTATTCGGTTCCCTGTACTTTTTTCTTCAACTTCTGAAAAGCTGTATCACTGATTGCATGTTCTATCCGGCAAGCATCCTGCTTCGCCGTTTCCCAATCATTACCAGTAATCACAAGTTCATGCGGAAATTTTTTGCTCTGCATTCCACATGGCAGCATATTTCCCGCCTTTCGTCAAAAGCTCGTCATGTGTGCCAGATTCTGCAATTCTGCCGTCCGCCACAACAAGTATCTGATCTGCATTTTTCACGATGGACAATGTGTGAGCAATCATAACTACGGTCTTTTTCTCTTTCAGAAGATTAGCGATTGCCTGCTTTACAGCCAGCTCATTTTCAATATCAAGAGACGCCGTTGCTTCATCCAGCAGCAGGATAGGACTGTTTTTCAGGATAGCGCGGGCAATCGAAATCCTCTGCCGCTCACCACCTGAAAGCAGATTGCCATTTTCGCCGGTTGGCGTGTCATACCCTTTTTCCATCTTACGAATAAATCCGTCGCAGTTCGCCTCCCGGCAAGCCGCCTCTATTTCAGCGTCCGTAGCGTCAGAACGGGCATGACGGATATTTTCACGGATGGTATCATCAAACAGAAATACATCCTGATCCACCATAGAGATTTGTTCCAGTACCCGCTCTGCTGCCACATGATCTATCGGCTTACCGCCAATGGAAATTGTACCACCGCCAGCTTCATAGTATTTTGCAATCAAATTCAAGATTGTAGACTTTCCGCTTCCAGAATCCCCGACAATGGCGGTCAACTTCTGATCGGGAACCGTAAAGGAAGCGTGTTTCAAAACAGGCTCTCTGGGGACATAGGAGAAATCCACATCTTCAAACCGAATCTCATGTGTAGCTGTTTGGAATGTCTCCATACTGCCTGTTTCTTCCGGCTCGTCCATAACACCCAGGATTTTGTTTTTGGAAATCATCAGGTTTTTATAGCTGGTGAGGTCTACAAAAATAGAGTTTGCCAGCTTTGCACAGAACAAAGGCAGCATACAGATCAAAAGATAGTCTACCGTGTTCAGTGTCCCTGTGGCCCAGGGCGCATACGCTGTCCAAATAACCAGTGGGCAGGACAGCCAGCTTAAAATGCCAAATCCAGCACCGATAGGCAGTACCTTTGCTTCGTACACAAAGCTGATCCGGCAGAACTCCCGCATGGCATTGATAACGGTTTTATTCTTCAAACCACCTACGCCATAGGCCCGGAAAGTTTGAATACCAGACACATACTCCACAATGCTGCTGATATTCTCCGCACAAATATCATTCTTTTCTTTACCATACTTCCGAACCATACGGAAAGAAAGCCACAGTCCAGGGATCAAAAGCAGGTCGGCAATCAGCAGGATAATTCCGGCAGGCACATAAATGGTCATCACAAAAATAATCAGCATGAGCGACAGTGCAAAACTCTTTGCCAGATCACCGATCTTATGGGTCAGGATTTTTTCATAGTTGTTTACATCGCTTGTGATGGTATTGATATAATCGCCGGTCTGTCCCTGGGTAAACCGGGATAGCGGGATACGCTTTAAATGGTCGCCCATAAAAAGTCTGATGTTTTTGCTGACCTCTGCGCCGCCAATCTGCGCTTTGGTATAACCATAGCTGTAAATCAGAATACGAAGCAGGAAAATGACCGCAATTACACCAGTCAATATCAATGCCCGGTTCATGTCAAACTGCCCTGACCACAGAAATTGCATGACAGAGTAAAGAAGCATGAACAAGCTGCCGGAGAGAAGCCCTTCCAGAACAGTCCCGCCAACGCCAATATAAAAATTACGGTTCTTTTTCAATACATCATGCTCACTCATGCTGCTCGCCTCCCTCCAACTGATAAGTAATATTCCGGGCTGTTTCGTAGTCCTCCCACGCCTTCCGATAGTAAGCATTGTTCTTTCGGACTTCCTCATGGGTTCCGACACAGGTAATTGTGTGATTTTCAACCACTGCTACACGCTCGCACATCTTCAACGCGCTCAAACGATGGGCTACCACAATGACGGTCTTTCCCTTGCAGAGATTTTGAATGGCTTTGTCAATCTCCATCTGATTTTCCGGGTCAGAGGCGCTTGTGGCTTCGTCTAAAATCAAAATGGGGGCGTTCTTCAGGATAGCGCGGGCAATGGCAATCCGCTGTTTTTCACCGCCGGAGAAGCGAGAGCCAAAGCTGCCCACTTTCGTGTCATATCCATCTGGCAAGGACATGATAAAATCGTCAATCTGCGCCTCTTTTGCAGCAGCCCGCACTTCTTCCAGAGTGGCGTTGCTGCCCATTCGGATATTTTCTAAAACGCTGTCACGGGTCAGGAATGTCTTTTGAAATACGATGGCTACATTTTTCAGAATGGTATCGTAGTCAAGCTCCTTGACATTTTTTCCGCCAATCAGCACTTCGCCCTCCTGCACATCATAGAAGCGGGAGATCAGTTCAATCACAGTGCTTTTACCGGCACCAGACTGTCCCACAAGAGCCACGCGTTCCCCGTCATTGATTTTGAGGTTGACGCCTTGCAGTACATCGGTCTTGCCGTCATAGGAAAATCGGACATTGCGAAGTTCAATATCGTGATTTTGGGGAAAGTCCGTTCCACCCTCATAAATCGGAATATCCAGGATTTCTTTGGTCTTGGTAACAGCGTTCAGTACATTAGCAAAATTAGTCCCCAGTTCTTGCAGGGGGCGGATTTCCGTCAGATACATGGAACCTACATAGACGAACAGCAAAAATGCGCTGGCCGCCAGTGAGCCTTTGAGGAAAAACATTCCGCCGATTGGAACCATCAGCAACATCCCACATTCGATGATAACAACAAAGGCCGCATAAGGTGGCCCCATGCGCCGGGAAGTTTCATTCCACATGGCGTTTTCTTCCTGGATAGCGTCTGAAAACTTTTGAAACGATTTGCTCCCCATGTTATAGGCTTTAATCAATTTCATGCCGCTGATGTACTCAATCATAACCGAGTTCAGTGTGGTAATGGAGTGATTGGCCCGTTCCATCAGGTCATCCGTATTGCGGAACATCATCCCCATTACAACAACAGCAAGGATCAGCGGAACCAGGGAAATCAATGCCAGAGGAATATTGACGGTCATCAGGTAAATAAAGATGACTACCGGCCCAACCAGATAGCACACAAGGTCAGGAAGGTTATGGGCCAGGAACAACTCCAGCTTTTCAATATCTTCATTCAGAACCGTTTTAATATCCCCGGTGCGCCGTTCATTCAAGGCCCCCAAAGGCGCTCTGGCTATGTGTTCCGCAACCATGCAGCGCACTTTGAACAGTGCGCCGTATGCGCCTTTATGGGCTGCCACGCCGGAACAGCCGAATAATGCAAAACGCAGGGTGACAGCGGCGGCAATCATTGCCACAGTCTGTACCACAAGTTCTTTTGTGCAGGCATTGTTAAATGTGGCATCCATCAGCCTGTAAATCCCAATGTAAGGGACGATAATGCAGAGACCACTGACCGCCGATAGAAAAATCGCCAGAAACAGCCAGATTTGCTGCTCACCGGCCCAGTGGAGCAGCAAAGCCACTCTGTTTTCCTTTTTCTGCTTCATAGACTACCTCTCCTTTCCATCTGAAACAGAGAACAGCTCTCTCAATTTCGGGAGGGCATCCATTGTAACTTGTACATCATCGGGCATTTCGCCCTCGTCAAAATGCAGGACACGGGAGCAGGTACGGCAGACAAACTCAAAATCATGGGTAACAATGAAAATAACCTTTCCCATATTGGACAACCTGCGGATCAGTCCTGCCACCTGTGTCATACTGTCAAAGTCAAGGCCGCTGGTCGGTTCATCGAATACCAGCAGGTCTTTCCCACAAATCATACTGACGGCTACCGCCACCCGTTGTTTTTGACCGCCGGAAAGTGTGTTTGGATGGCGTTCCCGGTATGGGGCAAGCCCCAGTTCCTCCAAAGTCGCATTTATCAGCGTTTGATCTGGATTGCGGATACCAAAGGAACACTCTGCTTCCACACTGTCAGCAAAAAGTTCATAATTTACATCCTGCATAACCATATAGGAACGTTTCAGCCTTGCCTTACGATCCATCGGCTTACCTTCCCACAGGAATTGTCCCTCGCAGTCTTTGTGAAGCCCGCAGATGGCGCGGGAAAATGTAGTCTTTCCGGCTCCGTTGTGACCGACCACTCCGATCACTTCACCCTTTGTAGCAGAAATATTGATATTATGTAAAATCGACCGTTCCTTATAATGCAGCGCCACATCACATAGCTTCAGCATTTCCTTTCCAGATGCAGGCTGACATGTCAATGGAAGAACCTCCTGCAAATCCACTGCCCGAAGTCCCATTCGTTCTCGCATATCCTGAGGCAACCGCCGCAATTCCTCCGGCGTGAAAATATTTGTAATCCTGCCGTTATCCAGATACACAATGCGGTCTGCAATATCCATCAGGTAATACAGACGGTGTTCGGCAATCAGAACGGTTTTGCCCTGCGCCTTTATCAGTCGCAGATGTCCCGCTAATTCCTGGATCGAAGTCATGTCCAGATTAGAGGAAGGTTCATCAAGCAGATAGATTTCCGGGTTCATTGCATAGACTGACGCAAATGCAATTTTCTGCTTTTCCCCTCCAGACAACTCAAAAATATTGCGGTTCCGCAGATTTTGAATATTCAGATCATCCGTTGTCTGATCTACACGCTCTGCCAGCTCTTTCGGAGGCAGTGCCTCATTTTCGATTCCAAAAGAAATCTCGCTGTCAGTATCCACGTTGAAAAACTGCGTCCGGGGATTCTGAAAAACCGAACCGACCTTTGACGCGATCTGATACATAGGTAGATTGCTGATTTTCTGCCCGTCTACCAATATGCGGCCTTGTAACTCACCCTGATAAAACTGCGGAATCAGACCATTTACCAGCCTTGTAATTGTCGTTTTCCCACATCCGCTGCGTCCGCAGAACAGGACACATTCGCCGTCTGAGATTTTCAGATTGATTTCATGCAGGCCATTATGTTCCTGTCCCTGATATGAAAAAGACACATTTTCAAATTCAATCAACCAATCACACCTCCCTGCACACACAATTCGAGTGCAAAAAAGGCAACAGCAACGCTCATTCCGATCCAGTCCGCAGCCCCACATTTTATCTGAACAAGGCAAGTGCGGGGATTGGGGTTCTCAATGCCACGAGTAATAGAAGCGATGGAAAGTTCGTCTGCCGCTTTTGAAGCTGCCATCATCAGCGGTACATAAATACACTCGATTGTCATTCCCGGATTTTTAAGAAACCCGGCTGGCGTTGGGGAAACATCCCGCATACGCATAGCGTCTTTGATAAAGCGCCAATCCTCCTGAATAGTTGGAATGTAGCGCAGCATGACCGCCAGCGGGATAACCAGCTTTTTGGGTGCATGAATCCGGTTCATTGCTGATAAAAATTCGCTGACTTTCGTTGTTGACAAGACAATTCCGGCCAACATACCACAGGCATAAACCTTATGGAACAGACCGAGAAATGCCACAAACATTGTCCGCAACGTGCCAGTCATCTCTGTCATGATCCACACCGTCAAAACACAGATAACAGCATAGAAGCACACTGCGTTTACAGCATACTTCCACTTTCCGAACAATACTCCTAATAATGCAATCAGAAGTACAAGTATAAATTGATATCCGAGTGACGGAGCAACCATGGACGCCAGTACACACATCAGAATAAGAAAGAGTTTGGCCCGTGGATCGAGCCAGAACCCTTTCTTACGGTTTTCACCCATCATGCTGTAATACCTGCTTTTTCAAACTGCTTTATTAACATCCGGCTTCCTACTATGGCACTGATTGTGGCCGTCACAAGCACAGCTGCGAACATTGCAATCAGAATCCCGGTATTTGCCGTTGCCTGCATGGTATCAATGTAGCCCTGTTCCGTCCCGTTTCCTAACATTGTTTGCGCCCATCCATCCGGGTCTGCAAAGAACACGAGATACGAGCCTGTTCCACCGA
>CAKUJT010000130.1 GCA_934661765.1 uncultured Senegalimassilia sp.
ATGGACATGGGCACCATCGGCGCGAAGTGGCTCAAGTCCAAGGGCGTGCTCACGGGCCTGGACGAGTCCGAGGAGATCAACGCCTGCACGGTGAAGTGCAAGGTCGACGTCGACGGCGAGGAGCAGGACTGGCTGTACCTGTTCAAGAACGAGACGCACAACCATCCCACGGAGATCGAGCCGTTCGGCGGCGCGGCAACGTGCCTGGGCGGCGCCATCCGCGACCCCTTGTCGGGCCGCAGCTACGTGTACCAGGCCATGCGCGTCACCGGCGCCGCCAACCCGCTGGCGCCCGTGTCCGAGACGCTGCCCGGCAAGCTGCCGCAGCGCAAGCTGGTCACCACGGCCGCTGCCGGCTATTCCAGCTACGGCAACCAGATCGGCCTGGCAACCGGCCAGGTCAACGAGCTGTATCACCCCGGCTACGTGGCCAAGCGCATGGAGATCGGCGCCGTTGTCGCCGCAACGCCGGCCGACCACGTGCGTCGCGAGACGCCCGAGGCGGGCGACGTGGTGGTGCTGCTGGGCGGCCGCACCGGCCGTGACGGCATCGGCGGCGCGACGGGCAGCTCCAAGGAGCATAACCTGGAGTCGCTGGAGCACTGCGGCGCCGAGGTGCAGAAGGGCAACCCGCCCGAGGAGCGCAAGATCCAGCGCCTGTTCCGCCGCGGCGAGGCCACGCGTCTCATCAAGCGCTGCAACGACTTCGGCGCGGGCGGCGTGTCCGTGGCCATCGGCGAGCTGGCCGACGGCCTGCGCATCAACCTGAACAAGGTGCCGAAGAAGTACGAGGGCCTCGACGGTACCGAGCTGGCCATCTCCGAGTCGCAGGAGCGCATGGCCTGCGCCATCGCCGCCTCCGACGTGGACGAGTTCCTGCGCTATGCGCGCGAGGAGAACCTCGAGGCCACCGTGGTCGCCGAGGTCACCGACGACGCGCGCGTGCGCGTCATGTGGAACGACAGCGCCATCATCGACCTCAGCCGCGAGTTCCTGGCAAGCAACGGCGCGCCGAAGCAGCAGGCCGTGCATGTGGGCCAGGCGGGCGCCTACGAGCGCACGTGGGAAGGCGATACCCTTGCGCAGCGCATGAACGCCCTGGTCACCGACCTGAACGTGTGCTCGAACAAGGGCCTGTCCGAGCGCTTCGACTCCACCATCGGCGCGGCCACGGTGCTCATGCCCTTCGGCGGCAAGAACCAGCTGACGCCGGCGCAGGCCATGGTCGCCAAGCTGCCCGTGGGCGGCGAGACCACCACGTGCAGCGGCATGGCGTGGGGTTTCAACCCCTACCTCACCGAGGCCGACCAGTTCACCGGCTCGTACGTGGCCGTCGTGGAATCGGTCGCGCGCCTGGTGGCTGCCGGCTTCAAGCGCCAGGATATGTACCTGACGTTCCAGGAGTACTTCGAAAGCCTGCGCGGCGACGCGAAGCGCTGGGGCAAGCCCACGGCTGCCGTCCTGGGCGCGCTCATGGCGCAGGTCGACCTGGGCATCGGCTCCATTGGCGGCAAGGACTCCATGTCCGGTAGCTTCGAGCAGCTCGACGTGCCGCCCACGCTCGTGTCGTTCGCCACGGCGGTGGGCAAGGTCGGTCGCGTGACGTCTCCCGAGTTCAAGGGCGCTGGCCATCGCGTGGCGCTGGTGGCCCCGCGCTGCTACGACGCCGAGGGCATCGCGCCCGCGTCCGAGGATGCGCTGGCGGCTATGGACGCCGTGCAGGAGCTCATCGGCAACGGCGCCGCGCTGGCGGTCTGCACGCCGGGCTACGGCTGCATGGCCGAGTCGCTGTTCAAGATGTGCGTGGGCAACGGCCTGGGCGTGAAGCTCGACGACGTCGACGCCGATGCGCTGTTCGCGCCTGCGTACGGCAGCTTCCTGGTGGAGCTGGCCGGCGACGCGCAGCTGCCCGCCGCAACCGACAACCTGGACGTGGTCGTGCTGGGCACCACCACCGAGGACTACCGCTTCGTCGTCGCGGGCGAGGAGCTTGACATGGCTGCGTTGCAGGAGGCATGGGAAGGCGCCATCGAGAGCGTGTACCCGTACCGCCAGGAGGGCGAGGCCGTGAAGCAGGTGACGGTGGACAACCGCCTGCCGCTCACCTACAACGGCACCATCGCGCGCCCGCGTGTGATCATCCCCGTGTTCCCGGGCACGAACTGCGAGTACGATTCCGCTCGCGCGTTCGAGCAGGCGGGCGCCGTGGCCGACACGCTGGTCATCAACAACCTCACGCCCTCGGCCGTCGCCGAGAGCACGAAGGCGCTGGTGGAGGCCATCAAGAACAGCCAGATCATCATGCTGCCCGGCGGCTTCTCCGGCGGCGACGAGCCCGACGGTTCGGCGAAGTTCATCACGGCCTTTTTCCGTGCCCCCGAGGTCACCGAGGCCGTGCGCGACCTGCTGTTCAACCGCGACGGCCTGATGCTGGGCATCTGCAACGGCTTCCAGGCGCTCGTGAAGCTGGGCCTGGTGCCGTACGGCGACATCCGCCCCATGGACGACGAGTGCCCCACGCTCACGTTCAACACCATCGGCCGCCATCAGAGCCGCCTGGTGCGCACGCGCGTGGCCAGCAACCTGAGCCCCTGGCTGTCCCAGTGCGAGCCTGGCGACATCCACACCGTGGCCATCAGCCACGGCGAGGGTCGCTTCGTGTGCAGCCCCGAGCTGCAGCACCAGCTCGAGGTCACGGGCCGCATCGCCACGCAGTACGTCGACGAGGCCGGCCAGCCCAGCATGGACTGGGATGTGAACCCCAACGGCTCCGTCATGGCCATCGAGGGCATTACCAGCCCCGACGGTCGCGTGCTCGGCAAGATGGGCCACGTGGAGCGCCGCGGCGACGGTCTGTACAAGAACGTCCCGGGCAACAAGTTCATGCCCCTGTTCGAAAGCGGCGTGAAGTACTTCACGGACTAGAATGCGAACGCGCCGGCCGAATGGCCGGCGCAGCGTTGGGCAATCGAAGCGCCCTGTCGGCTTTCGCTGGCAGGGCGTTTTTAGGTTTTGGGCCCTGCCCGTGTCCTTTTACCGTCGCGTAGGTGCGTAGGCGGCACGGGCGAAGGTGGGACGTTTCTTAACGAAGCAAGGGACCAGGTACACTCGGCGTCGTATGCAGCTGCGGTGGCTAGGTTGGTCCTGGCGTCACGATTGGGGCTCGAATCATCAACCGTTCCGCAACGTACGCGAGATTCGCTTGTGCTCGAACGTTATATAGGTAGACTGGCCGATGCCGACCGTTCTTGGTGCGCTTTCGGGCGCAGAAAGGAGCGAGTCATGACTATGTATGGATACGCGAGAGTGTCAAGCAAGGATCAAAACCTGAACAGGCAGCTCGATGCTCTGTCTGCCGTTGGCGTTTCGGAGGAATCCGTGTTCGTCGATTACCTGAGCGGGCGTAACTTCGATCGCCCCGGATATCAATCGCTGATCGAGCATCTGCAACCTGGCGACGTGCTCGTGGTGAAGAGCATCGACCGCCTTGGCCGCAACTATGACGAGATACTCGGCCAGTGGCGCATGCTCACTAAGCAAAGGAGCATCGACATCGTGGTGCTGGATATGCCGCTGCTCGACACGCGCTCGACGTCCGGCCACGGGGTGACGGGGAAGCTGATCGCGGACATCGTGCTGGAATTGCTCAGCTACGTGGCGCATGTTGAGCGCGACAACATCCGGCAGCGCCAGGCGGAAGGGATTGCGGCGGCGCGCGCACGCGGCGTGAAGTTGGGGCGACCGGCGCTGGCGGTGCCCGAGGAGTTCGATGCGGTGTACCGCAAGTGGGAAGACGGTGGTTTGAACAGCCGACAGGCGGCAGAATCACTGGGAGTTTCGCATACGACGTTCTTGAAGTGGGCGAAGCAACGACCCGCGGACGTCACAATCTCACACAAATCGATGCGTTCATAGCAAGAATCACATCGTTTGCCAATACCGATTTTTGATGTTGGCAAATAATCTAGACATTACTTGAGTGGTCGGCTATATTAATTTCACTGAGCGAGTGAAAAGAAACGGCCTGATAAAGCGTTTTGCACTCCGAAACGAGTAGCGCTTTATCAGGCCGAGGGGGCTGTAAGCAAACGTCTGCATTTGCTTACGCCCCATATACAACGTATGCGCGGAAAGGCAGATATGCGCAAGATACATGAGAGTGATATATCGCTAACTCCCACGCAGGAGCGTCTGCTCGGCTATATTGCCGCGCAAACAACCATATCAGGTGCGGCGCAGGCAACGAAAAAGGAGTTGTCGCAGCTCATGGGCTGCAGCGTCAAGACCATCGACCGCGCCATCACACGCATGAGCCGAGAAGGGCTTATCAAAGTCGAGCCATGCCATTCCGAAAACGGAGGGCAGCTTTCGAATGCATACAGCGTTGTAAATAGCTGATCGGGGCTCTTACGACCCGGTCTTTTTGTGATTGCGAACCAGACGATAAACAAGCAACGCAAGGCGATAACGGGAAAGGGAGAAAGAAGCCCAGACTGAGGCCTCCAGCAGAGAAGGCTAAATCCGCCGAGCTAACAACGGACCAGGTCAACCAACTGTTACAGCCGCTGATAACGCAGTAGACGAACCGATAACGGTGGCTTTTGGAACAGGCGATTTGCATCGGTACGCATCGATGCCGATGCAAAGCATAGGTTGGGGGATTGCAAAAAGGAGCAATCCGGATAGCTGAATCTGACGAGGAGGTTAATCAATGAAAAGATTCAGAAAAGCACTGGGCATTGTGGCGCTGGCGCTAGTAGTCTCGCTTTCCCTTGCGATGCCGGTAAGTGCATGGGCAGACGAGCCGGAGAGCTATGGGAAGCCCGTTGTTTCCGATCCTCAGAGCGCATGGTACAACGGCCAGTCTCATCACTTCAGGTCGACCGTCAAGGACCCCGTAAGCGGTAATGACCTTGTGGAAGGAGAGGATTACACCCGATCCTTCGGCTTTCTAAGAGACCGTGGCAACGAGAAAGACATTGATACCTGGCTTCCAACTGACGACAGTATGGTAAGCTCGGGTTTCGTTTGGGAGAAGATTGACTTCAAAGGCAATTATGAGAGGTACGCCTCCCACTCTGTGCGACACAATATCCTGACGCTGTATGAATTCAAGGAGCTTAATGCTACGAAGGTCGAAGGTGAAGCCGATCCGACCTTGGGAGCCACTTTGAGCCTGGTCGTCGGCGATCCTACGACTCTGCTCGATCTTTCGGCTTTTAGCCTCAGCCGTGAGGCGGGCGAGCAGCCTGGCGAGTATGCAATCACCTATACGACCGATCCGGAGCAGATTCCGGCAGCTTACACGCCCAACAGCGCGAAAACCCGCACGGGCCTTGGCGACACCAAAATGAGCGATGGCTACACCTACGAGATGGTAGTCGGCGACGACATCTGCGGTTTTAACTACATCCGTATCGTCCCCGCCACGCTCACCATCGTCCCCGCCTATACCGATGTCAGCGCTACGATCGCTTGGAAGGATTCCGGCAACAAGGACGGCCTGCGCCCGAGTGCCGAGGACTACGCCAAACTTCTCTCGCTGACCGCCGATGGTGTTGCTTCTGATATGCTGCCCGCTGTTGTGGACAATGGCGACGACACGTATACCGTCACGTACACCGGTGTCCGCCAGTACGCTTACGACGACAGCGGCGAGCGTTATGACGTCGACTACAAGATCTCCCAGGCAAAAGTCGATGGCTATACTACCGACAACGCTACTGTCGGTAATGAAGGCGTCATCACGAATACGCACGAAGTCAAGGATGGGTCTGGCAACGATTCCGGCGACAAGCCCAAGGACGAGTCTGGCGACAAGGCCAAGGACGATTCCGGCAACAAGCCTGAAGAGAAGCAGGTAGCTACCGAGCTGGCCGAGACCGGCGATCAGACTCCGAGCGCCCTTGTGGCCCTGGCTCTGGGTGCTTCCGCGCTGGGAATCGCCGTCGTGGCAAAGAGGCGCAGCAAGCGCTAAGCGCGACGTTTCTTTGACTTCCTGATAACAAAAGGAGCCCATCGGTTCGTGCCGATGGGCTCCTTTTGGCAGCGGTGCTGATTGAGTTGGTGGCCCTGGCGGCTGTTGCCGCGGCTGTACCCTGCTCGTGCAGTTTGACAGCGCATAGCCTCATCCAACGTCGCAGCGAGCGTTTCCGGTCATAAAGGGGCCTTCGTTACTCTGTTCAAGAAAGAGGAGACGTTTAAGCTAGGGGCGGGAAGATTTGTTTTGCACAGCATCGCATTAACGGTTTCGCTCACCAATGAATAGGGCGGCGGGTTCCAATG
>CAKUJT010000131.1 GCA_934661765.1 uncultured Senegalimassilia sp.
GCCTGCTTGCCGCCGATCAGGCGGAAGGACTTGCCGTCCTCGGGCACGGCCACCGCGGGCTCGAGCCACTGCGGGGTGCGGGGCAGGCCCGCCTTCTCGCACGCGTCGGAGGCGAACTGGAACTTGCCGGAGGGCGTCTTCCACTTCGGGTACGGGCCGTACTCGAACGCCTTCTCGGGGAAGGAGCTCACGCCGCAGGCGCGCAGGCCGTCGAGCGACAGGCCCACGGTCGCAAGCTGCGCGTCGGCGAGCTCCTCGACGGTGAAGCCGAAGTACTGGCCCACGCCGCACGCCTCGGCCAGCTCGGAGAAGATCTGGTCGACGGGGCGGGTGTTGGGATGCACCTTCTCGATGACCTGGTCGCGGATGGCCACGGCCGGGACCTTGCCGCCGTAGAACTCGGGGAGCTCGAGGCGCTCGAGGTAGCTGGTGTCGGGCAGGACGTAGTCGCACGCGTGGCACGTCTCGGTCATCTGGACGTCGATGCACACCGACAGCTCCAGGTTGGCCAGGCACTCCTGCAGGTAGGCCGGGTTGGAGTAGCCCGCCACCATGTTGGAGTTGTAGAAGAACATGCCCTTCATCTTGCCTTCCTTGGCAAGCTGCGCGGCGTGGACGTTGACGCCCATGCCGGACAGGGACAGCGGGTACTCGGACTGGCCCGCGATCTTCGCCTCGACCTTGGGCACGGACGGGAACTTGTCCTTGTCCACGTCGCCGGCCTTGACCGACGCGCCGAACAGGGCGCCGCCCTTCTGGTTCCAGCAGCCCAGGAGGCCGTTGAAGCAGGCCACGGCGCGGGCGGTCTCGCCGGAGTTGGCGTAGCTGCAGCCGTAGGCGCCGCGCCAGCTGGGCTCGATGCAGGCGGCAGGCGCGCACTCGGCGAGCTTAACCGCGACGCGCTCGATGTCGGCGGCCTTCAGGCCGGTGATGCCGGCGGCCCACTCGGGCGTGTACTGGCCCAGGGTGGCGGCCCACTCGTCGAAGCCGGTGGCCTGCTCGGACACGAACTTCTTGTCGTACAGGCCGCGGTCCACGAGCACGTGGCTCATGGCCAGCACCAGCGCCAGGTCGGTGCCCGGGTTGATGGGCAGCCACTCGTCGGCGAAGGCGATGGAGTTGTTCAGGCGCGGGTCGACCAGCACGATGTACGCGCCGTTCTCGTGCGCCTTCTCGAGGGCGTGCAGCTGGCTCGGGCGGATGGCGTCGGCGTAGCTGCGGCCGATGAACATGCAGGCCTTGGTGTTCTCGACGTCGGCCAGGTAGTCGCCCGCGCCGATGACCTGCGTGAAGCCGGCGTTCTTGGACATGTTGCAGGCGGCGCCGTGCGTGTAGACGTTGGCGCTGCCGAGCGCCTGCATGAAGCGCTTGGTGTAATAGGAGCCGGACGGGCGCGGGTCCTGGACCATGGCCAGGGCCTCGGGGCCGTCGGAGCCGATGATGGACTTGACCTTCTCGGCGATCTCGGAGTAGGCCTGGTCCCAGCTGATCTTCTCGAACTCGCCCTTGGCGTTCTTCTTCAAGGGGTCGGTCAAGCGGTCCTCGGAGTAGGCGATGGACGCGTAGCCGTATGCGCGGCCGCACAGCGTGCCCTCGCAGTGGGGATGGCCGGGCTCGCCGATCATCTTGGTGAGCTTGCCGTCGACCACGTACCCCTTGAACCCGCACTTGGAAGAGCAGGAGTTGCACAGCGAGTAAGCGGTGTGGGATTCCACATCCTTCGTCCCGCTCGCGTCAGCCTGCTCCCAGGCGCCGAAGCTCATGAAGCCCGCGCCGGCCGCTACTGCTGCGACCCCGGCGCTGCCGGCCAGAAAGCTTCGCCTGGTAATAGCGTTTTCTGACATTGCTGATTCCTCTCTATATGCATCCTGCGTCATCGTTTCATCCATGATGCGAACCGCCATCAAGCCGTCTGGCCGAACTCGGACTCCGCGCGTTGTTCCGCGCAGATGCCCAAGATCACGTCGACCAGGCTGATGTAGAACCGCGCGTCATCGTCAAGCTTGAGCAGCTTCAACCGGTAATCGGTCAGCCAATCGAAGCGCTCGGCCACAAACCGTCGAGCTTCGGCGTCCATGCCGCTTCGCAGCAGAACTGCCACCAGATCGAGCTCCAACGCCAGGTGATCGGGGCAGTCGGCGTATTCCGCCGGCACCTCAAGGCCCAGCTGCTCGATCAACGCTCGCATGTAACGCGCCGAAGCGCCCAGGTACAGGCCCTTCTGCCTGCCGATCAGCGGATTCACGTTGCCGGGGGTGTTCCAATCCGTGTACAGCGACTCCACGGGAATCGCCGACTGGGGAAGCCCGCCGGTGAAGTGACGCGCCGCAAAGCCCTGCTTCTCCTCGAAAAGCGGAGGGCAGAACAGCTCGTCCACCTCGTTGCTGGAAAGGAATTCCTGCATGGGCGCGCGCACATGCATGCGCTCGATGGGGCTTGCCTGCTTACCGAAACGCGTGTCGTCTTGCAAAAGACGGCGAACGCCATCCATAAACTCGGCCCAGGCTGCGCTGCGCGTCATCTGCTTCCATTCGTCCTTCTCAACGGAACCGAAGCACTTCGAAAGCACCGAGAACACCGCTGCGTCGTCCATCATCTTGCGCTCACTCCTTTCCTTGATCGCGGTTATAAGGTCTTCAACCTTGCACGTCCCGCGCTTGCCGCGCGGGCGTTCGCATCATGCGGGGTGTATCGCCCCGAAACGATTACGCGGTGACCGCGGTCGTCGTGCGAACGATGCCCTCGTCGATGATCTTCTGCGCGATATCCTGCCAATCGATGAACTGGATGGCGCCGTTGGGGCACTGCTCGGCGCAGCGGCCGCAGGAGATGCACTTCGTGGACACGCCGGTCTCGGTGTCGACGCGGGGCATGTTCCAGGGGCATGCCTGGCTGCACATGCCGCAGCCGATGCACTTCTTGGTGTCGACCGTGCGGGCGCCGGTCTTCTCGTCGGCGTAGATGGCGTGGACCGGGCAGTACTTCACGCACTGCGGGTCGGCGCACTGCTTGCAGTGCTCGACGGTGAACTCGCAAGCACCCTTGCCGTCGCCGAAGGAGCCGTCGCCGGTGTCGGCGGACTTGCCCCAGTAATAGTTATCCCACACACGCACGCGGGCGATGTGCTGGCACACGCGGCCGTCGTTCTTCAGCGTGCACATCATCTCGCAGCGCTGGCAGCCCGAGCAACGGGCACGGTCGGTGACGATCATCTTGGTGGGCGTGGTGCGCAGCTCGATGCGGCCGGATGCGATGGACTCCTGGGTGACACCCCAGCTGGCCAGCACGCCGCCGACGACCAAACCCGCAACGCCGCAGCCGGCCATGGCCAGCACGTCGCGGCGGGTGATGTTCTTCTTAACCGGGGCGCTGCCGCTTGTATTCGTATCTGACATTCTCAGTACTCCCCCTCACATATATTGGTGAGTCGCTACCTTGCGCCGGTTCCTCCCTCAGCCGAGGCCTCGTCCGCCTCGTCCCTTCTGATTTCCGGCGCACACTCTTCGCCCTTTCCGGGTCACGCAACAGTAAGTAGTATGCGGCCCACCAGTTTTTCGGTATCCCCTCTTTGGGGGTCAATGCAGGCGAATTTGTCCCCTCATTCGCCGGAAAATCGCATCCGCTCGCCGTTTACCAGGCCATTTCCACAAATTACCCTCAAAGAGGGGATACCCGTTTCACAAGGTGCGCAACACTGCCGAGTGACGAATTGTCGTCTGCACCCGAATCGCCCGACATGTCACGCAACGCATGTATCGAGAAGAGATTTGGAGATGCAACATGGCTGACGAGAAGTCATACGGCTGGGCCGGCAAGATCCTGCGCGTCAATCTGACGACGGGCAGCATCACCACCGAGTCCACCGCACCTTACAAGGAATACATCGGCGGCATGGGCCTTGCTAACAAGATCATGTACGACGAGGTGCCCGCTGGCACCGATCCTCTTTCCGAGGAGTCCAAGATCGTTTACGCCGTCGGTCCGCTGACCGCTTCCGGCGTGCCGCTGGCTGGCCGTACCACCATCAGCTTCCTGTCCACGTTCAGCAAGGACCATCTGGTCGTCGACGCCCACTGCGGCGGCATGATCGGCGCCCGCATCAAGCTTGCCGGCTACGACGCCATCATCGTCGAGGGCAAGTCCGACAAGCCGGTGTACCTGCACATCAAGGACGATCAGGTCGAGATCAAGGACGCCTCCTTCGTCTGGGGCATGGGCACCCGCTCCACCACCGAGGCCCTGAACCGCCTCGAGGGCAACCGCGCCTGCGTGGCCACCATCGGCCCTGCCGGCGAGAACCTGCTGCCCTACGCCGTCATGATGAACTCCCGTAACCACTCCGCCGGCGCCGGCCTGGGCTGCATCATGGGCTCCAAGAAGCTCAAGGCCCTGGTCGTCGAGGGCAACGGCAGCGTGAACGTCAAGGATCCGAAGGCCCTGGCCGAGCTGTCCGACTACATGCTGCGCGAGATCGTCGGCTCCAACAACAACCATGTCGTGCCGTCCACCCAGCAGGAATGGGCCGAGTACTACGACAAGGGCACCCGTTGGACCGCCAAGAAGGGCCTGTACTGGGCCGACGCCGAGGGCGAGCCGATCGAGACCGGCGAGCCGAAGCCTGGCGAGATCAACACCGTCGGCTACCGCTGCATGAAGACCACCAAGGACGAGGGTCCCGAGGCCGAGAAGTACACCATCAAGATGAACGGCTGCCACAGCTGCCCGATTCACTGCTATTCCGACATGCGCGTGCCGAACGCCAAGAAGAACGGCGGCTTCGAGATCACCGGCAACACCTGCGTGCCGAACTTCCCGTTCTCCATTTACATGGTGAAGATCCTAGGCGACCATACCCCCGTCAAGGCTTCCACCGAGGACGGTCTGATCTGGGACCAGGTCGTCGGCGGCACGATGGACGATCTGGGCATGTGGTGCAACTACGCTCAGATTTACCGCGATATCGCCCACTGCGTGTCCAAGGGCATCTTCAAGAAGGTGCTGCCCGAAGCCGAGTACAACCTGTTCGACTGGGAGAAGTTCGAGAAGAACGACCCGACCATCATGGTCGAGCTGCTCAAGCACATCGCCCAGAACGACAACGAGATGTCCTACCTTGGCCACGGCCCGCTCGTGTGGTGCCCGCGCTGGGACGACATGGAGTGGTTCGACACCACCGCTAGCTGCCTGATCAACTACCGCGGCTGGCCGGTGCACCACGCAATCGAGTCCTACGGCCAGGTCGGCGGCCTGCTGAACATGGTGTTCAACCGCGACCCCATGATCCACTCGCATCAGAACATGCTGCAGTGCGGCCTTCCGCACGAGCTGAAGCAGCAGATCGCTGCCGAGCTGTGGGGCGGCGAGGATGCTCTGGACGACGCCAAGGATTACAAGCCGATGAACGAGCACAAGGCCAACTTCTGCTGGTGGTCCATCGTCACCGACGTGCTGCATGACTCGCTGACGCTGTGCAACTGGGTGTGGCCGATGGCCCAGTCCCCGTCGAAGAGCCGCAACTACCGCGGCGACCTCGACCTGGAGGCCAAGTTCTACAAGGCCGTCACCGGCGAGGACGTCACCACCGACGAGCTGTACAAGCGCGCCGCCAAGATCATGACGCTGCAGCGTGCCAACACCGTGCGCGGCATGACCGACAAGGACGGCAAGATCGGCTGCAACGACTGCCGCACCATCCATGATGTCATCACCCAGTGGCCGTTCACGAAGGATCCGGACAAGGAGCCGTTCACCAAGGGCACCGACAAGATGGAGAAGGAAGACTTCCAGAAGGGCCTGACCATGCTGTACGAGAAGTTTGGTTGGGATTCCGAGAAGGGCTGCCCGACGGCCGACTGCCTGGATTACTACGGCATGGACGACGTCAAGGCCGAGCTGCAGAGCCTGAACCTGCTGCCGTAAACGCTAAGCTGGCAAGCTAGACCGGCAAAGCAAGTTTGAATCGCAAACGACCCCCGTTGCGCAGACAGCGGGGGTCGTTTTTTGCGTTCTAGAGCGATTCTGATATTCGGGCTTCTGCGGCTATGGGATAAGAGCCGCGTCTGTACTCCGCCGTTTTCCCAAGTCGGCCGGCATGAGCCAGGGGAAACGGTTTCGCTCTCCCAAAGGCTGGCGTGAATTCCAAAGGGCGCCCATTTGTAGGGATACAAGAAGAGAAGAGAAGAGGGTGGAATGACATCCTGTCGCAAAAAAATGCGCCCCCGAGCGA
>CAKUJT010000132.1 GCA_934661765.1 uncultured Senegalimassilia sp.
TGGCGTCCGTGTAGGGGTGCGGCTGATCTTGTCCATCACGGTCTGCGGAATTGTCCAGACCAGCATCACGGGAAGCCTGTATCTGTATGCAGAACTGACGGGAGTGTTCTTCTTCACAGCAAACCTGTTGACAGGTGCAAATTCCAGTCTTGGGGCACTACATTTTGAAGTGGGAATTGATGTTGTGGTAACCCTTACTCTGAAGGTAAGACTGATCTTCAAAACCATCCGCAAAGACTGGACGGTATACACTGGTCGCTGGCCGCTGTGGTCAAAATCTGTTTCCAGCAAGCTAAGCTATGTAGATGAGGCAAAGCTGGATAAGGAATGGGAAACACAGACAGAAAATGCAGACCACAGATCCATGTTCGGATTTACCACCATTCCTATGAAAACCTGGGATCTGATGGGCGGCAAATGTACCGAAAACGCTCTTCTTAGCGGAAAAGCTGCCGGAAAAGGCGGAAATGTAAAAATCACCATAGAAAATCTTGTGGTAAATGGAGAAGCTGTTTCGGCGGGAGATCCAAAAGAAAACTTATTTACAGTGGGTGATTCTTCCAAGGGACAGAATCCGGTTGCCATTTATATGGATGAAAATCTTGCAGCAGAGCAGCTTTGCGAGGAAGCAGAACTGGATATGGTATTTACCTATGAAAATAACAGCAGCTCTGCCCTTGTGAAAAAGCAGGTGAAGCGTTTCCATCTGAAAAAGAAATGCTCTATTGCTTCTACTACACAGAATGTAAAGGTAGTGCTTTATGACTGGTGTGCAAGAAACTGGGATCTGGAACCGGCATCCTGGGATGGCGCAGAAGTGTATTCTACTTCGTTTGTAAGCAGCCGTATGCTGGGTATGGGATATGAACCTACGGCTACCGGAACACTGGATCTGGGAGCCATTGTCACAGCTGCACAGACTGCTTATCCAGAGCTTACTTCTTACAGCTATGGCTGGGCAGAACTAAATGGGGACGGCACCAGAGCGGGTATCCAGTACAGTGTGCCAAGATACAGCGACTTCTGTTATATGACAACAGAAAATGGCGTGGTACGCTATGATGTGCGGGCAAATACAGAAGTTTACGATGCCACCTATTATCTCTATGTGAACCGCTTTGAAGGATATGAGGATAGCGTACGTTACCATATCCGTCTGGATGGGGCAAGGGAAGAGGACAGCTATGAATTTACCACCCGCCTCACAGAAAACGGGGAGGAAAAGACCTTTACCAGACAGGAAGACGGCACTTATCTGCTGGAAACACGAAGAAAGGACTGTGATACCACAGAACAGCCGATCCTGATGAGTGTCAATAAAAAAGCTGCGGTAAAGACCGGTTTTGTGATCACTGGACGGGAAGTACAGCAGGATGTATATTTTGACCTTAAGATTGGAAACGGTACTCTGGGAATCCAGCTGGGAGAGGGCGTGGAAAGCTATGAATTTGAGGATCCGGCACTGCTGGCATCTTCAGAGGGAATCAAACCTGGCACCCTTATTTCCCTGAAAGTAAATCTGAAAGAGGGCTATGGCGGACTGGAAGCAGTCAGTGAAAATAAAAATGCAGAATTTACGGTAAAAGATAACGTGGTAAGCTTTGTGATGCCTACAGAAAGCCTTTCTGTTACCCTGCAGGCATACCGGCTGCATACCATTACCTATCTCTATCAGTACAAAGGCTATGGAACCTATCAGACTGCATATTTTGCAGAAAATGAGAAAACAACAGAAGCGCAGCAGCCGGTGATTGAGGGCTTGACCTTCCGTGGCTGGTATACCACTTCTGATCTTACAGGGGAACCTTATACATTTGGAGATACCCTGAAAACAGATGTTACCCTTTATGCAGACTGGACCTGCAATGTGACCGTACATTTTACACCTGCAAAGGGTACCGCATCCTACTGGCAGGGTACGGGCGCAGACAGACAGGAAATCTATCTGCTTGGGGATAAAGACCAGACCTATTATCAGTTTACCTATTCTACACTCCGACCGGAGGAGAAGCTTCTGGATATCCAGGTTCCGGAATATGAAGGCTATCAGTTCATGGGCTGGTATGCAGATCCTGAATGCAGTACCAAGGCCATTGATCTGGAAACCTATAAAGTCTCTGGCGGCATGGATATTTATGCAGGTTGGGCAAAGATCGTAGATATCCTCTTTGATAAAAATGACGGAAGTGCAGATACCCTGCATGAACAGGCTACAGGTCTGGTAGGCTATCCTCTGGGATTGCTTCCGGAAGAACCAGCCAGACAGTATTACAGCTTTACAGGCTGGTACAAAAATGCAGCGGCAACAGTTCCGGCTGACATTGAAAAGGAAAAGATCACCGGAAAAACCACCTATTATGCAGGATGGAAAGCAGACAGCTATCCGATTACCTACGAGCTTGGCGGCGGAACAAACAGCGAAGCCAATCCGGCAGCCTATACTACAGAGGACTGCTTTACCCTGTCAGATCCTGTAAGGGAAGGCTATGAATTTGCTGGCTGGATCGGTACGGATATCCAGGAAGCTACAAGAGAAGTAACTGTTGAAAAGGGAAATGGAGGAGAGAGAACCTATACAGCAGTATGGAGTCCAATCGTATATTCCATTGAATACAGAAGAACCTTTGGAACTGCAGAAAACAATCCACTGTCCTATACCATCGAGGATGAAATCCTGCTGGAACAGCCTACCAGGGAGAAATATCAGTTTGAAGGCTGGATCGGCACAGATCTGGAAGAGCCCACAAAGGAAGTTTCCATTCCAAAAGGCTCTATAGGAGACAGAACCTATACCGCTACCTGGTCCACAGAAGACCAGATCCTGGATATACTGGAACGGGTGGAGGTTCTGGCAAATGAACATCCATACAACGATGATCTGATCGCATTCCTCACCCAGGAAGACTTCATGACAGACGAGATCAATTATGAAGCACTGGAAGAAAAGCTGGCAGCAGCAGTAGAGCGGTATCTTATGGCCCTGATCATGGACGACGAGAAAATCGGTGCATACAGTAACCATATCCAGCTGACTGTAAGCTTTGATAAGGAATTCACAGATCTGTACGGGGATTCCCAGATGCAGAGACATGGTTTCCGGATCGCAGCAGTTTATGTAGACGATGATGGAAAGAGTACACCAGAAGAACCTAATGCATTTTCCTATTTTGCAACCCTGAATAAGATGGAGCCTACTTCTGTGTTCTGGCCAGAAGCCGGTAAGCTTCTCTATGGAGAGACAGTGGGTGACAGTGGGCTTGGAGAAGGAAGTGCCCAGTATGTCAATAAGAAATTTGCACTGGAATATCCGGTAAATGGTTCCTTTGACTGGAAAGCAGAAGAAAAAGGAAAAGTTCCATTTGGTGGAAATAATGGTACAGAAGCTTCTTCTTACAAGGTTGTATTTACGCCATATCAGGAGGATCGTTTCACACCTGTGGAAGGAAGTGTGGGAGTTCTTACCCAGACTGGCCTGACAGTTATCTGCAGTGCAGAGGACCGGGATTACATACCGGAAGATACCAGCGCTACAGGAACAGCAAAACTGGTCTATGTGGATCAGGCTGGAAATCTAACAGATACTGTATTTGAAGATGGCACTCTCTTAACTGGTGGAACCTGGAACTTTGCAAATGACAGGGCAGAGGTGGATAAACAGGTTACCTTTACGGGATACAGCCTGGATGCTACGAAAAATGTAACTGCAGAATACGGCGAAAATGCTTATGTTCTGGTAGGAGAGACAACAAAGACCTGTCAGGCAACCATCCATCCGGTGGAAAAAGATAATATAAGGATTCAGGTCATTGCGCCGGAAACCATCGAAAAACAGTATCTTTATGGAACACCTCTTGGAGATATGGGGCTGACAAATGGTTCTGTACAATATCAGAAAGAGAATGGAGACTATATCACCGTTGAGGGTCAGTGGGACTGGAAAAACGGGGAGAAAGAAAGCGTACCAAATACAGGAACAACCTCTTATACCGCAGTATTTACACCCGGTGATAAATATGAAGGAGGATATGGAAGCTTTGAAGCTGGCGTACAGGTTGCGGTACAAAAGCAGACTGTGACAGTGCCACAGATTCCAGATCTGACTTATGTGGGAACTGCACAGGCTCCACAGGTGCCGGCGTCCAGCCTTTATCAGGTAAAAGAAAATGCAAAACAGACATCTGTGGGTACCTATACAGTGAAGCTGGAACTGAAGGATTTCGCCAATTATATGTGGGCAGATCCCGCCAGCGAAAAGGTGACCATCCAGGATGCCGAGGCAACGATTTCCTACCTGATCCTTCCGGCAGAAATCACTGTGGATGTAACTGCGGCAACAGCAGCACAGGTTCTTTATGGACAGAAGCTTACCAGTGAGGCAGCAGATCAGACTTCTACAGTAAATGGGCAGAATAACATTGTCACAGCGTTGACTGCCAAGGGAAAAGTAAGCGGAACCAAGGCAACTTATAAAGCTGGGTCCGGTGGAAATCGGGATGTAGCCGGTACCTGGAGCTGGATCACAGATACAGATGGAAACCTACTGGTGAATACAGCAGGCAAGGAAGTTGCTACTGCGCAGCCACTGGTTCCTTCTGATACAGCTTATCAGGTGAAGGCAAGGTTTACACCAAATGATAAGAATCTGAAGACATATGAAGCATATTTGCCGGTTAAGGTTGGACAGTCAGATCCATATGTGCCGTATACGTTAAGTACAGACTCTTTCTATCTTGGAAAAGGGAATTCGCAATTTTACTATACACCAGGCGGAATTACTATAAAAGAGAAGGACCAGCCTGTGTATAACCGATATACCGGAGAACAAATAACAGGTACCTGGGAGTGGGATGATCCTTTGAAACAAGAAACAGAATCAAAGGAATTTGGTGCAAGGTTTGTATTTGACAATAGCGAAAATAGTTCTTTCTATACGATGCCAAGACAGAGTTGTTGGATTACTGTGCGAAATTACATTATTGCAACGTTGCATGTTAAAGTAGCATCAGAAAACCTGAAATTGACGGGAAATGATATTGGTGATAAGTCAAAATTTGGACTAAAAGGTGGTGAAGGCTCGTATACTTCTATCGTGAATGAGAAGCAGCAGGGAAAATATTTATTCCGAGTAGATGGCTGGCAGAATGCCCGGGATACTCAGAATAACATTATAAGAGAAACAACAATGGTTGCAAAAAGTATAACAGCAGGTGGCGTTCAAGTTGCTCAGGGAGGATTAATTCCTTATAGATACAATGTTTCTACCAGTGATGTTACAATTACCTCCATGCAGCCTTCAACTGGCGATGTGTATGCGGTGGTGGTTGATCTGGGGACTCATCTTGGAGATGTTGACGTAACGTTGACTGTGGATGCAGTAGAGCCAACCTATAAAGTGCCATCACAGGCGGTACAGTCTGCATCTAAGAGCAGGAAAGCTGCGAAAAAAGCTAAAGTTCAGCTTACCCCTACACCAACTGCCACCCCGGTACCGGAAACAGAGTTGATCACTCCGACACCAGCGGAAACTCCGGATGACACAATTACCACTCCGACACCATCAGAGACTCCGGATATTACAGTTACTCCGCCTGCTCCGTCCGAAACTCCGGAGCCGGTAACTCCAACTGTGACGCCGTCAGAGACACCGGAACCTTCCACACCGCCGGATACTCCGGCAGAAACACCTGCAGAGACTCCCCAGCCAACTCCTGCAGAGCCCACTGAGGTGGAAAACCCGGAACCGACATCTGTGGAACCAGCTCCAACCGAGAGTCCGCAAACTGAGGTACAGGACACTTCTCCAGAATCCTCACAGGGAGAAACAACAGCGGACACACTGTCTCTACAGTCGGAGCTTTCTGAGACGGTGCTACAGGCAGCATAGTGGAAGTAAATTCTTTAAAAAATGAAATGTAAAAGAGGCTGCGCACTAAGCGATTAGTGCGCAGTCTCTTTTCACTCTATATCATTTCACAATGAGTTTTTGCAAAAACTGAAAAAGCAACAATTATGTTGGGGAATTTTAGATTAAAAATAATTATTATGCACAAATGGGTTGAGACTTTTGCGAATTCGTATTATGATGATTATATAAAAAACAAATGAGAAAGAGAGGAGAGAAATGGCAATACAGGTAAAAAGTGAAATTGGAAAACTGAAAAAAGTAATGCTTCACAG
>CAKUJT010000133.1 GCA_934661765.1 uncultured Senegalimassilia sp.
TGCTCGGCGATGGCATCGATGGTGGCCTCGAAACCGTCCGGGTCCTTCAACAGCGTGGTGATGTCCTTGAACACCACGCCCGGCTTCGGATAATCGACAATGTCGGTGATGTGGCCTTCGAAATCGAACGACGACATGGCGGTCCTTTCCTAGAATATGCGACCAAGTCATTGTAGCGCCACCGAGCGCGACAGGCGCCGCCGCGCGCTGAAATCGGACGCTTCCGGCGTTAATGCCCACGAACCCACATGTTCGCCACGCCGAAACGCTGCAGCTCCTCGAACAAAAACGGCAAGTAATACGGCCAAGCACCGCAGCCCTTGCTGGAAAAACCTTGGGTATCGCTGAGCACCTTGACGCTCCACTCCAAGTCGTCGTCCTGAGCTATGTAAGGCTGATAAGCCTCCTCCCACGAGGCCAGCTCGAAGCCGAGCAGCTGCCCGCGCAATGCGGCGGCGTCTTCGGGGTTCAGTTGCAAGAACTCGCGCTGCCCCATCACCCCCAGCTCCTGCTCGAGCGCCGCGCCCAGCTCGTCGAACGTGATGCGCACGGTGCTACGATTCTCCACCGAACCGCTCATAGCCAGATTGAATTCCACCATGCGCGCGCAACGCAGCACCTCGAAGCGCCGGTCCACGCGCTGACCCTCTTCAACGTCATGCTGGCCTACGATGATCTGCTCACCCGAACGAGCTCGGTAACACCCAGCCGGGACCAGCGAGTCCCCATCGATGCGCAAAATGCCGTCGACATCGAACTTCGCCCCCGAAGGCAACGGCTTCCACTGCGCATATGAGTCGGAACGTTCGCCCAGGCGTTGCAACGCGCGACGACATTTCTCCAAGTTGCCGCGATAATAGTCGAACCCGTCATCGAGAGCCGCTTCGAAGTTCGCCGCCGCCTGCACGTAATATGCCTGAGCCAGCCCATCGTCACGCGCGCAGCCGCGCCCATACTCGAAACAACCCCCGAGCCTAAAAGCCGAGCTTCCCAGCCAGTCAGGCTCGTTGCGGCCTTGCGCAAGCCGATGCGCCTTGCCGTACAGCGCGAACGCGCGGGCGTCCGCCGCAGCTTCGTCCGCAACTTCGATATTGCGCCAATACAGCATGTCGCCGAGCTTGTATAACGCTTCCGGGTGTTCGCAAAACGCCGCCTGTTCGAACAGCTCCAGCGCCTGTTCGGCGTCTTCCTCGCCCAAACGACCGTATTCGTAGATGTAACCAAGGTTCACCGCGGCTTGAGGATTGCCGAAGCTCAGGCTTTTCTCATAGAACCGCCGCGCCGCCTCGAAGCACCGCTTGTCATCGGAGGCAAGTCCATCGTTGTAGAATCGCGCGCCGATATCGAGCGACAAGCCACCGCGTTGCTGGCTGTCACGCGCTTCGTCGTATGAGGGGTCAAGATTGCGTAGGTCCATATGATTCCCTTCGAGATAGACCCTTCCACCATAGCAGAGAATCAGCGGCGGCGTGCCTCAACCTGCCGCGCGAGAAGGAATGGGCGAGCGCGATGCGGCTATTCGTAGTCCTGCAGCAGATTGCGCAGATACTCGGCATACCCTTGCCGCAAGCTTGACGGCGACTCTACCGCGATCTGACCAGCGAACTGGGATATCCAGCCGAAGAAGACCGGCGTTGCCATGGCCGCCACGCTCACGCGAGCAGTGCCGTCTCCCATGTCGCTCACGCGCGCGTCCTTCCCGAAGCGATCGACCACGGCGTTCATTGCGCTTTCCCTCACGCGCAAAACCGCGCGCACCGAACTGCCCGAGAACATGCCGAACACGCGGCGATCGTATTCATCCGCATCGAACGTGGCGATGCGGGCGTTTCGCGTTGCGCGCTGCTGCGTCACGTGGATGTCGCACATGCGGTCGACGCGGTAGTTGGCGAAATCGTCGTACTTCTCGCTGTAGCAAACCAAGTAGTAGAAGCCGTCGGAATACATCAACTGCACCGGCGTTTGCGTGTATGCCTTGCCATCATGCCGAAGCTTCACCTGAGCCGAGCAATCGTAGCCGGTGTATTTGAACGACAGCATGCGCTTGGCGGCGATGGCCTCTTGGATGATGTCAACGTTGCGGAATACGCTATCGTTCTGGCTTTTCACGCGTCCGCCAACATGAACGTGCTTTTCGAGGCCTTTTACCTGGTGTTTCGACCCCAGGCTTTTGATGGAGCGTACAAGGGAAGCCGACTGTCGCGCCGTGATGAAGCGGCTTCCCTGGACCGCATCGATAAGCAGCAGCAACTCCGATTTGGTGAGCGGACGTTTAGCCAGGAAGTAGCGCACGGGCTTGACGCGTTGCCGCTGAATCTCAACGCCTGCGTTGTTCAGCGCCTCGAAATCGCGGTAGATGGCCTTGCGCTCCGCGGACACGCCCGCCGCCTCCAGCTCCTCGAGAATCTGCTCGAGCGTCAGTCCCTGCTCGTCATCGGTGTTCTCGAACATAATCTTCAACAGCGCCAACAAACGCTCTTTGCTGACTTCCTTCGCCATACGGACCCCTCACGCAGCTTCCTTCGCGCGCATTGCGCATCTGCATATGATAGGCGATTGAGTGAGTGAGTGAGTGAGTGAGTGAGTGAGTGAGTGAGGATCACGCAGGCAACCCTATGCTGCTGGCGGGAAACTGGCGTTTGCAGCGAAAATCCGCTTGAAGTCCTCAAGGTACGGGCCGGTTATGCCCAGCCTGCAAACCTCGTCGAAGCTGGCGATGCCGAAGCTTTCCAAATAGTCGCAAACATCGCACGCCACGGCATTCTTGTCGCCCAGCATGCCCTCGTCGTACAGCTCGCCGACGGCGACGGCAGCGCCCATGCGGAAGAACTCCTGGAACATGCGCTCGAGCTGCGCAGAGGAAACGCCCTCACACGACGACGCATTCTCAACAGTTTCGCTTGACTCTTCGTCCAGCAGCGAATCCTCAGCAGCGTAACGCTCGGTAGTTTGATCGTACGGCTCATACGCGCCGTATCCATCGATCAGAAACTCGCCCTCGTCGAAAGAGAGAGGCTGCGAGACGCGCTGGCCCGCAAAGGTCTGAACTTGCCCTGCCGGCCCTTCGATCGCGCGGCACGCGGACCGTGAGGCACGCTGGCCCGAAAAGGCCTGAGCCCGCCCGGCTGAACTCTCGAATGCACAGCGAGCGAACTGCGCACGCCCCTTCACACGCGCATGACGACCGCGGGGCGCCTTCGAATCGATTGCAAATGCTCCGAACATGGACGTATGCTTCTTGGCGAACATTTCAGGCTCCTTACCTGCGCGTTTCTCGGTTGATGCTTTGCATGGTACGCCGTCTCGAGAATTTTACTGTCCCATATAAGGGACTCGAGAAAAGTTCGCCGGTTTTTCTCGAGCCCCCATGAACGTCAATTGCAACACCCGCCTATACTGCAGCCCCACAAGCCTAGTCGTAGCAGGAGACGAACTCATAAAGAAATGGTCCCGCAAGCCTAGTGCTGTAGGAGACAGCCTTATGAAGAAGCAACCTCACAAGCTTAGCTGTAGCTGGAGGCGGTCTCATAAAGAGAGCGGTCTCGTAGACCTAGTTGACCTCATAAGCCTTAGTTGTAGCGATAGAATCCTTCGCCCGCGTCAACGCCCGTTTTGCCTGCGTCGATGCGCTCCTTGAGCGCTGCCGCGATCTTCGCGGGAACGGTCTCGGGGTCTTTCGTGCGCGGGTCGAGCACCACGATGTTGTACGCCGTGGTAAGGCCCACGATATCCAGGATACGGAACGGACCCAGAGGCGCGCCTGTGCCCAGCATCCACGTTTTGTCGATGGTCTCCGGATCGGCGACACCGGTTGCGTACAGCGCCTCAGCGGCGTTCAGGAACGGCACGAGCATGCTGTTCAAGATATAGCCGGGCTGCTCCTTGTGCAGCTGCAACGGAACCATGCCAAGGTCGGCGGCAAAACGGACAACCTCATCGTAAGCAGCCTGATCGGTTCCGGGATGCCCCATGACCTCGGCAGTGTTGTTGCGCCAGATGCGATTGGCGAAATGCAGCGCCAAGAACTTCTCTGGGCGACCCGTGGATGCCGCGATCTGGCTAGGCAGCAGCGTGGAGGAGTTGGTGACAAGGATGGTGCTTTCCGGCAGATACTTTGCCAGCTCCGCGTAGAACGCATCCTTTTGCTTGGGATCCTCCGCAATGGCCTCGATCGCCAGGTCGGCATCCTTTGCCGCATCCTCATAGCTGGTGGTGAATACGATGCCCTCGAACGCCTGCTGCGCGCGCTGCTTAAGCTGCTCGATTTCGTCAACGGAAAGCTCGGGAGTGTCGGCCAAACCACGGCAATACGCCGCAGGGTCGCTCTTCATCGCCTCAAGCGTTGCCAGATAGGTTTGACGCAGCTGCTCGAACTTCGGCTTCGCGCGCTCGACGGACCCTTCGCTGCGCAACCACACCGTAACGTTAAAGCCCTTGTATGCCGCCTGATACGCAATCTGGCTTCCCAGCACTCCACCACCGGCGACGACAACGTTCTTGATAGTCATATCCGACCTCCGATCCGCGCGTATGTTTAACTTGCTTATGACGCGAGACCGGATTGGGGTCCCGCGCCATAAGCCTAGCACGCCTCTAGGAAGCCGCACCGATTTGCCACGCAAACGGTGCCAATTCGTTGCTACCGGCGCTTAGCGGGTCCGGCAGCGGCAAATCGCCGCCGATGAGCGCTCGAAACCCGCCGCTCGCCCACATGCACAGCAGCGACGACGGCAAGCATACAGCCGGCGAACCGGCTAGAACTCGTCAAGCAGCTCGTCGGCAAAGCCCACGCGGTAGTTCGCGAACACCACGCCGTCGCCTTCCTGCGTGGCATCCAGGTCAACATCGGCAACGATGACGAAATCGTTATCGCCCGCCTCGTCGTGGAAGATCTGGCGCACGTGCCACACGTGCAGCTCCTCCTCGTCTGCCTCGTCGAGCATGAGATAGGCCTTCGAGCGCGCATCGGCGTCCAGCAGGACTTCCTCATGCTCCTCGTAATACTCGTCCAAAGCCTGCATCCAGGCACGCTCGCCGAAGCCCCAATCGCCATCGGCCTCGCCAAGCCCCGCCGCATCGCGATGAGCCGCCATGCGAACGCGGCTGAACAGGGCGTTTCGCACGAGCACGGTGAGCCCGCGACGGTCGCGCACGACCGCTTCGACGCCGGCGGCGTCGGGCGGGGCGGCATCCAGCACTGCTCCGGCGTTCTCCCACTCGTCCACCAAGCTGCTATCGACGCTGCGCACGATCAAGCCCAGCCAAGCGATGATGTCCTTCAGCTGCTCGGTGCGCTTATCCTCGGGGATGGTGCGGTCAAGGCCGCGGAACGCCTCGGACAGGTAGCGCAGCAAAATACCCTCGTAGCGCATGATGCCGAGCTTCTGGATGTACCCCTTGAAGTCCGCCGCGCTTTCCAACATGCCGCGCAGCACCGACTTCGGGCGCAGATAGTAATCGCGCGCCCACGGCACCGCATCGCAGTACTTCGAGAACGCCGCATCCAGCAGGTCGTCCAGCGGCTTGGGGTACGTGACATCGGCGATGCGATCCAAACGCTCGTCGTAGTCCACGCCGTCCATCTTCATCTCCGCCATGGCGGCATCGCGCGCCTTGCGCTCCTGCGCGCGCAGCACCTGCCGCGGGTCCTCCAAGGTTGCCTCGACCATGGATACCAGGTCGAACGCGTACTCGGGGCTTTCGGGGTCGAGCAGCTCGAGCGCCGCCAGCAAAAACGGCGACAACGGCTGATCGAGCGCGAAGTCCTCCGGCAGGTCCATGGTGACCGAGTACACGTCCTCGCCGTTCTCGTCCACCTCATGCACCACCACGTCGGCATCGATAAGCGTTTGCAGCACCTCGGCGGCGCGCACGTGCAGCTTGACCTTCTCCTCCGCCGGCTGCAGGGAATCCTCGATAAGCTGGTCGACGCGGGCGCGGGCGTTGCCGCCCTGCTCCACCTCGGCCAACACCATGGAATGCGTGATGCGCATACGCGGCGTCAGCTGCTCGGGAACCGATTCGATGAGCTTGTTGAACGTGTCCTCGTTCCAGTTCACGAAGTTCTCGGGCGGGCGCTTCTTCTTGAT
>CAKUJT010000134.1 GCA_934661765.1 uncultured Senegalimassilia sp.
CTGTACCAGCATCAACAGCTTTGTACAGATCAAATTCTACATTTGCAAGAGGTGTACCATCTGCGCTTTCAGCCTTCTTCTCAATTTGGATCTTGAATGTATATACAACTGCTGTATCTTCGATCTTCTCTGTTGTAGGTGTACCAGGTTTGTTCGGGTTGTATCCATCATCAGTATCTGGAAGAATCTGATTAGAGTATTCCAGTGTTGCATCGTTTGCTTTGCCTCCCATAGTTGTTTCAGCAGATGCAAGCAGCTCAGCATTATAAGTTACGATAATATTCTGTCCTGCATAAGTAGCAAGATCTGCCAGTGCAAAATCAATGGTAAATCCGTTTCCTTTCGCTGTAGCTGTTGCAGGGATTGTTATGTTGCCTGTTTTATCTGTT
Organism: uncultured Senegalimassilia sp.; assembly: GCA_934661765.1. Next base: position 390 of record CAKUJT010000134.1, read on the forward strand.
ACTTTTACTGAAGTTTCATCATCTTTCAGGTTATTAGGTGTATCTGTAAGTGTGAATTTTTTCAGTTTTGCAATGTTTGCCGGTACAGATACAGTGATACAATATGGAACCGTATCTCCAACACTGTAATCCGCATCATGCTTCCATTCACTTCCATTCTTTACTTCCTTGGTCACGTCTGGCTTATCATTGATAACAGGGATTGTAATATTTGTTCCTGTAGTTCCATTATAGGTTACGTTATTACCTTCTACTTTAAATTCATAAGTAGCAGCACCGTCCATAATATTGCCTTTATTATCTGTGCATACAGATGTCTCAATAAAACGATATGTACCACTGGACAGGTCTTCTACAGTGATCTTACCAGCTTCATTTGTAACCAGATTCAGATCAGCACCTGTGTTGTCTCCTGCTGCAGTGGATTTCTTTGTGATATCTATCCAGGAGTCTCCATCCTTTTTCTGAAGAACAAAGGTTACACCTTTAAGTTTTGCATCGTCTTTTCCTGTTTTCACAAGGCTTACGCCACCAACGGCTGTACTGTTTTTCGGATATACATGTACATTATATAACCAGTCATCTCCATCTGTAGTCATTGGTACGGAGATCAGGAATGGATCGCATGGACCAGTTACAATTGCCGGACTGGTTGTCTCTACTACAAGGTAAATACCCAGAGGCAGACTTGCAAATTCTGCAACACCGTTTACATCAGTCTTTACCTCATTACCATATTTTTTTCCAGCAACGCCTGATTTAAGCTGAACATCTTTTCCACTTCCTGTGCAATACTGTGACACAAGCGGAAGACTTTCAGGAGTTGAGCTGTAATAGTCAACAAGTTTATCTGCATCTTCAACCTTGTAAATAGTAAATCCAACATCTTTGATGGGAACTGCCCCTGTAGGAACCTGAGTTGCGTCTTCTTTACCGGAAGCTGCCGTCCCTGTAGCAGTTCCTTCTGTATACTTGTGAATAGTAATGGAACCTGTTTTGCTTTCGTCGATTACTGGTGTTTTGTCAGCTGCAAAAGCAGAAACTGACATACTTCCAAGCAACATTGCTCCGGTAAGCAGACCGGCAAGCAGTTTTTTGAATTTCTTCATACTCATATCCTCTCTCTCTTTTTCTTTTTATACAGCGTTGCTGTTTTCCTGTAATTTTTGTTATAAACATTCGCTGTTTTTATATCTCTCACACATTTATTGTTGCACCATCTGTCTGCTTCTTAGCGGTCAGGAAGCTTTGCCCTCCTTTCTCCGCTTTTGTAACAGATAAATGATTACAGCCAGTCCGATGAGGATCCCACCGGAAAATCCAAGGATCAGTCTGCTCCAGCTTCCTGTTGCAGGAAGGTTGAATTTCTTCTGATCCGCAACCTGAATGGTAATGGTATCTCCCCGCAGCTTGTCAGAAACTTCCTGGTTGTCTACAAGAATCGAATTACCCTTTCGGTTAAGTACTACTTTGATTGGGGAAGCCAGAAGGCTGTACTCCTTTGGAGCCTGAATCTCTGTGATCTGATAAGTTCCATCCTCCAGATTATCAAATGCTGCCAGTCCAAGGCTCTCTGTCTCATCAGAGGTTGTGACCTCACGCGCTTCAAAATTACTATCAACTCTGCTGCCGTCTGCAGTCATCTTCTCCAGACGGAACTTAGCTCCTGCCAGTTTATTCGGATTGTCTCCGGCAGTACCTGCCTGAATCTTCAGGATCTGTATCTTTGTCTTTGGAAGCTGATAGGTATTGGTAATGGTCTCTTTTCCTGTTTTTCCATCAGAAAAACCAATCTTGTCTTTGTCATAGGTTTCATAGGTTACTGCAAACCGGCCTTCTGAAAGCTGTATCGTATTTCCGCTTTCAATACGTGTAACTTTACCATCAGTACCCACACTGACTTCTACTACTCGGTACTGCCAGTCTATTTTGGTCTCTTGTGTATAGTCCACATATTTATCCAGTCCTGTAAAGGAAGTCTGCCACTTTCCTGTGTACATATTGCCTGCAAGCTCTGTATAGGTATTTTCTTTTCCATCTGCAGATACCCAGGTATCTGTATTAGACTGTCTTCTCTGAAGCTGTACATAAATCTTCTCAGGAAGTTCCCCTTTATAATCACTTTCGTCTGCATTCTGCCAAAGCTTCTCTACAGAAATGTTTACAACTGGTTTTATTGTATTTCGGAATGTAGTTTCTACAGTAGTTCCGGAAGATTTGATATCTCCCTTTGCTGCTGTGGTTCCCTTAGGCTGTTCGGTTCCATCTATCACAATGCTGTCCAGAGTAGAATCATCATCTGTGGAAATCTCTTCTACTTTGAAGAAGGTTCCTACCGGAATCCCGGTAATTTCACATGAGCCCGGTTGTCCATCACCATTCAGCTTAATGGTATATTCCTGTGTAATAGGGCTTTCTTCCAGTCCCAGGTCACCCACATTGGTAAAGGTAACACGGAATTTATACTCGCCTGACAGCAGTTCGCCATAAGCCGCTGTTTTGGTAATCTTTAAGGTACCGGTCTTTACTTTATTGTAAAAGACTGCTTTCAGTTTTGTTGCTGTTGTTGTATTGTCAGGATTTGCATAAGAACGGAATACAAAAGTACTTTCTTCCGTCGGCTTTGTACCCGTGTATGCATTATCCTGCTTCTGTCCATCTGCATCATTTCCGGAAAGTTTTGCCTCTGTTCGTCCGTCATTAATGGCTGTGCCAGTCTGTTTCGTCATGCCTGGTGTAGGACTTGCATTGGTAACAGTAGTTCCGGTTCCCATTCCGGCAACTGCCTGTCCATTCTCATACATGGTCCAGGTGGTGTCAAACAGGTCGGGATCAACTTCCTCCTTCAAGGATATATAGCTTCCTCTTCGGAACTGATCTTTGAACGTAACGGTTTCCTGGTCCTCCAGTACGAACTCTCCATCTTCACCGATCACGCGAGCATCACGCTTAGTTGATGTAGAGGTATAGGTAGCTCCCTTCGGGATCTCCAGCTTTCCGCTTTTGGCGGAGCCATAATCCGGAATCTCATACTGTTTGGTAACAAATCCGGTGGGCTCGGAAATCTCAACTGTAGGCCTGAACACAAAGTCTTTCAGGTAAAAGTTTCTTGGAAAGTTATATCCAAACCGTATCTTACTAAGCTTCGTCTTGTCGAAGCCACTCCAGGACATCTTGGTAAGATCCAGCTTTACTGTTACCCATTCTTTACTTTTTATGGAAACAGACCCATAAGTACGTCCGGAAAGTGTATCCGTGCCAAGATTGCCGCCTAATTTTCCGCTGCTGTCTGCAAACTGCAGATACATATTGGACAGGGATGGGGTATCCGTGTAATCATAATAGAACTTAATCTCCAGATAAGCCATCTTTGAAATATCCACCGGACTATCCAGTGTCAATTCTCCATATCGCTGATTCCTATAACTGCTGTCCGCGTCATCCTCCTTTGCATACCAATGAACGCTTCCTGTAAGATTGCTGTCACCACTTTCAACCTTCTCAAATTTATTATCTTTATGTTTTGGGGCAACCGTATAATTCTGTTCTGCAATTCTCAGGGGCTCTGCTGCGTCTGAATCCACTTTCTTTTCAGCATAATGAGTTGCCAGATTCTTGATGGAGAAGTTAAAGATGGAAGAATCTTTAAAAAGATCACTGAACAGGCTGTTCACGCCAGTAGTGTCTACCTGTTTCTCCACCTGCAGCTGGTTTTCATCCGGGAAGTTGAAAGTAACCTTCATATTGGATTCCCACATACCACGCTCCATATAGAACATGGTCAGGGTATGTTCAGCTGTTTTATCTCCCTCCAGAGTAAAATTTGTAATTGTGGTTGGACTTCCATCTCCTGCACTTGCCTTTACATCACTAACGGTGGCCTCTAATGTAGCAAAATTAAGAGTTCCTGTAGCAGGGCTGTGGGCGCCTCCCACATCCAGTGCAAGCTTTCCGTCAATAAACACCCACACATCATCATCACCGGAGAAATTAAACTCAATAGGTACATCTTTACCATCTTTGTCTTTGACCGTTCCGTCCTTGGTCAACCTGAAATTGAATTCCAGCTTGGCACCAAAACCGTAGTTATATCTGTCGGCCATACCAATTGAGGATGTTTCATTAAATGGGAAGAAGCCATACTTATCCTGTTCTCCATTGGAACTACTCCGGTTCTTGCAATTTTCTTGCTTATTTCCTGGATTCTGCAGGTGATATTCTCCTGTAGTTTCGTCCTGTTTCATCAGCAGGGTAGTCTCATTACTGTCAAATACCCAGTAATATACGCCATCGCCTTTCAGGTCTTCCTGCTTGAAAGGAAATGCCACATTATGGTAAACATCTCCGATCACAGCATTTTTGCTGTTATTTCCCAATAGGAAATCTTCATTAAACAGCGGAAGGACTGCATTTCCTTCTTTTGTTGCTACCAGATTGCCGTCTGCTAATGTACCACTTACAAGACCCTTGGCAATCTTTGCAAAACCCTGAAGATTACCATCACTACCGACCTGAGTGCCGTTAAAGTCAATCGCTGAGTTGTTTGTTGAAAAGAAATTATTGTAATTATCATATCCATACAGTTTCAACGTTGATGCAATATCTGAAAATCGTATACCATCAAAGCAATTTGGCTGGAAATGCCCAACATAAATGGGGATTGATGAGGTATTTGCCTGATAGTAGTCACTCAGTGCCTGGTCAAACTCACGGAATGTTACCCAGTTCCGCTGACTTGAAGCATTGTCTCCAGAATAACTGTCACGGTTATTTCCATTTAATTCATAATCTGTATAATAATCATAAAAGGTAGAATTTACATACAGGGTATCTGATGCTCTGGTAAATGTATCCTTTGCAATATCTACTACATCTTTGACCTCATCTTTGCTAGATTTCTTTACTTCTGCATTTCGGATGGTATATACTTCATCCCAGTAACCGTCTCGCTGACCACCGTTATATACTGCCGCATCTCCTGCATCAGCATAAAAGCAGGGATTTACCATTTCTGTGGGAATCGTAAGCTGAGCAGTACTCTCGCCATGCCCGCCATAATTGGTTGCACTGTTAAGATCGAAAGCCGCAAAGGTAATATTTGTATACCCTTCCGGTACTTCTGCTTTGTATACGTCCTTCCAGGTATGTCCATTTTCAGAATGAGAGGATACAGGGGTCATATCCCCTTTAATATCTTGTTTGTCAGGTCCAGTGATATAGTATTTAAAAGTCCCGCCCTCTGCAGGTATGCTGTATGCTGCACCGGCGCTTCCCGCATATGACAATTTGGAATATGTAGCATCAAAATAAACGGTTCTGCTTCCCAGTACACCCCAGGTGGAGTTCTCGGGTGTACCTGCATATTTGTAGCAGTCTGTAGAACCTTCTGCAAAAAGTACACTTTCTACGCCAGTTTCTCCTGTGCCCTGTCCATAGAAATTGGAATAGGTGTCGCCCAGTACTTTCCCGGAAGCATCTGTAAACTGTACATAAGAGCACGCAGCATCTGGAATGGTAACAGAATAGCCGTTTGCCTTGCCATTTGCATTTCCTGTCATAGCAACAGGCGTCTGTACCGGCTGCAGCGTACCGCTGCTGTCCTTCTCATAAAAAACAGCATTTACACCAGAAAGAGTCTCCTCTGTCTTATTTTCAAAGTACATGGTCTTCCCTTTAAAGGAAGTGTGATC
>CAKUJT010000135.1 GCA_934661765.1 uncultured Senegalimassilia sp.
ACCCATTTGTACTTATCAATGTCAGCTTTTGAACGGCAGGACTGAGCACAGTAAGCGCAATCCTGAGAACAGTTTCCACTTCTGGCATTAGTAAGAATGTGGATACTTACATGATTTCCTTTGTATTTTCGACGCAGTTTTTCAGCCCGGGCAATCAGCTCATCCAGATTTTCATCCGGCGTGTTGAGTATTTCAATTGCTTCTTCACGTGAAAGCTGTGGATCCGTAGATGTATTTTGATTTGAAATCATTAGAAGTCCTCTCTTTCCTTGAGTAATTCATTTTTCTGAAATTTTATACAAGACATACTTTAACATGCAAAAAAACAAATGTCAACCATGTGTAACATAATGGTTGACAAACAATATCAGCTGGGAGATGACTCCCACCTCGCAACAAGAATGCCGAGGCATTCTTGAATCATCACTTTAGTGTGAGACAGAAAATACAAAGTGCCAAAAAGAAGGCCGTGGAATCTTCGACCAGAATATAGTATGATAGTATACAGAGTAAAATACAAAGGAGAAGATTCATCATGAAAAAATTTATGGAAGAATTCAAAGCATTTGCCTTACGCGGAAATGTTATGGACATGGCAGTCGGTGTGATTATCGGAGGCGCATTCTCCGGAATTGTAACATCTCTGACTGATAACTTTATCAATCCGATCTTAAATCTTTTGACAGGCGGCGCAACTTACACCATGACAGACGTTGCAGGATTTGCATCTAGTTTTGTATCAGCAGTTGTAAATTTCCTTATCATGGCACTGATCTTGTTCTGTCTGATGAAAGGGATTAACAAATTACTTTCTTTTAATAAAAAAGAAGAAACACCAGCAGAGCCGACAACAAAGACATGTCCGTTCTGTCAGAGTGAAATCAGTATCAAGGCAACCCGCTGTCCACATTGTACTTCTGTATTAGAAGAAAAATAAAAGCGGCATATACCGCCGAGACAACTGTGAGCTGGGTAGAATCACTGCTTAACAAATATCTGGTAGAATACGAAGCCCTTGGAGAAGAAGAGAGAGAAGAAAAAGTTGCAGAAGTAAACATTGTTCATAACACCAGAAATGTAGGAGCAGAAGAAGATTATTTCAATTCAATAAATTTACTGAAACAGGGACATAAGACAAGGCCATAATAAATTTATAGATTTTTTCCGGAAAATGGAACATTTTAATGAATAAAGATACGGTATTCTATATTCAACAAGGAAATACAAATTCAAAATTGAAAGGAGAATGTATCATGAGTTGGTTTACAGATGAAAGCGGTTCCGTTGTTGGAGAAGGAAGTATTGGAGGTTATTACGGAGATTCCTATGGGAGCTATGAAGGAAAAATCTACGATGATGGAACGATTGTAGATAAGACAGGAAGTATTGTGGGAAATATTGGAGAAGACGGACAGGTATATGATCGTTATGGGGATCCTACTGATTATACGTATGGTGACTAATCAATAAAAATTGAATATGGGAAAAATAAGAATCCTAAACGATGGGCATTCGTTCAGGATTCTTATTTTTAGCGCTAAACCATATTTATTATTGCAAGACAGAGGACTTTCATACAATATTCAGTTGTAATGGCAGACATATTAAAGAATGATTGTCAACCGCAAACGAAAATAAGGTTTACAATAAAAATTAACAATATAAAAAAATGACCATTCAGGATTATGTTCAGTGGTTGCTCTCAGTGGCGAGCGTCCTATGTAGAATGAGCTTATACACCGCCATAACATTTTGCAATTGTTTTGCGATATAGATTATAAAATGAAGTCAGTATGAAGCAATCAGCAGGTATTATGAAACCGTGATAATTTCTTCTGCGGCTCCAGTGCGGTGGAGATGTTCGGGAGGAAGTTCTCTTCCCCTATGATTTCCACAATCCGGCTTTTTCCATGACACGCATCGGCTGTTCATTCACATGGGAAAATACCATAGTAATTCCTTTTGCCAGGCAGACTTTTGCAAGATTTTTCAGTGCATTCATGGCAGTGGTATCCAGAGCCGGAACGCTTCACATATGGATGACAAGACATTTGGTAAAGTCTTTTACAACGATATGTTCAATAGCGTCAGTGGAATCTTCGACCAGAATATAGTATGTTAGTATACAGAGTAAAATACAAAGGAGAAGATTCATCATGAAAAAATTTATGAAAGAATTCAAAGCATTTGCCTTGCGTGAAAATTTTGTTTTGTCTGATGAAAGGAATTAACAAATTACTTTCCTTTAATAAAAAAGAAGAAGCACCGGCAGAGCCGACAACAAGACATGTCCATTTTGCCAGAGTGAAATCAGCATCAAGACAACCCGTTGTCCACACGGTACTTCTGTATTGGAAGAAAAATAGACATGACATTATATTTCATTAAATATTAAAAATAACAAAATGCTAATTAAATAAAAATATTTCTAAAAGCAGAGTTTTCGAACTCTGCTTTTTTTTATCAAAACGCACATTATACAGAACCTGTATATGTCAAAATATAATTGTGGGGTGAGTTATGCCTGTGCTAGGGGAGAGACAGGCATGGGCATTAAGAAAAACAATAGTGGAAAACTTATCAGATTACAAGGAGGAAAAAAGATGAATAAAAGACAGGCAAAAAAATTGGAAAAACATTTGGATGTGAAAGAAGCAAAGAAGTGTCTGGAAGAGCTGAAACAAAAAGCGAAGGAGATTGAGGAGTGCCAGAAGGCTCAGAATCTTTATCAGAATCGATACTATGAAGAGTGCTGCAAGATGAAAAGATTTTTGAAAGATAAAGAAAATAATGCCAGAAAATACGCCCAGCTTCGCGATTGTATGCTTGACGCAATCAGATTTAATGAAGCGGAGGGCAAAGACACCGTGGAAATTCTTAAGCCTCTTATCGAACAGTTTGATTTTCTTTTAGAGCAGGAAGGGGTCCGTATTCTCAAGGCGAAAGTGAAGGAAAAATTCAATCCGGAAATTCACAGACCTGTATCACGCGTAGAGGTGCATCATAAAAGACATAACGGGAAAATTGCAAAAGTGTACAACGAAGGATACTGGCTGGAAGGACAGCCTGCACCTTTTCAGAAAGTCATGGTCGCAGTATGTGTATATACACCGCAGTATGATTTCGAGGACTAATGATTCAAAGGTGTGCAAGAAAAATATGTCATGCATTTGTATGAAGCGCATGTCTTAGTAAGAATGCAAGGAGGTAAAACTATGGAGAAAAAACTGTTTAGCAAGATAAAGAATATTGACTGTGTCATAGATTTTGGCACTGCCAATACGGTCGGAGCATATCAGAACCCTGTATTTAAGGTACCGATGTGTGTGCCCATGTCCGATGGCGGATACAAGCTCAGCACAGCATTATATATAGAGTCTGACACACATTATGCTGTCGGAAGCGTGGCGAAGGATCAGAGCATACTGGAGCCGGACAAGGTTGAAACAGATATCAAAAGAAAGCTGGGATCTTCTGAGAAAACAACACTCAATGGAATCGGATTTTCCAAGGAACAGATGGCAGCACTGGTCATGAAAGAAGCAGTACGCAGCATAGAACAGGAGCTTGGCAAAAATGTGAAAAATGTATTGTTGACTGTTCCGGCCGCTTTTACGCCGCACGAGAGAAAGGCAATCATCTGTGCGGCTGAGATCATAGGTCTGAATGTTGTTGAATTGCTCGATGAGCCAATTGCAGCGGCAATCGGTTACATTGAAACAAAAAATCAGGAAGGAACTATGGTGTTTATCGACATTGGTGCAGGTACCAGTGACTTTTTTGCATTGGATTATCACAATCAGAAGCTTACACCTCTTTTGAAGGACGGAATCAGTGACCTTGGAGGAAATAACTATACCGATGCATTAAAAGAAGGAATAAAAAAACAAATAGGGTGGAAATCTTCCGAGGATTTCCGCTCGAAACAGGAGGAACAGATTCTGTCAGGAAAAGCAGAAGAAATGAAACAACGTCTTTCCAAATTAGAAAAAGATCAGATTGTACTGACGACAGGAGGCCAGACAAAACTGGTAAAGGTAACAATAAAAGAATTTGAATCCTGGACCCGACCACAGCAGGACATACTTTTAAACAAGTTGGAAGAATTCAAAAAGAATTTGACCGAGGTGGGAGTAAAAAACATTGATAAGGTCGTAATGACAGGAGGCGGTGGTTCTATGCCTCAGATCAAAAAACTTGCAGAGGAAGTTTTCGGAGTAGAGCCGATAGAGCATGACTGTAATTATGCGGTTGCGAAGGGGGCTGTCATTTACAGTCAGGATCCAAAAAAGTATGCAATTATTGGAAAAGCCTATGGAGTAAGAGTTCTCACAATGAAAGGAGAGCCTAAGATTAATAACATTATCAAGGCTTGCGATATCTGTCCGGTTGTGCAAAACAAATCATATGAGACTATTTGTGACGATCAGGAACGAGTGACCTTAAAGATTTATGAGTCACATGCAGTGGAGCAGTACATAAAGGAGGCAGAAGGAATATTTCTTGGAAATGTAGTATTGTTGCTCCCACCGGGGTTAAAAAAAGGTGCTTCCATCGAAGTGGAATTTAAGCTTGATAAAAGTGGTCTCCTCTCAGTGATGGCAAAAGAGAAGGAAAGCGGTCGCAGTGTTGCAGTATCTTTTGAGCCGGAAGGAGTAATGGATTTCAGACCTGTAAAAGAACAAAGAGCAGAGATGGAGAAGTTTCTGGAAAATACAGAGGGATAAAGGAGGGACAGGAATGGAGAATTATGAAGGCCTGACAGTTCAGGTCAATGAAAAAAATCATGAATATAGACTTACTCTTTCTGGCTATGCCACCAAATACTGCAAGGCAATGATCATCAGTGATATGGGCCTGACCGGTCTGCCTCCAAAAGAAAAAAAAGGCCGCAAAGTATCGGCTGTTTATCCGACGGGGAGCACAGAAGAAGAAAGAAATAATATTGTAACATACATAAACACTCAGGGATTCCAGATTATTCAAGCAGTATTGGGAGCCTGTGCTCTGGCAGAGTTTTATACGTGCCAGAACAGACTTCACGGTGGCGACACGAACATTGTCACTGTGGAGACATACGGAACATATACCGATATCAGTTTTGTAAAATGCGAAGGAACAAACTATCGTATCCAGGATAAAGAACGCATTTTGGAGGGCAGTGACGATCCGGAAAGAGAAGCTACAGCGGCTTACCGTACGGCAGCCGGAATTAACCGCATGAGACAGAAACACAAGATTCAAAAATGTAAGGTATTGCTTGCAGGTGATTTCTGGAATGTTCAGAAACACGTTGAATACGTCAAAGAGAAGCTTACGGACGTAACGGTGTATGCATATAAACCGTCACATGCACTTGTGCTTGGCGGCTGCATGTTCCTAAAGAAACATGGCAGAAAAAATCCGGCCTATACATTTCCGGAACATTTTTCAAGTTATCATTGCACAGCATTGCCGGCGACAGAGTATCAGAAATTAAATACGAGGAAAAGGAATATTTACTGTCAGAGATTGGATGCAATTGGACGAAAGAAAAAAGAAGTAAAATATGAAAACAATAATTGTAGTCCCAAAGAGCTTATGGAGATCCATGAGGCAATGGTGGTGGATCACCCGGAAATACAGATTCTCATCGACTATGAAAAACACAATTTCTGGGTAACGGAAGACAAAAAATATGTAATTCGTGAAGAATTGATATACAAAAAAGGCGAAAAATTAAAAGAAATTAATGATAAAGCGGAACAAATTATTGAAACAGTTCTTGGCAAAAACGGCGATCAGATTACAGACGATCAGACTACAACAGGAATATATGAAAAAATAATGAAGGACTATCATTATACGAGAGAACCTATGGATAAGAACGGTTTCCCGAAATATTGCTATACCCTTGAAGGATTACTGTCCGCAGGCGTGTGTGCCTGCTATGCAAGAGCTTTAGTTTATCTGTTGGCGGTAAAATTGCAGATTCCATGTCAGTACGTGACAGGAGAGGTCGTTCAGCAGAC
>CAKUJT010000136.1 GCA_934661765.1 uncultured Senegalimassilia sp.
GCGATGACCAGACTGAGTGCGACGAACAAAAAGAATATAGTATAAACCAGAACCCGGCAGCCTGCGGACAGAAATGTCCGATGGCTGCCGGGTTTTACGGTTGTTGCAAAAATAACCTGTCCCACATCTTGTTACATATAGACCGTAAAAAATGCCATCCCCCGAAATCTGTCGATAAAAGAAGATATAATAGAGAAAATACTCCAGTAACAGAGGCGAACGGGCGATGAACAGAAATTTACCATATATGAAGATAGCGGTCTGTACATCCGAGGTACAGACCGGCGAACAGATCAGAGAATATATAGATGAATTTGCAGGAAAAGGCAATGCACAGATTCAGGTGGATGTGATGAAAAACTGCTATCGGCTGGCGAAGAAAATCCTGAACAGAGAACACTACGATGTGATCTGTCTTGGGAAAAACCTTCGGGATATCGACAGCTATACCTTTGCCTCCAGCATCCGTATGGCAGACCGGGAAACCATCTTTTTTCTTCCGGGATGGAACCGTCTGAATCTGGATCAGATAGAACACCTGGCGCCGGTGTCGTATCTTGCGATGCCGCTGTCAAAGGAAGAATTCCGAAAAGAACTCTACCGCACCATCAGCCACCTGGGTCCCGGAAGCAGATATCTTTCTTTTGACGCACAGGGACAGAAAGGACGCGTCCTGTACCGCGATATCGAATACATCAGAAAGAGCGGCAATTCCGTCCTTGTCTTTACCATGAAAGAAATGTGCCGGATCCCGGTTTCTATGACAGAGGTGGAACGGGAACTTGCAGGAGTGGAGGAACGCTTCCTCAGAGTTCACAGAGATTATCTGATCAACGGGCGTTACCTCTCCTGGCTCTGGAACCAGGAAGTCGGTCTGATGGACGGAACCCGCATCCCCGTAAGCCGGATCTACCGGACACGCGTGGAACGGGTTGTTGCGGAGAACAGGAAAAAAATTGTGGGATAAAGAAAAAAAGAACAAAGAACAGGCAGCCCTGCCGGAAAGAATTATGACTTTCCGGTGGGGCTGCTTTTTGTGCTGTGAAAATATACTATCAGGTGTGCATGGAATTTCATGGTGTTCCGGTGCTATGTTTTAAATAACAAAAATATTGGAGAAGGAGGTAAAAAATGAAGTGGTTTAATGAATATTATGGGGCATATCTTTTTGGAATCTATTTGCTGTTAAATGTGCTGGACTGGCTGACAGGCTGGTATAAAGCAAGAGTAAAGAAAGAAGCAAACAGTAAATCAGGGATGAAAGGTATTGTAAAAAAGGTAGGTTACTGGGTCATTCTTCTTATTGCATTTCTGATTCCCTATATGTTTCAAAGACTTGGAAAAGATCTTCTGGGTGTAGATCTTGGCTATCTGTCAGCACTGGGCTGGTTTACACTGGCAAATCTTCTGATTAATGAAATCAGAAGCATCCTGGAAAATCTGGTTGCCTGTGGCTACCGTGTCCCGGAAATTCTGAAACGGGGACTTGAAATCACAGAAAAAGTAATCAACGAAACAGAAAAATAAAGAAATATGCAAAAAATACCCAGTTTGTCCCGGAGACTGACGAGTAAACATCGTAAAATGACACGTAGATTCTGTAAGACAAAAAATCTGTTAAGATAAAGATACATCAGTGAGGGAGGCTGTGAAGATGGCAGAAAAAAAACAGATGATGTATATGAATATCCTGATCTGTGGATCTGACAGTGATGAGATCATACAACTTGAAAACCAACTGGAGGAAGTTGGAAAAGAAGAAAACATTAGGGTTAATATAGATACGAATATTTGCATGAACCAACAACTTGTCAAAAATTGGGTGACGGAAAAGTATGATATTCTTTTTGTAAATCTTGATAATACGGAGAAAGATGGTTTGTACTACGCAGAAAAGATCCGTTTGAAAGATGAAAAGGTGTACATAATCCTGCTGTCGGAAAATCAGGAGAAGATACAGGAAACCTTTGAAATTATGCCGGCATCATATCTGATAACGCCTGTAGAAAAAGAAAATCTGAGACACTGGGTAAAAAAAGTACGGGAAAAAATAGAAGATCATCGATTGTATATTACATTTAATTATAAAAGAAAGACCTACCATATTCCATATCAGAAAATTTTATATCTGGAATCCCAGCAACATAAGATCCGGGTGGTAACAGAAAAAGAAAGCTACACGTTTTATGGTCAGCTATCGCAGATACAAAAACAGATGGAACAGGGAAAAGAAATCTTTCTGCGAATTCATCAATCGTATCTGATCAACAGCCGATATATTTATTGGATGGATGGAAATACCGTTCGTACACAGGACGGCAGAGAATTTTCAGTCAGTGGTTCCTGTAGAGAACAGGCAAAAACTGCATATCGTATGTATAGAAATCAATAATAAATACAGAAATCAGGTCCGAATAGGTTTTAGAACTTATTCGGGCTTTTTTTGTTTGCTGAAAAGACAGCAAAAGACCGGATTTTTACAAGATAACGGGAATTCGGGAATTTTCCTGTATGATAAGCAAGTCGTCAAAATCTCAAAGTAAAATAACAGACCGGTATTCATTCCGCACAGTCGGAAAGGATACCGGAGATGGAGAAGACACTGGCGGAGCTGATCCGTGAGTATAAGAGTGGAAATGAAAAAAGCTTTGAGAAAATAGCAGAGAAGATGAACCCTTTGCTTATGTTTTATGCAGACAAATTGTATACATGGGAGCAGGAGGATGCCAGACAGGAGATGCTGGTTACATTATTCTGTGCTCTGGAAAAGATGAAATACTGCAAAAGTGAGGGCGAATGTCTCAGCTATATAAAGACGGCAGTCAGACGCAGATATAAAGATCTGGTGCTGAAAGAATTACATAATAAAAAAGAGACTGTACATATGGAATGGACGGAAGTTCAGGATGCGGGCGATGGATTTGGTGAAGCAGAATTCTATATGGATCTGGAACTTGCGCTTCGCTGCTTTCATGGGAAAGAACGAAAAATTGCTGAACGGATGTTGCTTTACGGAGAAAACGACAAAGAGCTGGCACTGCATGAAGGAGTCAGCAGACAATATTGTAATAAAATCAGAAAAAAGTTAATAAGAAAGATGTAAATAAAAAAAATAATTACAAAATCCGCAGGGTATCTGTGCTATAATAGTAAAAAGGATTGAAAAATGGAGGCACAAATGAAAATAGCGGTATGTGATGATGACAAGCTGTTGACAGGAGAAATCGATGGGCAGTTACAGAGAATTCGACAGAAAATGGGAATTTCTTTTGAGACAGACATATTTTTTGACGGGGCAACACTGTGGGAGTCAATCGAAAAAAACGGTTCTTACGATATTATCTATCTGGATATTGAAATGGACAATATGGATGGAATCACGGTAGCAAAAAAAATTCGAGAACAGGACCCCTATACCATTCTGTTGTTTGTATCCAGCTATGACAGCTATTATGAGCAGTTGTTTGAAGTAGAACCACTGCGGTTTCTTCGTAAACCAATCGATCCGGAAAAATTTGAAGAATATTTTCGGATTGCGTATGGAAGATTAATGAATCTGGATGAGCGATTACATTTTGAATTTAACAAACGGTTATATCAGATTCCTTATCGCGAGATCATGTATATGGAAAGCCAGAGAAGAGTTATTCGCCTGGTGGAAAAGAGCGGGCAGGATTACCGGTTTTACATGAAAATGAAAGAGCTGATGCAGGAGGTCAGCAGAGCAGGAAATATGTTTATACGGATTCACTGCTCGTATGTTGTAAACTATTACTACATAAAAACCTTCAGTGCCACAGAGGTAATTCTCTTAAATGGAGAAACATTACCGGTTAGCACGGAGTATAAAAATGAAGCTATGAAAATCTATATGGATATGGTGGACTAAACCAAAGAAGGCTAATTTTTCTGTTTATGCATGATTATGTATAAACGGGACATCATGGGACAGTACAGACATTCTACAATAAAAACAAAAATGGAGAATGTCTGTAAATGGATACGTATTATAAGATACCGAAAAGACTGGAAGAATATCGACGAAAACTCAGCTACACACAGGAACAGATGGGTGAAATGATGGGTCTGGGGCAGGATCATTACCAGAGAGTGGAACAGGGGTCAGTGATTATTTCCTACAATGGTCTGCACCAAATAGAAGATCATGGCGGTGATATCTATTACCTGATTACAGGAAAGAGGCAGAAGCCAGGCTACATAAATAAGCTGCTGGAAGAGTGCAACAGTCCTGAAATGGAACGAATGTTACTGAGATGTTATCTGCTGTACCTTGAAGCTGGAATCTATAAAGCGCAGGGAAAGGTAGAAGAGGAAATCTGTCATTATCTTCGTATGGCAGAAGCTACATTGAAAGAAGATACCATATGGCGGGGGATTCGGATCAGCGAACAGGTTACACATATCAAGATGGCTGAGATGTTAGAGATTAACAGAAAAAGATATGCAAAACTGGAAAACAAAGTGATAGGTGCAGATGCATACCTTCTGAACCAGTTATATCGGAAGTTTCATTTCTTTCCTTTTCAGATTTTTGAAAAGGGCAATTTTTATCTGAATGAATTGAATCAGTTACAGGAAACACTTCCGGATTCAATACAGGAAGAGATAGAATGGAAATTGAAAGAATATATATGTTGGATGAAAAAGAGGAGCCTTTACATTAAAAGTAAGGGCTTCTCTTTTTGAGTCAGAAAATATAGTAAAGTATCAGTTCGCAGGAATCGTCAGGTGTTCCAGGGCGTGCCGGTGGATATTGTGAATCTGGCGAAGACTGTAATTGAGTGTCTCAGCAATTGATTCCAGGGTATTGCCGTGGATATATTTTAAACGAAGAAGTGTCTGTTCCGTGGGATCTTCGATCGCTGAAATACACTGAAGGATTTCCTGATAATATCGGATGGATTCCAGACGTTTTGCCTGTAGCCGCGTAATCTGCGTATCAATCTGTGTACGATAAGAAGTGTAATCAGTAAATGCCTGTGTTCCGCACACTGGATGAATAATGTAACTTGGAGTATTTGAAAAAGATTGAAACATGTGGATCTCATCTTCCAGAAGTTGGATGTTCCAAAGCGTGGAACGATAAGATTTGAGATATTGTTTCTTTTGATCGATGGATATGTTGTTTTGCATATGACTTTCCTCCTTTGGGTTTTAGGAGTTAAAAAGGGAGGAAAGAAGAAAGTGCAACTAGAAAAGTTAGGGGAATAAAGATGGAAGAAGTATTATGGAAAATTATGGCTGCATCTGCAATCACTATTACAATGGAAGATTTTTTTGCAACATTTTTAAAGAAAAAAATAATTAAAACAAAATACGTGTTTGTATGGATGCTTTTTTGGGGATATCATGTGTTTTTAATGTCGGGAGTAGAAGGAGCTTTGGGGCATTTTGTAGGAAACACAATAGGATTAAGTGTTGTTTGTTTATTATCGTATCAGGCGACTTTGATTGTAAAAGAAATGATGGTGGTTTTTGCCATATCATTATCAGGAATGGCGGAAGGAATGGTTGTTGTCATTTTAATACTGTTTAAAGGAAACATTACTGGAAATGTACTGTTGTATTCGCTAATTGCTAAAATTGTATTTTGGGGGTGCATCCGTGTTTTAACAATTTTATACAGAGGAAAGATTGAAACTTCTCAAAAAAAGAGCTATTTGATTATCTTATCAATGACAGTAATAGGAAATATAATGTTGTTGGTTGGAACACTAAAATTGACAGAAAAAATGAAAAATGTAATGGTAAGTATATGGGGTATGATTTTAGTATTTCTGTTGCTGGTATTTGATATAATCATATTTAAATTATATGTAATGTATCAGGAAAAAAACGAAATAAAACGTATGAAACAAGAGTATGCTAACCAAATTGAAATGTACGATAGGCAGATGTGTGAGAAACAAAAAATCATGGATGAGGTTCGAAG
>CAKUJT010000137.1 GCA_934661765.1 uncultured Senegalimassilia sp.
TTCTCACGGTCTCTGCCCTGCATTATACACCTGTTTTCTTCTATATACCATAGAAAATCTTGAAACCAGTTACTGTTCACTCTTTGCCGATCAACATGCTTCGCGAGATATTACCCGTGAACAGTAACTTTATCTGTAATCCTTCGATACTTCCAGATAATCCCGTTTCCCACTGATATAATCCTCATAAGCAAGTTCCGGATCTTTTCCGTGAAATACCGTACACAATCCACACATATCACAGTCCGCAATACATCGGAAGGTATTTTTTATATATTGTCTTCGCTCTTCTTCCGTAGAATGTTCTATCTCCGGCGGTCTCATATACTCACCACCTATCTCACAAGTCCCATATTTTTTCTGTACTCTTCGTTAATCTCACGCAATTCTTTTTCTCCGTTAATATACGGTTCATAAAAAGTATCCACGGATCCGCCACCCAGGTTGTCACAACCATTACAGAAGTCACAGGCTCCGCCGCATTGATTCAGTCCTTCCTGCACAATACGAATTCTTTCTTCTTTCGTTGTATCTTTAATCAACAGACTTTTTATTTCCATTACACTTTCTCCATTTCTCCTAAAAGCTTCCCATTTTACTCGTTGCATTCATTTTTGTGATGCTTTTATCAACCCATCATTCATTATTTTCTCAATCATCTCCGCATCACTCCCCAGGAAATCAGCTATCACGTCTTCTTCCATGCACTCCCGAATCGTCTGTTCCACGGCATCTTCTAAGGTCTGCTCCTGTGAATACTTTCTCACCTTATCCACAAAGATCATATAATCGCGCATCGGCTTACACTTTTCAAAAAGTTCCTGGCTGTTTCCCATATTGATATTTTTTACTTTCACAATCACTTCCAGATTCGGATTCTCCTGTTTCTTCACAAATGCATCTCATCCTTTCTGTAGTCTTATTCTTAATATTTGTTGTTTTCCAAAGACAGCAGTCTAAACTCCATGTAATAACCTGTTCCCTGCCAATGAAACATTCCCCAAAAATCTCTACTCATGCAGCATCCATTCTTCTATCCCCTCAGTTCCAAATGTGCAATCATAGTTTTTCTCGATCTCCCTGTAATTTTTCACTTTTAACAGATATGCCAGCGGAGCACCTTCTTCATGGTCCGTATGGCAGTATCCAATTCCCTCTCCGCAATAAATAATGCATCCCTCATCTTCTCCCCGTGATCTCTCGATTGCTTTTTTCAGAGGTAACATTCCGGTATACGACAATCCCATGTAATATACATTTGTAAAATTCCCAAATTTTTTAAGTTCCTTCTCCAAGTATTTTTCTGTATAGTATGGTATCGGATGCATTATTTCTTTTTTTACATATTTTAAATCATGTAAAGACTTCAATGTTTCTTCTCTTTTGTTCGTTGATAATTCCCATAGAAGTCTTTCTTTTTTATGTTTTTGAAAAAATAAATTTATGATCATCTCTTCGTTCCACATTTTTATCCCTCCTAAAATAAGTCCTCTGACACCCACAGGTTCATTTTTCAGTATGTATAATTACATTATATAGAATAGCATATCTGCCAGTCAACGAATGAATCTGTAATGCGGAACAAATATATTCCTTGCCTTTTATCTGGAACATGTTATAATGAAAATCAGAGAAACACCTTCTAAAAAATCTCAGGAGATTATTGATTATGAAACCTTTTTTAGGAATTAACCTTTCTTCCGATGAGGGCAATGAACTGCTCAACGGTCATGAATTTCTGGTTGCAAAACCATCTGCTATATTAACAGATGCCTTAGATTCCGTGTCCGGAAAAACGCAAAAAATCGTAAAGAAATCCCAGCTTCCCCTTCCGCTCCGTGTCGTTATGTACGCTTGTGAACTGATCGCCTTAATAATCATTGGCGGTCTCCTGCGAGCTGAGGTTTCTCTGGCAGAAAGCTATCACAATGTTCCCTGGCTGTATTGGCTTTGTGCTGTCTGTGTGATCATTGGGGTTCTGCTTTTCATTTTGGGAAAACGAAAAGAGCGACAGGTTTTGGAAGATACAGAGACGAAACGCACACTTTCTGACTCTGACGCGATTGAAAAAGAAATATTGGCAGAACTTTCCGTCCCGGACAATGCGAGAGAGGTTGATGTGCTTTCTTTCTGTTATAAAGAAGAAAATGAAACAATAAAAATGGCACAAAAGGGTGTTCCTCTCACCAATATGTCCTTCCATATCTTCACAGACAGCGAGAATCTGTATCTTGCCGATCTGGATGGAAAATATGCTTTCCCCCTGTCATCCATCCAGGTAATTCAGACAATCAGAAAAACCATTACAGTTATGGATTGGAACAAGGACGAACCTTTTAACAAGGGTATTTATAAACAGTACAAACTGACCAGCGATAAGATCGGTTCTGTTCACTGTAAGTCTTATCATATTATGGAACTATCATACCGTGGAGAGACTTATGGAATTTATATCCCCAGTTACGAATTACCGATCTTCGAGGAGCTGACCGGACTGAAGGCGAAATAAAGTTCTGAATTTCATTCTTTTATAACAAACAAGACTACACATAGGATTTTTGCAGATGCATATTTTCCTACCTGTAGTCTTATTTTTTGATCAAAGATCTTATTTCACAAACTTTTTTTCATAATCTCTTCGAATCATTTCTTTCTATTGGGTTTTCTTTTCCCATCGTTAATATTTTTTTGTTTCTGCAAAATTGCTACTATTCCAAGTAACACAATTATAGTTTCTATTCCCCCTGCTGTCACAAACCAAAACTCAGATAAAAATTCTCCTACCGCTAAAATAGATCCTATATAAGTTATAATTTCCGTAAGTAATCCATTACCGCTCGAATCTCTTTGAAAATCATTTATTACTAGATGTACAAATAAACCACATGATAAGCATCCCATCACACATATCGTTCTAAATGCCGCTTTCTCGTCCTTCATCACTATCCCTAGAATAACATAGTTCAATGTCTGAATTACTCCCAAATATAAAATCATCCATACACGTATTTTATAAATCAATGTATTTTTCTTATATATTCTCATTCAACTTTTTCCTTCCAATATGGCTATTCCGCTTACACGAACCAATAAAAAAAGAAGAGAAAGGAGATGTAAACATATATTATCTGTATTTTTTCCATATCTTCTTTACTGTCTTCCATTTTTTCTTTATCCATTTTCCAAATTTAGGATAACCGATATTAGTTTTAAACGAAGACCAAAATGTTTCTCCAGCTTTTTTAACAACTGTTTTTCTCACAGTAGTCTTTTTGGCTGTATATCGCATTATTTTCTTAGCGGATTTTAACCTTTTTAATTGTCGGTTTGATTCTTTCCAAATCCCACTTAGTTTTTTTCCATTAATTCCGCCATCTCCCTTTATATCTCCTACCGCACCAATTGCCACATTAATAGCCAATGTTTTTTTATTTACTTTTGTCCCTGTAACTTCACATTCTGCTAAATATGTTACTGTGTTAATTGCTGCATTCGCTACTGTCAATCCGCCCGCTGAAATTCCAGTTGCTGTTAATAATCCTGAAAAGGCTGCCCCCATTAAACCTGGAATTTCTTCCTTTTTTACCAACAGCGCTTCTTTTAATGAATTGCCCTCGCCTAACTTCAAGACAACATTAGCCGCATATTGAGATGCTGCTCCCACTACAGCCCCTATTGCTAAGTGCCAAAATTCTCCACTCAAATCAGTTCTGGTAATCGGATTGTTATCACAGTAGGCATACAGATTTTTATTACTTGATACGGTTAAGTTCATACCTGGTACATTGATATCATCTGCATTAATAAACCGTCCAACCTCCGGGTCATAATATCTGCTTGCCAGATAGTACAGCCCTGTTTCTTCATCCCAGTAATATCCACGGTAGCGGAGCGGGTTTTTCTTTCCCAGATCCTGATCGCCTTCGATTGCGGTTACATTTCCCCAGCTGTCATATGCATAGCTTACCACAGTGTTCCACCCGGTGTCTACCAGTGCGATCACATCTCCCGTCGGGTTCAGGATGTAGTAGTAATCTTTTCCGTCACAGTTCATCGAAAACAGGGTACCATCCGCATCATAGCTGAAGGTCATCTCATACAGCGGTTTCTCCTGATCTTCCCGCAGGTGCTGTTCCCCGATGATCTGTCCGTCCTGTACCTGGTACAGGACAGTTGTCCCATCCGACAGATACTTCCGGTTACGCATCCCTTCTTTGTCGTAGCGGTACCGGATCGTTGTCTGGCCTTTTACGATCTCCGTCAGTTCACTGCTGTTCTTCCAGCCCATCTCCATCCCGCGGTATACGGTCGGATTTCCCATGGCGTCATACGCAATGGTTTCCCCATTATACGATGTCAGCTGGTCCTTCCAGTTTCCTTCATAACGGTAGATCTTTGTTTCTGACGGGGTGGCGGACGCTAAGGTCTCCATAGTGGCTTCCGGCTGGTATTCGTATCGGTTTTTCTGTAACAGGTTGCCATTTTTGTCATACGCATAGGTGATCGTCTGCCTGTCTGCCTCCCGGTCTTCCCGGATCAGCTGGTTACGAGTATCGTAGGTGTACTGGATCTTTCCTTTTCCGTCTGTGATCTGCGTAATGTTCCCATTCGCATCATACTGATAATTGATCTGCACATCTTCCCATAAAAACTGTTCCAGCTGGTCGGACTGACTGCCATCTGCCCCTTCCCGGTAACCATACCGGATCCTCTGTTCAAAGATCTTTCCCAGTGCCTTTGAGACAACCCTGCCTAAGCCATCATAAAATACCGCTTCCGTACACTCCCCGCTCGTCACACCGATCGCACGGTTGTCCCGGTCGTACCCGTATTCCAGTGCCGTTGCACGGTATCGGTTTCCCTGATCCACTTTCTCCACGTTGTCATTCAGGTCATAGGTAAACCGATAGTCCTCGTCCCTGTCATTCCGGTAATAGACAAGTCTTCCTGACAGGTCATAAAAATATCGGGTCTCGATGGTTTCTTCTCCCAGGTCTTCTCGGATATCCCGTACCACCGCAAGGTTTCCTTCCCGGTCATACGCATACTCATACAGCTGGTATTCCTCCCCGGACGGGTCTGTCAGACGGATCCCGGTCACCCGGTCCATATCATCGTATGTATACTGGTAGACATAGCCGTTTCCATACGTTTCCGCCAGCAGGTTTCCGTTTTTTTCCTCGTAGGTCTGTGATACCAGACAGCTGTCCCCGACATAGGTTGCTTTTGCATTTCCAAACCCGTCATTTTCGAACCGGTATACCGTTCCGCTTTCCGGGTCATTGATCTGGATCTGTCTGAGTTCATCATTTTCGTAGCTGTATTGGATCTTTCCGGTACCGTCTGTCACACCGGTCAGCTGGTCTGCCGCATCGTAAGCATAACTGGTTGCGTTGCCACTGGGATCCGTTACTTCTGCGAGCAGTCCGGTCTCCTCCTCATACGCATACTTCGTCCGGTTCCCCAGTGCATCCGTGATGCGCTGCAGGTATGCACCGTCTGCGGTGTAATCCGCCGTGGAACGGATATATTCTCCTTCTATGCTCAGCTGAAACTCTCCCAGTCCTACTTCTACCATTCCTTCCGCTGCCGATGTGTCCGTAAACTTTACCTGAAACGGATTCTGCCGGTTGACCAGACTGGTCTCTCCCTCTTCGGTCTCATGTCATATCTTTTTTCGACTTTTTTCGCTTTCAGCCTTTTTCATAATTTTGCCCTTTTGTTTTTGTATATATTGCCGGTGGTTTTCCTCTTTTCAAACCGCGATAACGAGATAAAATACGCTTCGCGAATTTTACTCGTTATCGCGGCAGTCGCCAAGGTCTCATGCAAGCATGGACTTTGGCTCGTTGCTCGCGTAAATCAAAAAACGAGACAGTTAATAC
>CAKUJT010000138.1 GCA_934661765.1 uncultured Senegalimassilia sp.
AGAGGGTGGCGCGAAAGCCAAGCCCCGGTGCGCGAGTGTGGGGTCGAAAACTAGGTCAGTCGGAAGAAGCTTGTTTTCAATGCACGAGATGGAGGAAGTCGGAACATGAAGCATCTCAAGCGCTTTGCCGCATGCTGTGCCGCGGCCGTTTGCTGCGCCGCCATGCTGCTGCTTGCCACCGGTTGCCAACAGCAGCAGGAATCGTATACGCCGCCCGAGGCCACGCCTGCGGTCAGCAAGCCCGTCATCGCCCAGGAAGGCGTCCTGCGCGTCGGCGTCAACGCTAACAACGCGCCTTTGGCCGGCCAGCCCTCCTCTTCCACGAAGATCGTCGGCATCGACGTCGACATGGCGGCTGCTCTGGCCGACCAGCTCGGCCTGAAGCTCGAGGTCGTGGACGTGTCCACCGACGCCGCCGGTGCGCTCACCTCCGGCAAGGTCGATGTGGTCATGGGCGTCAACAAGTCCGATTCCCCCAGCTTCTGGACGTCCGACACGTACCTGCCCACGGCAGTGGCGCTGTTCGCCCAGTCCTCCAACTCAACGGTGCCGGCGAATTCCGCCTCCACCAAGATCGCCGCGCAGGTGTCCTCCAACAGCGCCTGGGCGGTCACCAACGAGTTCGACAACTCCACCATCACCACCACCGAGGACCTCAAGAGCGCCTTCTCCGCGCTTGAGTCCGGCAAGGTGCAGTATGTGGCCGCCGACGCCGTCGTGGGGTCCTACGTTTCCAACAACGCCGGCATGGACGTTCACATGGTTGCGCTCATGCAGCAGGCCAGCGGCTACTGCGTAGGTGTGCTCGATGGCAACACCCAGCTCAAGCAGGCCGTTTCCAACGCGCTTTCCGCCATGAACTCCAACGGCGTGTCCTCGATCATCCAGAAGAAGTGGCTCGGCACCACCATGGACCTTTCCGGCATCAAGCTGACCGCCGGCGCCTCCGATGACGAGGACGACATGAGCAAGGTGCTCAACTCCGCCAACGCTGCTATCGGCACGCTTACGGGCAACACCGGCTCCAACGCCAATAAGGCCGACTCCGACAACAAGACCGCTAGCACGGATTCCGACAGCAAGACCAGCGAATCCAGCTCCGCCGATTCCAGCAGCACCAGCGACTCCAGCGCTTCGAACGGCTCTGCAAGCACCGCATCGAACTAATCAGCTGCAAGCTGCATCCGGCTTCGTCTTCGCTCAAGGCCCCCGCAATAGCGGGGGCCTTGCTGTAGAGGGCGACGTTTTGCTACATCCCCCTATGGCGAAAGCGTGCAGCCTTTCGATGCTGCTTGACCTGAAGTCACCTTCCGGTGCTTCAATGGTTGGAAACCAACGACGGTCCGCGTTTAGCGGGCGGGGAAAGGAGCGGGCCTTATGGAACCGCAGCAGGTCCTGCACATGCTCGAGCGGGTGGCGTCGGGCTCGGTAAGCCCGGTCGACGCTCAGCGAAGCCTTGCCGACCAGGGCTACTCCGATCTTGGTTTCGCGAAGGTCGACACCGATCGCGCGCGCCGTACGGGCGCGGGCGAGGTGGTCTACGGCGCTGGCAAGACGGCCGATCAAATCGCCGATATCTGCCTGGCTCTGCGCGATGCCGGTCAGACGTGCGTGCTCGTCACCAGGCTTGAAGCGCAGAAGGCCGAAGCGGTGCGGGCTGCGCTGTTCGCTCGCGACCCGCAGGCTGCGGCGGCGTTCGAGTATCGACTCGTTCCTCAGCTGGGCTTGCTCGGCGCGCCGGCAAAGCCGACGCGCGATAGCTACATCGCGGTAGCGTGCGCAGGCACCAGCGACCTGTACTGCGCCGAGGAAGCGGCCGTCACCGCCGAGGTGCTCGGCTCTCGCGTGGTGCGCCTCTACGATGTTGGGGTTGCAGGCATCCACCGCCTTCTGGCACATCGGGAAGACATCGCAGGCGCCAGCTGCGTGGTGGCGGTTGCCGGCATGGAGGGCGCGCTTGCCAGCGTGGTGGGCGGGATGGCCGCATGCCCCGTGATCGCCGTCCCCACGTCCGTGGGTTACGGCGCCAGCTTCGGCGGCGTGGCGGCGCTTCTGGCCATGCTCAATTCGTGCGCGTCGGGCGTTTCCGTGGTCAACATCGACAACGGCTTTGGCGCGGGATATCAGGCCCATATGATCGAGCGTGCGGGCAGCCAACGTGGAGAAGGAGAACCTGACATGAAGACCCTTAGATGGAACCTCGCCGAGAACGCCACGCGCGCCCAGCTTCTGGGCGACACCCTGCTGCAGCTGCCGCCCGATGCTCGGGAGCGTCTTGAGGCTGCGGCCGATGCCGCGGGCGTCCCCGATCGCCATCACCACGATATCGGGGAGGTCCTTGCTACCATCGATGGTCTGGCGATATCTCCGGCGGTGCGCGACCATATGCGCGCCATCTACACTATCTTGGCCGAAGCCGAGGCCGCCGCGCACGGCTGCGCGGTTGAGCAGACTCACTTCCATGAAGTCGGCGACGGCTCCCGTATCCGCAACACGCTGCTCGTCTGCCTGGCGGTGGAAGCCACAGGCGCCAAGCGCATCGTGGCCACGGCCGCGCAAACGGGGCAGGGTGAAGTGGAATGCGCCCATGGCACGCTTTCCATCCCGGCTCCGGCCACGGCGGCCATCATCGCCCGCGGCATTCCCGTGAGCGAGCGCACGTTGTCCGGCGAGCGCATGACCCCCACGAGCGCGGCCATGATCTTGCATTTCGTGGACGAGTTCGAATAATCGTCGGCTTTGGCGAACGCGTCCCGGGTAACCGCTCCCGGGACGCCTCCGCGTTCAGCGCAAACGAAAATCGCCGCAGGCGCGGTCCCGCATCTTGCAGCGGGCCTTGCCTGCGGCGATTCGTCGTTTTCAGGGCCTTCGAGCGTTACCGCATCCTGCGTCGCTAGCCGTTGAGCAGGTCGATCACGTCCAGATCGGCTTTCGCTCCTTCAAGGATGGCCTTGTTGCCGAACACGCAGACGGCTTCCCTGCCAAGCGCCCCTTCGATGACGTCTGCAAGTTCGCGCAGCTTCTCGGGCGTGGCCTTGATCATCTCCGCTCGCGTCTGCGTGCGCGCCTCGGGCGTGCGGCCGCTCAGGAAATCGCCGTCTTGGCGGCGGATCTGCATGCGCTCCTTGAGCGGTGCATCGAAGCCGGCGACGGTGCTGACCACGTAGCCGTCCATCTCCTCGGGCGCGGGGTCGAACGCGGCAAGCCATGCGGGCGTGCCGTTGAACCGCTCCAGCGTCTCGTCCAGATGCGGGTCGCGATACGAATAGAAGCGCACGGTGCCGCTGCGCGCCGCCTGGAAGCCCGCCCCGTAGGCGCCGCCCTTCACGCGCACCTCGTTCCACAGGTAGTCGTAGGAAAGCACGCGCGCCGCAATCTGCCACACGCCGGTGTAAGGCGCGCCGAGCGAGCGGCGGTCGAAGCCCGTGGAGGCGTAGCACACGTCGGTGGGCACGATGAACGCCTCGTTGCGCACCTTGGGCTTGGGAATCTCCAGCGCGGTCGGGGCTTTGCCCGTGCCCGCCGTGATGCCGGCGCATTGCCAGAAGCGCATGACGCACTCGTCGCTGCCGGCGATCGACACCAGCAAGTTCGATGCGTCGAACAGCTTATGCGCTACCTGGTCCAGGCGTTTCGCCAGCTCAGCGGCTCGTTCGTCGAAGTTGTCCAGCAGCTGCACCAGGAAGCGGTGGAAGTCCACGCCGCCAAGCTGCTGGCGCACCACGCCGGCCGGCAGGAAGTACGAGGTCAGGCGCGCCATGGCCGCCGCGTGCCCGGCGTTGGCGAAGCTCTGCTCCATGCCGATGCGGCGCTGCTGCAGCGCGTCGCGGATCTTGCCGGTGTCGGCGAAGTCGGTCCTCGCCAAGATCTCGCTTGGCAGCTCGGCCAGCCATTCGACGTTCTCGGCCAAAGCCGATGCGCTTGCCACGAACGTGGGCGTTACGGCATCAGGGTCGTGCTCGTCCTCGTACACCTCGCAGAAAAACGAGCAGTTGCCCAGCTTGCCGTTGGTGAGCGTATCGATCTCGGCCGCCGAATGCGCATCGGTGCCCAGCTTTCCCAGCACGATGCCGAGCACTGCCGCATAGGGCAGGTCCTCGAAATCAAGGCAGCTCATATCGAAGTAGCGGTAGGCGAAGACCAGGCCGCGCGTGGGCAGGTGATGGCGGATACAGGGAACGGGCGTGCCCTCGGCCAGGCCGTATGCGGGTTCGACGGGCGCGGGCCCGATGTCGGCGACCGTCAGCTGCGGCAGCTTCGACACATCCTCGGGCGCATCCGGCGTCTCCTGCATGCGGCGAAGCAGCGCGACCTCATCCTCGACGTGCTGGAAGTCGTCATCGGTGAAGCCGGCGGCAAGTTCGGCCAGATAGCGCTGCCCGGGGTCGTCCTGCTTCTCGACGGGGACTACCTCCACCTCGGCCATGTGGGCGCTGTCCAGGAACACCTCGCGGATAAGGTTCTCGAAATACCCCTCGTCAAGCGCGCGGCGCAGGTAGGCGAAGTCGTCTTCGTAGCGCAGATAAGCGGTTGCAAGATCGTCGTCGTAGAGCCAGCCGCACAGCGAGGTCATGGCAAGCGCCACGCCATCGGCCATGCCGAAGTCGCGTTCGCGCATGACGAACTCGGCGCGGGAGATGGACGCCTCCACGAGCGCGTGGTCAAGCCCGCCTGCGGCCAGGCGCTCAAGCTCGGTATCCACGGCGGGGCGTAAGCGCTTCGCGGCGTCTTCGCCCAAGTCGCGCACCTGAAGCACGGCGAAGGGCTGCTGCACGGAATCGGCCAGGTAGGACTGCACGTCCCCGGCTATACCGGAATCCAGAAGCGCGCGCTTGAGCGGCGCCTCGTTGCTGCCGGCGATGGCGTCGAGCAAGATATCGACGGCCACGATGCGCGTGCGCTCGCGCACGTGCCCGATAACCCAGCCCAGGCCCATGCAGGCGTTTTCCGGTGCGGTCGCCATCTCGCGGCGCACGCCCAGGGCGCGCACGGGCCCTTGCGCGGGCAGGGTGCGCGGCGCAAGCTCCGCAAGCCCCTCGGCTGCGCGCTGCTCGCGGCGTTTCGCCTGCTCGGCGGCCACGGGCGTCAGGTAGCGCTCATCCAAGAACGTCAGCATGCGGTCAAGGTCCAGGTTGCCGTACAGCACGATGTAGCTGTTGTCCAGGCGGTAGTGCCGCTCGTGTTCCTCGAGGTAGTGCTCGTAGGTGAGCGTGGGAATGGCCTCGGGGGTGCCGCCGGACTCGAACGCGTAGGGGGTGTCGGGGAACAGGCTTGCCTGCAGCTGGTCGTACAGCACGCTGGTGGGATCGGACAGCGCGCCTTTCATCTCGTTGTACACCACGCCGTTATAGGTAAGCTGGCGGCCTTCGCCGTCGCCCTCTTCGGCATCGGCCACCTCAAGGTGCCAGCCTTCCTGCTCGAACACCTGGCGCTTGCGGTAGATGTCGGGGTGCAGCACCGCGTCCATATAGACGTCGGCCAGGTTCATGAGGTCCTGGTCGTTGGTGGATGCCACGGGGTAGAGCGTTTTGTCGCCAAAGGTCATGGCGTTCAAAAACGTCTGCATACTGGTTTTCAGCAGGTTGACGAAGGGCTCTTTGACGGGGAACTTCTCCGAACCGCACAAAACCGAGTGCTCCAGGATGTGGAACACGCCGGTGTCATCGGCCGGAGGGGTGCGGAAGGCGATGGAGAACGCCTTGTTGCGGTCGTCGTTGCGCAGGTATAGAAGCTTCGCGCCGCTTACCGGATGGGAAAGCGTGTAGGCATCGCCGTCGATCTCGGGCAAGGGCTCGGCCGTGAGCACGGTGAACCCGTGCAGTTCCTGGCCTTGTTCAAG
>CAKUJT010000139.1 GCA_934661765.1 uncultured Senegalimassilia sp.
TGTTCGCCCCTACATGCTCTACAAACAAAAGTACATTTTTTCGACAAACTGGGCTCCCCTTGAGGGGAGCTGGCGCCGTAGGCGACTGAGGGGTGGCTCACCTGCAGAGCAATTGCATCTACTTTGTTGGCTTATAGCTAAAGCAGCCACCCCTCACCCGCTGCGCGGGAGCTCCCCTCAAGGGGAGCCTTTTTCCTATATAAAGTAAACCCCATTTCCCCGCGAATGTCAAGCCAGCTCTTTAAATCGCTAAAGCAGGCATGCCACAACCAAGGAACTTTCAAATTTTACAATTCTTGTGTTGTATTCCGGCCCCGGGTCGGGTATAATAGGGGCATAGCGGTATCTGCCCCGCAGACCGCCCACAAGAAAAAATCACGAATCTACGGTATTCTTACCGCCAGGAAGGGAGTTTTCCCCATGATGAAGAAATCCACGTTCGGTGCTGTGCTGGCCTTTTTCTTTGCTGCTGCCGGTGCCCTGACCGCCGCCGCCCTCTACCTCTATCACCGCGAGAAGGAGCTGGACGAGTACGAGCGCCTGCTGTTCAGCGATGACGGTGACGATTATGGCGATGATGACGATTTCCAGGACGACACCGTCTACGAAAAGATCCCCGCCCAGCCCGCAGCCGACGCCCCTGACGCCGCTGACGCCGAGTAAAAACTGAGTCTCTCAGCCGGGCGCCGCCTTGTGCGTCCGGCTTTTCCATCGCTACTGCCTATAGGAGAAAACTATGCGCAAACTGCTGCTCTGGCTTGCTATGGTCATTGCCATGGTCGCGCTGATCTTAGGCGGCACCGCCGCGTTTCTCTACAGCCGCACCGGCGAAAAAGACCTCCCGCAGGAGGCTGTCACCTTTGGGGACACCGCCCTCACCCCCAACGGGTGGGATTGGACCATCCCCGTGCTGGGCGACAAAGTAAGCAAGCACTACCAGAGCCCCACCAACCTGACCGTGCAAAAGCTGGGCACCTTTACCGATACCGCGCCCCAGCTGGTGCTGCCGGATTGGGTCACCCGCGCCGAAGTGACCATCACCGCGCCCGACGGCACGGCCTGGACCGGCGATGCCTCCACCTGCAACACCTATACCTACGCCGCCAACGGCGACTACCAAATTATCGTAAAAGCCTACCACCAGGAAAACGAGCCCCCCGCCGACGCCCAGGGCTGGTACGCCTACCGCGCCGGGTACACCATGTCGATGGCCCCCACCGTGACCCTGAGCAGCGACCGCGCCGCCCAGGGCAGCGTGGTGGCGCTGTATCTCACCGGTATTCTGGATGGTGAGCCGAGCCTCGAGACCGACCTGGGCACCGTCTGGTTCCGCCGCACCGCCGGCGGCTACATGGGGTATATTCCCATCACCTATAATGCCGAGGGCGGCGACCATACCCTGCAGCTGACCTGCGGCAGCCTGACCCGCGACCTGACCCTGACCGTGACCAACACCCAGCACAAGACGGTGGAACTGCCCGCCGAGGAAGACGTGGGCGGGGCTGAGGAGTACCGCAACGCCATCTGGCCGCTGTACACCAACAGCACCGGCCAAAAGCTGTGGAACGGGCTGTTCGTGGCCCCCAGCAGCAGCGCCATCGCCGTGCACTACGGCGACATCCAGATGCGGGACGGCCAGCGCAGCGGCCAATCCACCGGGCTGACCTACTCCGCCCCCGACAACGAGACCATCACCGCGCCCCAGAGCGGCACCGTCGTGCTGGCGGATACCCTGACCCTGACCGGCGGCACGGTGGTCATCGACCACGGCTGCGGCGTGAAAAGCTATCTGTTCGGGCTAAAAACCGTCACCGCCCAGCGCGGCCAGACGATCGAAGCCGGTTCCCCCGTAGGCACGGCGGGCACCGACCATGACCTGATCTTTGAGCTGCGCATCGGCAGCAAATCGGTAGACCCGGAGCCTGCCATGGCGGGCCGCAGTGGTCTGCAATACCGCGAGTCTGAATAAATTTTTCATTGGGTACAGCCCGGCCCCGGCTGCCGCCTGTTTTTCCACGATGGGGCAACACCAAGAGGATTTTGGGAAGAGTACAGATGAGCAAGAAAAACGACAACATCCCGGCCCAGGCCGCGCCGGATACTGCCCCCCAGGCAGCCCCGCAGCCCGCAGCCGCGCCCCCAGCGGAGACCGCGCCGGCGGAAGAAGCCGTCGCTACGGCCGCTGCCGAGGATGCCCCCGCCGAACCGGCAGGGGAGAGCGAAGCGGAACCTGCTGAAGAAGCGGCAGACGCCGCCCCCGAAGCGCCGGAAGCACCCGAGGAAGCCCCCGCCGAAGAAGGCGAACCCGAAGCAGAGCCGGAAACGCCTGCTGAGGACAGCATCCCCACCGATGAGGAAACCCCTGCGGAGGAGGATGCCCCCGCAGAGGCCCCCACGGAGGAGGCCGCAGCTGACGAAGACGCCGCCTTGGATGCCGCCGAGACCGACGAGGAGACTGTGGAGCTGCCGCCCATCGATGAAAAGCGCCTGCTGGACATGACCCGCACGGTGCAGCTCTCGGTGGAGCAGATCACCGCCAACATGGATATTCCCGCCGGGGAGGATACCGACACTTCGTCCGACGACGATGCGGCGGAGGATGACACCCCCGCCACCGTGGGGGATGTTGTGCGCAGCGGCGTGACCGGCATGGCCAGATGGCTGCTGCTGGTGGTGGTGTTTGTGCTGGTGGTGGCCGGTATCGGCGTGGCCTACCTGTACCGCAGCGCCACCCCCGATATGCTGCCTTCCATCCGCGTGACCTTCGCCGGGCAGACGCTGGAGCCTTCGGCCTACAAGTGGCATGTGCCGGTCATCGGCAACTGGTTCAAGCGTACCTACGCCGAAACTTATAGTTCCGTACCCGCTGTGCTGGAGGACCCCATCTCCACGCTGTCGCCGGATATTACGATCAGCTCCATCAACTACGCCACCCAGCTGACCGTGACCGACGCCGACAAGGAGACCGTGTTCGAGGGTACGCTGTCGGAGTTCAGCAGCTATTGCTTTGACGAGACCGGCACCTACACCGCCAAGCTGGTGGCCAGCGTTACCGGCTCCCGCGCAGCAGGCGCCGCCGACATCACCGGCTCCGAGACCTGGCTGTTCACCTTCGACATTGCCATCGAGCCGTCCGTTTATTTAAGCGAGAATACCATCCAGCAGGGCGGCGTGGCCGCCATCCGTGTGACCGGCAGTTACGAGGACGACGCCCCCACCCTGACCACCACGCTGAAAAATCAGGGCTTTATCCAGTCCTCCAACGGCTGGGTGTGCTACCTGCCCATCCCCTGGAACGCAGCCTTAGGCACCGAGACCATCGACGTGCAGGTGGGCCGCTACTCCACCACACTGTACTTGAAAGTCACCGACGGCGGGTTTAACTACAAGGATTACTCCTCGCAGTCCCAGCGCGCCGCGCTCTACATCGGGCAGGACGATGCCCCCGCCAAGGTCAGCAAGCTGTTCACCGCAGCGCCCACCGGCATCAGCTGGGCGGACGCCGGGTTCGTGCAGCCGTTCCTCAACCGCCTCAACACCACGCTGACCTTCGGCGCGACCGAGTATGTGGGCCGCCGCTACAGCGAGCGCAGCGCCAACACCGGCGCAGGCGGCCGCACCAGTACCAACGTAATTTTGTCCACCACCCGCGGTGAGCTGGTCATTGCCCCCGCCAGCGGCAAGATCGACCTGGCCGAGGACCTGGGCGGCGACTACGGAATTACGCTGGTCATCGACCACGGCGCGGGCGTGCGCACGATCTTCTACGGGCTGAGCGACATCGACATCAAGGCCGGGCAGCAGGTCAAGCAGGGCCAGACCCTTGCCACCTGCGGCAAGACCACCGTTGTGGAAATGCGCATCGGCACCGTCCCCATCGACCCCATCGCCGTCTGGCGCGGCCAGTGCAACGGGTTGAAGTATTATTGATTTAACAAGTGGTTAAAGCCATCTGCCTTCGGGCAGGTGGCTTTTTGTTTGCCCGATAAAAGGCTCCCCTGGAGGGGAGCTCCCGCGCAGCGGGTGAGGGGTGGCTCGCGTGCAGAGTAATTGCATCTACACAAATACTGCTGGCTAAAGTAGCCACCCCTCAGTCGGCTCCGCCGCCAGCTCCCCTCCAGGGGAGCCTTTTGCACCATCCGCCTCAATCCAAGCATACTATGGCGAAAGCACACCCAAAGGGGGAACAGCCTATGAAAACCTTTTGCGTGGTGGGGCATGATGCCCGCCAGCGGGCGGCGGCGCAGACTTTGCAGGCCGCGGGGTTCCGCATCATCGGGCCGGAGGCCGCCTGCCAGGCCGATTTTGTCCTGCTGCCCATGTCCCAGGAACGTGTCAGCGATGCCGTCGCCCGCACCCTGCAGGGGGTGCGCCCCGGCACCCTGCTGCTGGCCGGACGCCCCGGCTCACCCATCCAGGCCGCCGCCCGGCAGGCCAGTCTGCCGCTGCTGGACTACTTCCAGCGGCCCGAGCTGGAATGTTTAAACGCCGTGCCCACCGCAGAGGGCTGCCTTGCCCTGCTGCTGCAATTGCGCCGCCGCACCATCTGGGAAAGCGACTTCCTGGTTCTCGGCTACGGGCGCATCGGCCGGGCGGTAGCGCGGCGGCTGGACCTGCTGGGCGGGCATACCACCGTTGCCGCCCGCAATGCCGTGCAGCGGGCCAACGCCCGGTGTGCCGGGCACCGCGCCGCCCCGCTGGACCGCCTGCCCGTACTGCTGGCAAAGCATGATACCGTCATCAACACCATCCCCGCGCCGGTGCTGCCCCGCAAAATGCTGGAAAAGCTGCCCCGCGGGGCGCTGGTCATCGACCTGGCCAGCCTGCCCGGCGGCACCGACTTTGACGCCGCCGAAGCCCTGGGCATCCGGGCCGAGCACGCCCTGGCCCTGCCCGGCAAGTGCGCCCCCGATACCGCCGGGGCGCTCATCGCCCAAACCGTACTGACCATCCTGCAAGAAAGAGGTGATCTGCATGACGAACCGGCCTGACGGCCCGCGTACCGTCGCCTTTGCTTTGTGCGGCAGCTTTTGCAGCTTTTCGGCTGTGCTGCCGCAGGTCCGCCGCCTGCGCGCGCTGGGCTGGCGGGTGCTGCCCATTTTAAGCTGCAGCGCCGCCGCGCTTGATACCCGCTTCGGCACCGCCGAAAATCTGCGCGACCAGCTGCGGGAGCTGACCGGCGAAACGCCGCTGACCACCTTGCAGCAGGTCGAGCCGCTTGGCCCCAAAGGGCTGGCACAGGCGCTGGTCATTGCCCCGGCCACCGGCACCACGATGGCGATGCTGGCGGCGGGCATCAGCGCCACCCCGGTCACGCTGGCCGCCAAAAGCCTGCTGCGCGGCGGGCGGCCTGTTATTGTGGCACCATCTACCAACGATGCACTCTCGGGCAGCGCACCCGCCATTGCACAGCTGCTGCAGCGCCGCCATTACTACTTTGTGCCCTTTGGGCAGGACGACAGCTACAAAAAGCCGTGCAGCATCAAAAGCGATTTCACCCTCATCCCCGACACGCTGGAAAGCGCCCTGCGCGGCGTGCAGCTGCAGCCGCTGCTGCTGTAATGCGCACGGATGCAAGCACATATATAATAAATAATTCAAGTTCTTACGGGCGGATATGGAATCCGCCCCTACGGGTCGGCACAGTATTTACCTTGCGCCGTAGGGGCCGATTCTATATCGGCCCGTGGATATTTGCGGCAGCATACGGTTCAGTTGGCGAACACTGTTCGCCCCTACATCCTCTGCCATTTTTATGCGCCGCGGGCACAGCAGGCGTAAAAGGGGGTTCCCA
>CAKUJT010000140.1 GCA_934661765.1 uncultured Senegalimassilia sp.
GACCACGCAGAAAAGATGGGTGAAAGTGCCACTGCCTTTATCAATAGAGCAATCGATGAAGCCATGAAACGCGATCAGGAATCAAATCCCGAAACGTAAAAAATCCGGTGACGTATGGATACATTTCCACACATCACCGGATGATTTTTCCTCTCAAAAATTATCTCCGTTGTGTAATTTTCTATATGAGTATATTTGCAACAAGGCTCCCCATCTGCATGTTTTTTTCGTTATTTTCTACACATTTCAAATGGTCTAAACCTGGTCTAAAACAGAACTGTGAAGCTTCCCTTTCCCCGATAAATCAAGACTTTTTAGAGAGTTGCCAGTATATTGCCGTGGCAAACGAAAAGTACCTTAATCACTGTAATAATTCTCCTTATCCTGCTCAGAATTGCCCCATTTTGCAAGGGTTTCCGGGCATTTTGTTATTTCTGCTCACTGGATGAACCGATGCAGAATATAGCGAATTTTAGCATGTTATTACTACCTGTTAGTAGTAGAAATGGTAGTAAAACGGGGATATCTTACTACTAACTAAAGGAGTCGAATTTCGACTCCTTTAGTTACAATAGCTTCTTTATTCGATCTAACTCACCTTGATCAAGGGTAGCTCCATTATGTAATACTTGCAACTCGCTCCAGTCCGCTCTTTTGACTTGTGTCAAAGAATCTAATTTCACAAATGATGGTTTAAGAAATGGTGGTTTAAAACTTCTCAACCTTTCATTTGTAGAAAAAGCAAGCTTTCGTTCCTTCCCTCTTATAGAAGAAACATTCAACACTTCAATATACTCACTAGTAACATTAATAATTAGATAAGTCCTGTTATATTCCGGCAACTCACCATCAACAAATCTAATTTTTCCTAGAATACCCTGTCCTTCTACAAAATTACTCAATAGATCACCAGCTTTCCATTATCCATGTAAACGCTATAAGCATCTTCTTCAGCTGATAACGAAAACTGCTCTAACTGATCCATTAAGTCATCCGTTAAGACAAATCCATCAAAGAAAAATGTTACGCCATTAATGGTCTCACTTGATTCTACTTCACTAGAAGTTTCTTTGTATGCCGAAATAATCTCTCTCATGCGATTGAGATCTGATTCTTGCGACATCATGTCAACTACAGACTGTTCTTTGTCGTGATAACCAGTGCTACTAGTTCCATTGATAAAAGCTGATTTCCAAAAACTGAATGTGTGATTTATTTCAGATAGCTCTTTGGCTGTTGCATTTCCAAAAATATCGAGAATAAGCCTCAATATCTCATATTCCCTTTCCGAAAAATCCGGCTGATATGATTTGCTATCATTATAAAATGCAACATAATCATTTTTATATCTCAGCCTTACTTTCTCTACTACACATCCATTTTTAAATGCTAAAACTTGATCACCGAATAATGGTTCCCCGTATTCTGCAATATTTGCCAAATCTGCGAATACTAATAATTTCTGTAATTTCATATTGCCATCATACGTATTTGGACTAGAATCAGCGCCATTTTTAATGAAAAATTTGGCAAAATCATATACATCTCTCATTTTTGACACCCTCCTTTTATTATTACGTCCTCCAAAAAAAGAACGCCCAATATCCAAATTACGAATGAACTGTAATTTAGTCTATTTATTATATATTCTTTTTTTTCAATCGTCAATGATTCCAGAGAAATTTATATATTATATTATGTTAATCCCAAAAAATCAAGTGTTTCATATAAAAATAACACTCCGACACGAATGCCAGAGTGCTACTTTTAAATTGCTTTGAACATTTTCTGCGATACCGGTTTGATGCCGTTCTTCTTCTCGACTTCTGCCTGTGCTTTCTGGAATTCCTCCATTCGTCTTAGTTCTTCCTCTGCATCATTAAGCCCTACGTGCGTGTACACATTCATCGTAACGCTGATATCAGAATGCCCCATCAAGTACTGGAGCGTTTTCGGATTCATGCCCGACTTGGCCTGATTGGAGCAGTATGTGTGCCTGCACACATGCGGTGTGATGTTCGGCATCTGCACCCGGTAGATATCATTGTACCTGCCTACCATATGGTTGAATCGGTGCTGCCAGTGCATGGCCACAAGCGGCATGTCATTCTCATCGTAGAACAGGAATCCACCATAGCCATCAATGAGCTTTTCTTGTCTTGGAACTTCTCTATCCTCAATAATAGCCCGAAACATGTCTGCCACATCCTGTGTTATCGGAATCTTTCTAGTTCCAGCTTCCGTCTTTGTAGGTTCGATGATATAGCGCATATCAGCGGTTCTGATAAGCTGATGGTCAATATTGACTGTCCTGTTCTCAAGGTCAATGTCTCGCAACGTCAATCCGCAAAACTCTGAAATTCTCATGCCGGTATGGAAAAGGATGTACACCGCTTCGTAGTATTTACAGTAGACCACATCGTCATGGACGAACTTCAGGAACTTTCTCATCTGGTCTCTGGAAATAGCCTCTCTTGTCACAGAGTCATTGACCACCACACCGGCGAGTTGGAAGCCGAAGGGATTCTTCATAAGAATGTCATCATCCACAGCCATCTGGAATGCCGGTCTGAGTACACCTCGTATGGTATGGATGAAACTATAGCTCCTGCCATCTTCCTTCTGCAGCTTGATGAGAAACAGCTTTGCATCCGATGTCTTGACCGAGCGAATTTTCATTTTTCCGAAGGCCTGCTTCTCCAAGATTCGCTGAACGGTGATATATCCCTGTCTGGTGCTCTGCCTTACGCCAGTCTTGGTCTGTAGGTATCTATCCACCAGTTCACATACGGTCATCGTTCCATCCGGCATATTGGTTAGGACTGCCACCTGTGTTTCTATCTGCTTCTCCATCTCACGGAGTGACAAACACGGTTTCTTTCCCTTCGGAAGCTGGTCGGTTGGCTCCAATTTCCAGCTATACACAAAGTGCGGTTTCCCATCAATATGGTATTTATACTGGTACTTCCCATCCGCACGAATACTTTCGCCCGGACGGAGTACACGGCGTTTCGGGTCACGCCTTGTTTTTCCTCTGCCTGCTTTCGCCATTTGCAAGTTCCTCCTTTATCTCTGGATTAAGCATTAAGTACCTCTCGAATGCTTCTCGAAGTATCAGCTTGCGTTCCTTATAGTAAGCAAGAAAGTCACCACCATCTGTCTCACCAAGGAATTTGTAGAATTTTCGATTGCTCAGGTTAAAGAGCTTTATGGTTTCCGAAGGATTCAAAATATCCTTCTCGGCTAATGTTGGTTTAGCCATCTTATCACATCCCTTTCTGCCCAAAAGCAGTTGCCAAAGCGTATTTCGGGTCATGGTATATATCTCTCTAAACGCCTCATATAGCAACTACTTTCGGCAAATAAAAGGAATCTAAATCTCCGAAGAATTCAGAATAAATTCCTCGAATTTTGGTCGAATTATCAAATATCGGTTACCACTGTAGACAGAGAACACGCCGAGGTTATCCTCTGCCATCCTGCGCAGTTTCTTCTGGCCGATATTGTAATAGGGTGCTGCCTCCTTGATGGTCAGCATGAACTTCTCTCCAATAGGAACAGCACGCATTTCTGTATTTTCAACGACCTGCATATTTTCACCTCCTTCGCCAAGCCAGATTACTCCGGCTTGGCAGAAATTCTATTATCGTTACGACAACTGAAGCACCTTGATAGCTTCCGAGCGGATGAGCTTGGCATCCAGATACTCATGTGCCAGATAGCCCACCTGATGGTTCATGATATAAATCTCTACAAGAGCACGCACGCTGATAGGCATACGATTGATAATCCAGTAGTAGGAAAAATCACCGAATGCAATCACTTTGCCGGTGGACGGCATTGCATTGCAGATATTCACCGGTCTGCCCATGATAGTGTCGTTATTGTGGTTCCAGAGATAGTTGCCGTCATTGTCCTTCAAGGTACGGAGAATCTTGGCTGTCTCATCGTTCATGAGCCACGTTCCGTGAGTGCGGTACTCAGGCTTTGCAGAGAAATAGAGCGCAATCACATCATCGAAGGCGAGTGCCTTTGCATTAACACCCACCTCTGCGCCGTCTGTTTCATGGAGAATGCCGGTAGGCATATCCACACCGGTGCCGCTGACAAAGGCCGCTTCCTCCGCCTTGCCGAAGCGTCTGGCAAAATGCTTGACCAGATACTTTTCCATATTAAATTTCACATCCTGCATAAAATCCCTGTCCATTCGGGTGATGATTGCCAGCTTGTGGCATTTCACCTTTTTCTTATCGAACTGGCCAGCTGCATCCTTGATAAACTGCTGCGTATTGCTCGGTGCCCATTCTGCCGTTTCGTCACTGTCGGACACCCAGATATCAAGGTCGGAATCCGCAGATTTAATGCTTGTTGCCAGCTGACGGAAGATGCACTCCTCCTTGAGTACATCCATATACTTGCGATTGCTGTCATAAGGAAGGACGTAGGTATCGCTACTGATAGCTCCTTTATTCATAGTTTCATAGGGTGCAGTCTGTCCCTTCATCATCTTGTTCCAGAAGTCTTTTCTGTAGCTTTCGGACTGAATTGTAAAATCATCGTATCTCATAAGTTAAATCTCCTTTGCGTTAATATTTTCGTATTTCTTCTTCAGGCTATCGGCGTATCTGCGGTTGATGTGGCCACACTCAACGAGGATGTCCATCATTCGCTCAAACGACTGATACGGATACCTCTTTCCCTGATACCATACGAAAAAAACAGGGTCTTCCTCTGGATGTAGCGGTGCCAGAATAATCACAGCGTCATCCTTGTTCTGCGGAATGATATCCAAGATATAGAATGTCTGGAAATCAATCCACGAATTGCATAAATAATGTGCTATTTTCTTATCAATATTCATGTGTAAATCCTCCACTTTATTTGATTTTTGATTGGGTTATATTACCCGTTTGAATTCGCGAATTTGTGCGTGAGACCCCACGCCCGTTCCCCGGTGGAATGGACGTAGAGATTCTCATCGCCCCTACCGGTTAGAAGACGGCGTTGTACGCCTTACAGTAATTCGAGAGATTCTTTCCGAATTTCCTGTCATCTTCCTCTGTCCATTCATGCAGGTTTCTTTCGAGGATAAAGTCCTCAAGCTCTCTGTGCGTCAGAAATGTCACATCAAAGAGACGTCCAATAACACACCATCGTGCCGGGTCTGCATCTCTGCTGCACGTAACAACAAACTCCCTGCCGGTATCGGTCGCAAGCACGCCCACTGGCTGATAATTTCTGGTACGTGTCATGTACTCCACGCTCTGTCCTATCTGCATTGGTTTAAGTTGATTTCTTTTCATTTGTTTCTCCTTTCCTGACCGAAGTCATATTTGATGATTGTTGGGCTATCTAGCACATAGGCACCACCTCCTTCACAGTGGGGGCAATGTGGCAGATGAAAATATATTTTCTCTATAGAGATTAGAATTTTAAATTGACCATTTTTACTTGCCACAATGCCCCAAGTCCTCATTCCAAGAAATCTGACAGCAATCGGTAGCCTGCAAGCATTGTGGTTTTGTTACCGCCGGTTAGAGGTCGCTTGCGGACTACCGTTGCTACCGTCTCAAGGCTCTGCTTGAAATTCTTCATGCTTTCGGCATAGTGGCCATTTTCCTGACACCACTCCTTGTATCTCTGATAAACGGAAGATGTTCTTTCCTCATAATTTCCTGCCTCCATGCAGTCCTCCATGAAGAGAATGGTGCTAGAATATAAATAGTACAAGCCAAAATGAGAAATTCCAAATACACATAAGCATGATACAATAGAGACATGC
>CAKUJT010000141.1 GCA_934661765.1 uncultured Senegalimassilia sp.
TGGTGGGCCCGAATGGATTTGAACCAGCGACCTCACGCTTATCAGGCGTGCGCTCTAACCAACTGAGCTACGGGCCCCTTCGAAAAGTGCTCGTTTATTATAACCAGGGTTTCCAAGAATGGTCAAGAAGAATTTTCAACTTTTAGGAAAATTTTTTCCTACTGCCGTTTTACAAAAGAAACCGCAGGTCAGAGCCGTATTCACGCGTATAATCCCTTATAAAGAAGCTTCTGAAGGGCTCGATATCATATATAAGCGAATCGCTTATAGTTAGGAGCAGGCTTGGTTCCCATCGCCGTGCAAAAGATCATTATCGGAAGCGCACCGGGTCCTTCCATCCTTGTGCTGCAGCCTATCGAGGAGAGCCCCGTGCCCGGCGTATCGCGCATCGTGCCCATTATGGTGGGCGCCGCCGAAGCGGCTCAGCTGCATCTGGCGGTCACGCACACCAAGGTTGCACGCCCCACTACGCACGACCTGCTGCTCGACGCCCTCACCAACCTAGATGCAAGCGTCGACCATGTCCTTATCGACAAGGTGAAGGGATCGCTGTTCTTCGCGAAGCTGACGTTGCGCCAACACGGAAGGCTCATCGAGCTTGATGCCCGCCCCAGTGACGCGCTCTCTCTGGCGTTGCGCGAAGACGCTCCGCTCTATATCAATGAGGACGTCTTGGAGCGCGCCTCATACCCCTATATCGTCCGAAAGCCCATCGAGGACGAGTCCGCCGAAGAGGAGCTTGAGGAGTTCCGCTCGTTCCTGGAGGACCTCGACCCAAAGGATTTCTCGTAGCACTGCGGCGGCCACCGTACCCGTAAATCCGCGCTCCAGGTGATCATCCAGCCCAACCGCACCCTCCTATTGGGATGTTTCACGTGAAACATCCTCATACTGCCGTACAACATGCCCATGCAACAAGAAAGCCGCCCTTTACGGAGCGGCTTTCTTAATCGTTCGTATATGCCTGAAGCTGGCTACTCTTCCATCTCGTCGATGGACGACTCATCCAACTCTTCGGCGCCATCGGCATTCACGGCGCGCTTCTTCTTGCCATGGGCGGCGATGGCGACGGCGGTCACGCGATCGTCCTCGGCAACGTTCATGACGCGAACGCCCTGCGTGGAGCGGCCGAGCTCGGAGATGCCCTCGACGGGAGTGCGCACCACGACGCCCTCCTCGGACATGATCATGATCTCGTCGTCGGCACCTACGATCTTCATGGCAGCCAACAAGCCCTTCTTCTCCGTCATGGTGATGGTGAAGACGCCCTGACCGCCGCGATGGTGCGACGGATACTCGGAGATGGGCGTGCGCTTGCCGTACCCCTTCTCGGTGATGACGAACAGATCGGTCTCGGGGCGAGCGATCTCCATGCCGAGCACCTTAGCGTCTGCCGGCGCGTTCATGCCGCGCACGCCCATGGTGCCGCGGCCCATGGCGCGCACTTCGTCCTCGGGCCACATGATTGCCTTGCCGGCGGACGACACCATGATGACGTTCTCGCCCTGGGCCACGCGGCGCACGCTGATAAGGCGGTCGCCGTCTTTGAGGTTGATGGCGATGAGACCGTCACGGCGCGTACGGTCGTACTGCTCCATGGACGTCTTTTTCACCATGCCGTGCTCGGTGGCGAACATGAGGTAC
Source organism: uncultured Senegalimassilia sp. (assembly GCA_934661765.1). The sequence continues at coordinate 1,645 of CAKUJT010000141.1, forward strand.
TCGTCGGCCGGGAAGTCCTTCGTCGCGATGACGGCGCTGATGGTCTCGCCCTTCTCAAGCGGCAGCAGGTTCACAATGGCCGTGCCGCGCGCGTGGCGGGATGCCTCGGGCAGCTCGTAGACCTTCAGGCGGTACACCTTGCCCTTCGTGGAGAAGAACAGCATGAAGGAGTGCGTGGACGCGACGAACAGGTGCTCGACGTAGTCGTTGTCCTTCAGGTTCACCGCCTGCATACCCTTGCCGCCGCGCTTCTGCTGACGGTACGTGGCGACGGGCAGGCGCTTGACGTAACCGGCCTTCGTGACCGTGACCACCATGCTCTCCTCGGCGATGAGGTCCTCGACGTCCAAGTCCTTGGCGGCGTCGGAAAGCTGCGTTCTGCGGGGAGTGTCGAACTTCCTCTTGATCTCCTGCAGCTCCTCTTTGATGATGTCGCGCACCAGCTGAGGGTCGGAGAGCACGCGGTTGTAGTATGCGATTTTCTCGCGCAGCTCTTCCAACTCGGACTGGATCTTCTCGCGTTCCAAACCGGTCAGACGGCGCAGGCGCATCTCCAGGATGGCGGTGGTCTGCTTGTCGGTCAGGCCGAAGCGCTCGGTCAGGCGAGCCGCCGCCTCCTTGTCGGTTTGCGAGGAGCGGATGATGCTGATGACCTCGTCGATATGATCGAGGGCAACCACATAGCCTTCCAGGATGTGGGCGCGCTCCTCGGCCTTCGAGAGCTCGTAACGCGTACGACGCACGATGACGTCTTCCTGGTGGGCGATGTAATAGTGCAGCGTCTCCTTCAGGGAGAGCACGCGAGGCACGCCGTCGACGAGCGCCAGCATGATGACGCCGAAGCCCACCTGCAGCTGCGTGTGCTTGTAGAGCTTGTTGAGCACCACCTGCGGGATGGCGTCCTTCTTCAACTCGATGATGATATCGATGCCGTGGCGGTCGGCGCCGTCGTGGATGTTCGAGATCTCGGGAAGCTTCTTCTCGCGAACCAGCTCGCCGAGCTTCTCGAGCAGGCGCTGACGGTTCACCTGGTACGGGATCTCCGTGACCACGATGGAGCTTTTGCCGTTCTTGCCCTCTTCGATCTTGCACTTCGCGCGCACGGTAAGGCTGCCGCGACCCGTCTCATAGGCATCCAGGATGCCCTTCTTGCCCATGATGATGCCGCCGGTCGGGAAATCCGGGCCGGGAAGGGCAGTCATGAGCTCGGCGGTGGAGACCTCGGGGTTGTCGAGCATCATGCACGTGGCGTCGATGGTCTCGCCAAGATTATGCGGCGGGATGTTGGTCGCCATGCCGACGGCGATGCCGTTGGAGCCGTTTACCAGCAAGCTGGGGAAGCGCGCGGGCAGGACCGTGGGCTCTTCCAGGCTTTCGTCGTAGTTGGGCTGGAAGTCGACCGTTTCCTTGTCAAGGTCGCGCAGCAACTCCATAGCGGCCTTGCCAAGACGCGCCTCGGTGTAACGCATTGCTGCTGCCGAGTCACCGTCGATGGAGCCGAAGTTGCCATGGCCGTCGATAAGCGGAACGCGCATGCTGAACGGCTGGGCCAAGCGCACCATAGTGTCGTACACGGCGGAGTCACCGTGCGGGTGATACTTGCCGATAACGTCGCCGACGGTACGGGCCGACTTCATATGAGGACGGTTCGGCGTGTAGCCGGACTCGTTCATGGCGTACAGGATGCGACGATGGACCGGCTTCAGGCCGTCGCGCACGTCGGGCAGGGCGCGGCTGACGATGACGCTCATGGAATACTCCAGGAACGAAGAAGCCATCTCCTTGCCCAGATACGCTGCACGAACGGTGGTGCCTTCGCCGCCGTTGGCGTCCTCGATGATGGAGCCGTGAGGGTTGGCGACGGTGGACATGTCGATAAGCGAGCGGGCCTTGTCCTCCTCGGACACCGGGCCCGACGTTACCGTGTGGCCGGGCTCGGGCTGCTCGACGTCCTGCTCGCCGGCGTCCGCCGCGTCTTCCTCGGCGGCATCGACCAGGCGCTTCAGGTCGTCGGGAAGCTCCTCGCCGCCCTGACCATCGCGGTTGTCAGTGTTATCTGCCATTCAATTCTCCTAGATGTCCAAGAATCTAACGTCGCGGGCGTGCTTCTGGATGAACTCCTTGCGCGGCTCGACCTGGTCGCCCATGAGCTCGCTGACCGTGCGCTCGGCCTCGGCGGCATCGTCGATGCTCACCTGCAGAAGCGTGCGGGTGGCGGGCTCCATAGTGGTTTCCCACAGCTGCTCGGGATCCATCTCGCCCAGGCCCTTGTAACGCTGCACGTCGAACTTCTCGGAACCGCCCATTTCCTCGAGCTCGCGGCTCAGGCTGTTCTCGTCATAGATATAGCGCTCAATCTTCGTGGAGCGGGTGTTCTTCTTCTTCACGCCGAAGATGGGCGGACATGCGATGTAGACATAGCCGCGGTTGATGAGCTCGGGCATATAGCGATAGAAGAACGTCAGCAGCAGGATGCGGATGTGCGCGCCGTCGACATCGGCATCGGTCATGATGATGATGCGATGGTAACGCGCCTGGTCGGCGTCGAAGTCCTCGCCGATGTTCGTGCCGATGGCCGTGATAAGCGAGCTGATAGTGTCGCTGGACAGGGCGCGGTGCAGGCCGGCGCGCTCGACGTTGAGGATCTTGCCGCGCAGCGGCAGGATGGCCTGCGTCTTGCGGTCGCGCGCCTGCTTGGCGCTGCCACCTGCGGAATCGCCCTCTACAATGAAGATTTCGGACTCTTCGGGCTTTTTGGACGAGCAGTCCGCCAGCTTGCCCGGCAGGGCGAACGAGTCGAGCACGCCCTTGCGGCGCGTCATCTCGCGGGCCTTGCGGGCGGCCTCGCGGGCCTTCAGGGCCTGCGTCGCCTTGCCGATGATGCGCTTGGCCGGCGCGGGGTTCTCCTCAAGATACTCGGCCAGGCCCTGCGTGACGGCGTTCTGGACAAGCGGACGGATCTCGGAGTTGCCAAGTTTCGTCTTCGTCTGACCCTCGAACTGCGGGTCGTGCAGCTTCACGGAGATGACGGCGGCCAAACCCTCGCGGGTGTCGTCACCGGAGAGGTTGTTATCCTTCTCCTTCAGGATACCCTTGCTGCGCGCATACTCGTTGATAGTGCGCGTTACGGCCTGTTTGAAGCCATCGAGGTGCGTGCCGCCCTCGTGCGTGTTGATGTTGTTGGCGAACGCCATGACGGAGTTCGCGGAGAACGACGTGGACCACTGCATGGCCACCTCGACCGTGCCGTCGGCGCTTTCAGCCTCGAAGTAGATGGGCTTGTTCAGCGTTTCGCGGCCTTCGTTGAGGTAGGTTACGAAGTCGATGATGCCGCCTTCGTACTGGAAGACGTCGCTATGCGGCTCGGGCGAGGCATCCGACACGATGAGGCTCGGGTTGGCGCGCTCGTCGGTCAGCGTGATCTTCAGACCCTTGTTCAGGAAAGCCATCTCGCGGAAACGCGCCGCAAGCACGCTGTAGTCGTAGATGGTGGTCTCGGTGAAGATCTCGGGGTCGGGCCAGAAGGTGACCGTGGTGCCGGTGTGATCGGAGGTGCCAACCTCGTGCAGCTTCTCGCAGGTTTTGCCCTGCTCGAAGGCGATCTGGTATTCCTTGCCGTCGCGGCGCACGTTCACCTGGACGCGCGTGGACAGCGCGTTCACAACCGACACGCCCACGCCGTGCAGGCCGCCGGACACCTTGTATCCCTCGCCGCCGAACTTGCCGCCGGCGTGCAGAACGGTCAGGACGACCTCGACCGTGGGGATCTTCTCCTTGGGATGCTCGTCGACCGGGATGCCGCGGCCATCGTCGGAGACGGTGATGGAGTTGTCGGGGTGAATGGTCACCTCGATATGGCTGCAGTAACCGGCCAAAGCCTCGTCGACCGCGTTGTCCACGACCTCGTAAACCAGGTGATGGAGACCGCGCGGGCCCGTGGAGCCGATATACATGCCAGGACGCTTGCGAACAGGTTCAAGGCCCTCGAGGACCTGAATGTCCGAGCCGTCGTAATGATCAGGTTTTGCTGCCACTGACACGCTCCTCTAGTATTGAATGTTTCGATTCCGGATGGTTCTGGAACCTATT
>CAKUJT010000142.1 GCA_934661765.1 uncultured Senegalimassilia sp.
GTATCTTCATCTGTAGTTCCGTCCTCGCCTACAGAATCGATAACCATTCCTACTACTCCCACACCCTTTTCCTTCATTTCCTGATAAAGCTTGTCAAGGTCTGGCATTTCATTTACACATGGAGAGCACCAGGTTGTAAAGCAGTTTACAAGAGTCAGGTCATAGTCGCTGAATACTTTTTCTGTATAAGCATTTCCATCAATATCCGTTGTCTCAAATGCACCTACATTTTCTGCATCCGGGTTGGCATTCTCTGCAGGCATATCGAATACAGATTTGCTTGGATCAAAGGCTGTCATTTCTGTGATCGTAGTCTCAATTTTTTCGATCTCGTCTGTCAGGTCAGACTCTGCATTTTTATTAATGCTGAGATAGTACTTATAGTTTCCATCCTCGCTGGTTCCCAGCTCTTTGTGCTCATTGCAGCCTGTGATGGAATCCAGATCATCGATCACGTCCTTGCTGTAAACACCAAGTGTGCCAACTCTTTCGATGCTCTTAAGCCAGTCCTCATAGCCGGTTCCAAGAAGGTTTACATCTTCGTTTTTCTGATCCTCGGTAAGCTTATTCCAGTGGAAAAAGGCATACTTGAAGCCAGTCATATCATCATTCCATTCTTCCTCTGTGATCATAAGCATATCGGAGTTTTCGATCTGTTTCTTCAGTTCTTCCGGAAGGACTGCCTTTAAGCCAAGGAATGGAAAATCGTAGGAATCCTGCACCTTCATATTAATATCTGCTGCTTTTACTGTTTTTTTCACAGGTGTGCCATCTTCAGAGAAAACAGCTGTCTCAGAACCGTCACCGGCTACCACTACGCCAGCTTCATCTGCAGAAACTGCTGCTCCGGCCTCATCTGCTGATACGGCTGCGCCAGCTGCATCCGCAGGTACGCTCATGCCTGCTGCATCTGCCGGAACTGCCATGCCGGCTTCTTCTGCTGATACGCTTTCAGCCTTGATCATAGCCGGATTGAAAGATGTTGCTGTCAGAACTCCTGCTGCCAGAATTGCCATAAGTCTTTTTTTATTCATCATTTTTAATTTTCCTTTCAGCGTTTTTTATTTGTCTGAACGTATTTTAACATCTTTCCTATAAAATCTGTGTTAAGATTTTTATTTTTTTGAAAAAAACATTTATTTCAGGCTGTTAAATAAGAAACTCCTTAAAAACATTGTCAACTATTTTTTCATCTTCCATATCTGCCACAAGCTCTAATGGCATTTCCAGGTCAAGACTGAAGATTCCCATAATAGATTTTGCGTTTACATAATATTTTCCACTGATTAAATCCATATCACAATCGAATTTAGAACATAACTTATTAAATGTATCAACATCTTTCATATTCTCAATTCTAACTTTACGTTTTACCATTTCTCATTTCTCCTTTATCATTTTATATCCACAGTTTCATCTGCCACATATTCAAAGAAATCAAAATCAGCTGTGTGCTGATGAAGCATACGGTCGCCACAGGTGATTCCTACGAAAGTTCCTGTAAATTCACCAAACTCAGAATACTCATCCGAAAATTTCGTAGTATCAAAGCATGGTCCGATTTCTTTATAGGTATCTCCATCCAGCGACCACTTAAAGCAGGATTTTCTGCCCTTTATCTCCAGCCGCATCCAGATGTCCTGTCCATCTTCCACAAAAGTCCTTGCTTCCGGAAATTCCCGTTTTATTCCATTTTCCACCTGCATAACAGAAACCGCACTGTGATTCAGCGTATCGCTGAAATATTTATACAAATATACAAAATTCATATTATCATAATAAAGGATCAACCCGGCTGTATGCTGGTAGCTCAGCGGAGTAAAATCAACCTTTGTCGTTACCGCTGCCTGTACACTTGTCAGCTTTCTTGCCAAAATACTTGTCTTATTCAAAGAGCAGCCGGATTCCTGACCACGCAGGCGAATCCAGCCTGGTCTTGCTTTCAGGTCAACAAAGGTCACAGGATCAATGCGAGGCGCATAATAACCGATTGCAAGAGTTTCAGAATCAAAGTCATCCCTCTGCGGAAGCTTTTTCACCGGATACTCAGGAAGCTTACTCTCCTCCACAAACTCCTGGGCCATATTGCCTCCATTTTCCATTCGAAGCCAGCCATCCTCTGTCCATCTCATACGCTGAATGGCAGTTTCACGGCCAAGAGTGCAGCGAAGCTCCGGAACAAAAGGTCTGGAAGTGAGATGTACCAGCCAGGTTTCTCCGTTCGGAAGATCCACATAACTGGCATGACCGGATTTCTGAAGCTTACTCTCCGGATTATAATAGCGAGGCTTCAAGTGATCCCAGTCGGCACGCTCGTTATGATTTTCCGGAACAGAAGTTACAATTGGATTACATGGATCAGCCTCATATGGCCCCCATACATTTTCAGAACGTCCCATTGTCACGCTATGATAATAGCCCGTTCCGCCTTCAGCACACATTATATAGTAGTAATTCCCACGCTTAGTCAGATGAGGCGCCTCAATACAACCACGGTCTGTACCTCCTCTCCAGAAAGCTTTTGGCATTCCCACTACTTTTTTCTGTACCGGATCATATTCTACAATGCAGATTGGACCCGGTTTCTCGTATTCTGTTCTTGTCTCCCATTCAAGAGCCACAATATATTTTTTGCCGTCATCATCATGGAACATAGAAGCATCAAAACCGGAAGAATGAAGATAAACCGGTTCACTCCAGGGACCGCGCAGATCTTTTGCCGTGATCAGATAGTTATCTACATCAAAATATCTGGCATTCATAGAATTCATAACACCATATACTACATAAAACAGATCATCTGCTTCACAGTAGGTCAGGCAAGGTGCCCAGATTCCTTTTGCACTTGGCAGCTTTTTTAAGTCAGGATCTTCTGCATTGGTAAGGGCATGGGAATACAGTTCCCAGTTTTTCATATCCTTTGAATGATAAATTGGAATGCCCGGAAACCATTCGAAGGAAGAAACTGCAATGTAGAAATCATCACCCTTTCGGCAGATACATGGATCGGCATGAAAGCCTGGTAAAATTGGGTTCTGGATCATCGTAAAAACCTCCATTTCGTTTTAATTATTTTTCGCTGCTCTTTTATGTAAATCACTGATAATTCCTTCAAATTCATCATCCAGGTGATAAAATCGTAAAATTATAAAACATGCGGCAAACACAGCAAGTGGAATCCAGGTGAAACACAGACGAATAGAAAATAAGGCTGACGATGACTGAACTGTTGCGTCTCCCACATAGCCACCAATCTGAATAATTATACCCAGAAGTGCTGAACCAATACCATTTCCGATTTTATAACCAAAACTACATGCACTGTTTACAAGCCCTTCTGTACGATGCCCCGTTTTCCATTCACCGTAATCAATTGTATCTGAAACCATAGCCCACATAGTAGCTCCACCACAGGCATTTCCAATTCCACGGATAAGACTGGAAATTATAATAACCGGCATTGTACTGCCTCCGAATTCAAGAATCAGCATTCCAATGGCAGCAAGAATAAGGCCAAGAGAAAACACATTACGTTTTCCATATTTTTTTACCAGGCCTGCTATAAAAAACATTGCCACAATCTGAATTGCATTGTAAATACCGTTAATTGTGCTTACCAGATTTTTATCTTCCAAAATATCTTTCGCATAATATACAGTTGTTCCACCGTTAATTGCATAATAAAGAAAAAAGAGTGCAAGTACACAGGTCATCATAATCCAATACTTATTTGCAAACAGCGATTTAACACCTTCTAAAAGGGTGATTTTCTCCATTTCTCCATTAAGTTCAGCAACAGCATGAACTCGTTCTTTAGTTCCAATGAACGTAAGAAGAAACGCCACTATAGCAAGCAGACCCAGGATACAGAATGTTTTTGTCCATGCTGCAGCATTATCTCCAAAAAACTCTACCAAAGGTAATGTAACCATATTGATTGTCAAAGTTCCTGCTGTTGCAAGAAGATTTCTAAAAATACTAAGTACAGATCTTTCATATGGATTTTGAGTCATAAGCGCATTCAAGGATGAATATGGTACATTAATTGCAGTATATACAACCGTTGAAACCAGGTTATAAGTTATGAATACGTATACCAGTTTCGCTGTGGTGCCAAGAGTTGTTGGTACTGAAAAAAGCAGAACGCCAGCTAATGCAAACGGCACACATACACGTAATATCCAGACTCTTGCTTTTCCATATTTTGACTTTGTGCGGTCAACAATCATTCCCATAATAATATCGCTGATTCCATCAAATATTCTGGAAACCAGCATAATAGTTCCAACAGCGGCTGCATTTACTCCGGCATAATCTGTGTAATAGAATAACAGAAATGCCGACATTGCAGTATAAATAATATTGCATCCAAAATCTCCGCATCCGTAGCAGAAACGCTCAAAAAGTAATGCTGGAGTCAGTTTTCTTTTTTCGTTCATTAATGTTCTCCTTTTCCTAAATCTTCTTTAAATGTGTCATTTTTTCAACGCGCTGAATTATCTTATAAATTTATCTTAAATCACTTGCTAATAGTTTTCCAGATATGATAGTATCTAATCAATAGGTCGATATTCTCTTTTAGGAGACATCATTATGAAAAAAATACTTACCTCCTCCAATTATGAAATTATCCCTCTCGATACCAGAACAAATGTCCGTTTTTATACCTCTGTGGATTCTGGAAGTTATGTTCCACCACATTGGCACGATGCTATTGAAATTATTTATCTGTTTGAGGGACAATTAAAAATAAACACAGAAAAAAACACTCAGATTCTGCATCAGGATCAATGTATACTAATACCGCCTGGTGAAATTCATTCTACTTTATGTGCAGCCCCTAATAAGGCAATTGTATTTCAAATTCCGCAAATTTTTATGGAAAAGTTTATTCCCCATGTGAACGGACTTCATTTTATGCTGGAAGACCCACCACATCTGCCAAACCAGACAGATAACCAGCGTCAGAAAACGAAGCTTCGTCAATTAAAAAACAATCTTGAAAAAATGCAGTTTGTTATGAATACAGAACCTGACGGCGCACTATTACTGTTTAACAGCCTGCTTTTTGACGTACTTTATCAGCTATATCACAATTTCAGTACCGTCCGGATAGATTCCGCACTAACCAAAAAAAATCAAAATCTGGAAAGAATAAAACCAGTACTGGATTACATTAACGATAATTACAACAGACAAATCACTCTTTCCGAGATTTCGCAGATTGCCATGTTTGATCCTAAATATTTCTGCCGTTTTTTTAAGAAATGTATGGGAACAACATTTCTGGAATACCAGAATGACATCCGTATTTCCCATATTTATCAGGATCTGGTATCCACAAATGATAAAATTTCTGTCATTCTGGAGCGCCACGGATTCACTAATTATAAACTGTTTCGAAAAGTTTTTTATGAGCATTTTGGTGCCACACCAACTGAAGTACGTAAAAATAATTCTGTCTATCAGAAAACCACATTATAAAAGGAGACAATATGCATATTTTAATTATAGAAGACGAAGAACAGCTCTGCCGTTCTGTTGCAGAGGGACTTCGCATAGATGGTTATGAAACCGATATTTGTTTCGATGGAAACGAAGGACTTTACCTGTGTATGACAGAAAATTATGACCTGATCCTGCTGGATCTGAATCTTCCCGGCACGGACGGTCTGGAAATTCTCC
>CAKUJT010000143.1 GCA_934661765.1 uncultured Senegalimassilia sp.
ACGTCCACGGCGACGTTCACCCATTTGTCAGCCTTGCGGCGGCGGAACACCGGCAGCAGCACCGCGGACACGTCGGCGTCGGCGGGGCACTTGACCACCACGTGCCAGCGATACGTGTTGCGCAGCTTCGCCAGCACGCACGGGGTTGCCGGCAGCACACTCCATCCATCGCCGCCGAAGGCGCGTGCCTGTTCAGCCAACTCGGCCGCAAGCTCACGGGCAAGCGCCGCCACGTCGGCCTCGTGGGCACCCCATACCAATACGTTTGCCATGCGCACGTACGGCGGGTACCCGAGCATCTTGCGCTTGGGCAGCTCGTCTCGCAGGAACAGCGCGCGGTCGTAGCGCGCCGCGGCGCGGATGGGCGCGGCATCGGCCTCATAGGTCTGCACGAGCACGCGCCCGGGCAGCTGCGCGCGGCCGGCGCGGCCCGCCACCTGCTCGATCAGGTCGAACGTGCGCTCGTGGGCGCGGAAATCGGGCAGTTGCAGCTGCGTGTCGGCGTTGATGACGCCCACCAGGGTGACGTCATCGAAGTCAAGGCCCTTCGCGATCATCTGCGTGCCGAGCAGCACCGCCGCTTGCGCCGCCGCGAACTGCTCGAGCAGGCGCTCGTGCGCCCCCTTCCCGCCGGTGGTGTCGGCATCCATGCGGATGATGGGAACGCCCGTCCCCACCCCCGGCATGGCATCCAGCACGCATCGCAGCTCATCCTCGACGCGCTGCGTTCCCGCGCCGAACTTCTTCAGGTAGGGGCTCGAGCACTCCGGGCACACCGCCGGCGATGCCTGCCGGTAACCGCAATGGTGGCACGCCAGGAAGTTGCCGCGCTCATGGTAGGTGAGCGACGTGTCGCAGTGCGGGCACTTCGGCACGAAGCCGCACTCGCGGCACAGCAGAAACTTCGCGAAACCGCGTTGGTTGAGCAGAAGCACCGCTTTACGCCCCTGCGAAAGCTCCTCTTGCAAGGCGCGCGTAAGGGCGGCCGAGAACATGGAACGAGAACCTTCGGCGAACTCGCGAGCCATGTCCACCACGCGGATGTCGGGCATCGGACGGCCGTTGGCGCGCTCGGGCAGGCGGACCTGGTTCCAACGCGGGTGCTTCGCGCACCGATAAAGCGCCTCGATCGACGGCGTGGCGCTGCCGAGCACCACCGCAGCGCCACTGCGCCGGGCCATCCAGCATGCAACCTCGCGCGCATGGTAGCGCGGGGCGCTGTCCTGCTTATAGCTGCCTTCGTGTTCCTCGTCGATAACGCACAGACCCACGTTGGCGAGCGGGGTGAAAAGCGCGCTGCGAGCGCCCACCACCACGCGGGCCGCGCCGCTGCGTATGAAGTCCCATTGGTCGTAACGCTCGCCGGCCGACATGCGCGAATGCATGACCGCCACGGTATCGCCGAAGCGGCCGCGGAAGCGTCCTACCGTCTGCGGGGTAAGCGAGATCTCGGGCACGAGCACGCACGCCGTGCGGCCCTGCGCCAGGACCCGCTCGATGGCCTGCAGATACACCTCGGTCTTACCCGAGCCCGTGACGCCGTCGACGAGCACCACGCTGCCATCAGCCGCATCGCAGGCGGCGGCAATGGCGTCAAGCGCCTGAGCCTGGCCCAGGGTAAGCTGCGGCTTCGGCGAGGGAACATGCGCTATGCCTCCGTTGCCGGCCGCCAGCTCGGCACCGCCGACGCACGACTGCCCCGCATGGCCCTCGCAGGCGGTCGCGAAGCCGGCGGCTCCCTCCTCGACGACGCCCCCGCCAACGGCCTCCCCGAAGCCGACCGCCTCTTCGCCAGCCGCGCCCCCGAAAGCACCCGAAACCGCGCGCTGCGCGATGAGCGCCGCATCTTCGGAAAACCCGCGCATGCGGCGGCGATGCTCGATGACCACCGCGCCCTTCGCCTCCAAGGCCTTAAGCGTTGAGGAAACCGAGCCCATCTGAGCGGTCAATTCGCTCACGCGCAGCTGGCCGCCGCGCAAGGCCTCCATGACCGCGACCTGCTTGACGGCGTTCGCGCGGGGTGTGAACTCGGAAAACGCCGGGCCGGCGACCACCCAGCGATCGTCGACCTGGCCGACCGCGGGCTGTTCGAGGCGCCAACGGCCGTCACGCCCGTGCACCATGCGCGGCACGCCGCCCGGCGGCGTGAACAGGCGCACGCACGCCGACAGCGGCGCGATGTAGCGCTCGGACAACCACTGGGCGCAGGCGGCGCCCTCTTCATCGAAATACGGCTGGCTGACGGCGCGCTCGATGGCCTTGAGCTTGCCCGCGTCGATGCCCTGCGGCCACTGCGGCCCGCCGGGCTGCCCATATTCGCCGATCGACACCACGAAGCCCACGGCACGTCGGTGACCGAACGGCACCAACACAGCGCAACCCACCGAGGTGGCGAAGTCGCGCCCAAGCGGGCCGTCATCGCAGTCGCCCGCGCCTTCGCATGCGGCGGCAAACAGCCCCTCTTCAGGGACTGCGTAGGTATAAGGCGCATCGAGCGCCTGCGTAGGTATGTCCAAGATCACAGATGCCAGTTTCATAGCGCACCAGTATACCAGCGTTTCGCGGAAAGCAATCGAGAAAGCGAACATATATTCGTTTTTTGAGAATCATCTGTGGACAGCCTCGCAGCCGGCGCAGATTGGCAATTCGGCGCCCTTCTGCCGAAGGGCGCCGAAAAACGGTTACTCCAGACCGCAGGCCTTGCGCAGCGCGTCCGCACGGCCGGTGGCTTCCCAGGTGAACTCGGGAAGCTCACGGCCGAAGTGACCGTAGGCTGCCGTCTTGCGATAGATGGGACGACGCAGGTCCAGGTCGTCGATGATGGCGCCGGGGCGCAGATCGAAGACCTCGCCGATGGCGCGCTCGATATCGGCCACAGGCACGCACTCGGTACCGAACGTGTCGACCATGACGGACACGGGGCGGGCCATGCCGATGGCGTAGGCCACCTGCACCTCGCAGCGATGCGCCAGACCCGCGGCAACCACGTTCTTGGCAACCCAGCGGGCGGCGTAGGCCGCGGAGCGGTCCACCTTCGTGCAGTCCTTGCCGCTGAATGCGCCGCCGCCGTGACGGCCCATGCCACCGTAGGTGTCGACGATGATCTTACGGCCGGTCAGGCCGCAGTCGCCCATGGGGCCGCCGATGACGAAGCGGCCGGTGGGGTTGATGTGGATGCCGGCGTTGGGGGCAAGCTCCACGCCCTCGCGCTCGAGCACGGGGCGGATGACGTTGGCCTCGATCTCGGCGCGCAGCTGCTCGGTGGAGATCTCCTCGGAATGCTGCGTGGACACCACAACCTTCTCCACGTTGACGGGCTTGTCATCGATGTAGCGGACCGAGACCTGGGTCTTGCCGTCGGGGCGCAGGTAGGGCATGGTGCCGTCCTTGCGCACCGCGGCAAGCTGCTCTGCCATGCGCTGTGCCAGGTAGATGGGCATGGGCATGAGCGTGGACGTCTCGTCGCAGGCATAGCCGAACATCATGCCCTGATCGCCGGCGCCGACCTTCTCGTAGGGGTCATCGCCCGCCTGGCCATGCTGAGCCTCGTAGCTCTCATCGACGCCCTGGGCGATGTCGGGGCTTTGATCGTGGATGGCGTTGAGCACGCCGCAGGTGTCGCAGTCGAAGCCGTACTTCGCGCGATCGTAGCCGATCTCGCGCAGCACCTCGCGCGCGAGCGCGGGCACGTCGACGTAGGCCTGGGTGCGGATCTCGCCGGCCACGATGATCATGCCCGTGGTGGCCATGGTCTCGCAGGCGCAGCGCACCTGCGTGGGGTCGGCCGGTTGACCGGACGGGGAGACGTAGCCCTGCCCGGCGAGCTCGATCTCCTTCTCAAGGATGGCGTCGAGCACGGCGTCGGAAATCTGGTCGCACACCTTGTCGGGATGACCCTCGGTGACGGACTCGGACGTGAACAGATAAGAAGAATGCGCGTTGGCCATTGATGTTCCTCCTTCATCGTTGTCGGCCGGACCACCTTGACGCTTTTGCGCCAGGTTGGTGTCGGGATCTGCGAGCCAACCCTCTCCCCCGACTCTTGATAAACGGATATGTTCGGGCAGTGCGCGCCGCCCGCGTTTATGCTAGCTGCGAACGATACCACACGGGCATCATTTTGTATGCCCTGTCCGTCGCGCTCGTGGAATCACCATATATTCGCACGCGCGGTATATGGGCGTATCGGAGGTTCCCGGCCGTACCGCATCCACGCGGCGCGCTGTTTGCTAAACTGAGCGGAAACCAACCCGATCGGGAAAAGAGGACGCATGACGCATACCGCACCCCAGCCTGCCGACCAGCCCGTTTTCAAGAACGCCGCCTATACCCAGGAGTACATCGACATCGCCGAATCGCTTGACGGCGACATCCCCGGTCGCCGCGCCGCGCGCGCCTATATGGACTCTTCCACGGCCATCGTGCACCATCGCGTGGTGTCCACCAGCTTCGTGCCGAAGCTCTACGACGCCGCATCGCGCCAGGTGATGCGCGAGGTTGTCGAAACCACGCACCGCATCCTGTGCAAGGTCATGCAGCACTACCTCGACGACGCCGAATACCGCAAGATCTTCGACTACGACCCGCGCTTGGCCGAGCTCATCTTGGTCCCGCGCGGCTACGACGCGCTGCTGCCCTTCGCCCGCTTCGACATCTTCCTGGACGAGAACACCGGCGACGTGGCGTTTTGCGAGTTCAACGGCGACGGCAGCTCCGGCATGAACGAGAACCGCGAAATCACGCATTCGGTGGAGGAAACGGCCACCTTTAAAGAGTTCGCACGCCGTCATCGCGTGGAGGGCTGCGAGCTGTTCGATGCGTGGGTGCGCGAGTTCGCCGCCATCTACGCCACCTACGAACATCGCGTGGAAAATCCCCGCTTCGCCATCTGCGACTACCTGCAAAACGGCGTGGTCGATGAGTTCCACCTGTTCGCGAAGCGCTTCACCAAGGCCGGCCACCCCTGCACGGTGTGCGACGTGCGCGATTTGACCTTCGACGGCGAAGTGCTGCGCGACAAGGAAGGCCAGCCCGTCCACGCCATCTGGCGCCGCTGCGTCACCAACGACGTGCTTGAGTTCTGGGACGAGTCGCAGGCGCTCATCGAGGCCGTCAAGGCGCAGAAGGTGGCGCTCATCGGCAGCTTCGCCGGCCATATCGTGCATGACAAGCAGATCTTCGAGGCGCTGTTCAACCCTGCCACGCAGGCGTTTTTGACACCCGAGGAGATCGCGTTCGTGGAGCGCACCGTCCCGCAGACGCGCTATCTGGACGAGAAGGAAGTCGACCTGGACGCCATCCGCGCCGACAAGGACGCCTGGATCATCAAGCCCACCGACGCCTACGGCGCGGCCGATGTGTACGCGGGCTGCTTCCAAACGCAGGAGCAATGGGAGCAGATCATCGCGAAGTTCGCCAACGAAGCCGCCGGGGCACCCTTCTTGGTGCAGCGCTACATCACGCCGTTCAAAACGCAGATCCTCACGCCCGACGACGACATTGCCGACCTGGCCGACGACCAGGTGCAGCGCGAGCCCGTGCAGTACAACAACCTGGAAGGCCTGTACTGCTACAACGGCACGTTCCAGGGCATCTTCAGCCGCTTAGGGCCCTACCCCACCATCAGCAAGCCCATGAAGGGCATCACCTGCGCCACCATCTGGGTCGACTAGCACGCACC
>CAKUJT010000144.1 GCA_934661765.1 uncultured Senegalimassilia sp.
GGCTGCAAAGGCCTCCTGACCTGGTGCCAAGCGCAATAACATACGCTCGTTAAACGGGGCCGCCGGCAGATATGCCGGCGGCCCCGCGAACGTTTTCGGGGAGAGTGGCCCCCCAACCGTCCGCCTTGCCGTCCGCTGGCGGCCCCGCTTTCGTTCCTGCGAAATCGTTCGCTATGCTCGTTGCTTGCCGGTGAAGCGGTCGATGTCGATGCAGTAGATGTTCGCGCGGGCGAGCGCTTGGTCGGTGAAGTCGGTCGATGCTTCGGGCGCCAGATGTTGCATGATGCGCGTGAGGCCGTAGCGCTTCGCTTCAATGCCTTGGATGCGATGGATGGTGCCCGTGCCCATGATTGAGCGGTATGCGTATGAATATGCGCAGGCGTATGTGCCCGTGATCAGGCCTTCCTGCACATCCATCTCGATCGCCACGCGCGGTTCGCGGTTGAACGCGTCCACCTTGCGGCCGACGCCGGCCGAGTGCACCCACAGCGCCAGGCGCGGTGCGTCGGCGTCGATCTCCTCGGGGTCTGCCCAGTCGTAGCCGAAGCTCATGGGCACGATGAACGGCCCCTCTTCGTCAACGCACGCGATGCGCACCGTCTGGCAGGCCTCGACCACCGCATGCAGCTGCGTGGTGCTGCGAAGCTGACGGCCCGCTTGCCGCATGGGGCGATGCGAAACGGGCATGCCGGCCTGCGCTGCGGCACCGGCCTGGGTCATGCCGGCGATTTGTTGCGCCTGCGCGGCCTGCGCCATGGCAGCCGCCTGCGCAGCAGCGGTGGCCTGCTGCATTTGCGCGGCGTGCTGCTGCGCCGCGGCGCCCTCGGGATAGACGGTGGGGATGTTCTGCAGATCCATGAGTGCTCCTGGGTTCGTGCGTTTTCGTTGCCCCTATGGTACGGCGTGCCGCTGCGTTCGGTTGCCGCAATCCACCGTTGCGCCAACATCACACGAGTTTCCCCACTCCTGTTCTACTTGCTATAGAACAGGAGTGGGGATTCTGTTATAATACAGCTATAACAGAATCCCAAGGAAACCTAACGGCGAATGGTAAGAGAAGCGCAAGGGGAAACTCGGGAAGGGATGGGCGAGGGTCTGAGAACCGCAAAAGGCGGAACAGAGGGCCGGTAGAGCGCACGGGTAAAGGCCGTGGCGAAAGCGGGCTGGAAAGCGAAAGCGAGAGGCAAAAGCCGGGCAGAGGACGAAGGGACGGCCGAGGGCGGTGGCCCGCGGCAAAGGCGATGAACCTGCGCAGACCGCGGCAAAGGATCAGGGAAAGGGGCAACTCATGTTCGTGCGTATCGACCAAGCGCTCGATGTGCCGTTGTATCAGCAGCTTCGCAACGAGATCGTTCGCGGCATTGCGCAGGACGAGCTTGCGCCGGGCGATGCGCTGCCGAGTGTTCGAAACCTGGCCTCCGACCTGGGCATCAACCTGCATACCGTCAACAAGGCGTACGCGTTGCTGCGCGATGAGGGCTACGTGGAGATGAAGGGTCGCAAAGGCGCGTTCGTGTCGCAGCCGGCGGCGGCCGCGGGCACGGCGGCGGCAAAGGAGCGGCTGTCTCGGGATATCCATCAGCTCGCGTTGGCTTTCAAGGCTTCCGGAGGCGCGCGCCAGGAGTTCGAGCAGCAGGTGAAAGCCCAGTTGGATGAAGTGTTCTGCGAAAAGGAATAGGGAGGTCACGATATGGAATCCGCCGATATGCAGCTTGTCATGTTCGCGTTGATCGCCACGATCCCGCTTGTCGGGGCGATGATGGCGATCACCCCGCTTTTGCAGCCTGATGGGCAGGCCTTCTCCGTTTCCGTGCCCGAGGTTGCGCAAAACGACCCGGGTATTCGCGTCCTGAAGCATCGCTTCGTCGCGATCATTGCGGCGTTAACGGCGATTCTCACCTTGGCGGCGGTCGCCTTTTGCCTGATGGGGAGCATGAAGGCGGTGATGGCGCTTGTCGTGGCCGGTTCTCTTGTCCCCCTTGTGGCGGGCTATGGGCTTATCGTGCGCTATCGTCGCTGCGTTCAGGCGATCAAACGCGAGCGTGGCTGGCAGGCTGAGGCGCAGCAACGTGTTGCGGCGATCGGGGAGGGTGCTGAGGATACGCCGAGGGCGATCTCGCTAGCATGGAATTGGCTGTATGCGCCGGTGATCTTGCTGACCGTTGGCGTTGCCATCGCCGGCTACCCGGTCATGCCCGCTCAGATTCCCGTGCACGTTGATTTTTCCGGTGCCGTCACCGACGTCGCGGTGAAAAGCCCGGTGGTTGCCGCGTTTCCCGTAGCGCTCGAGCTTTTTTTGGCCGGTTGCTTCGTGTTCTCCCATTGGACGGTGCTGCGTTCGAAAAAGGGAACCGAACCGGGCAATCCGGCGAGTTCTGCGTGGGCGTACGGGATGTTCGCTCATGCGCAAACCGTGTTTCTGCTGGTGGGCGGTCTGGTTATCACGGCGGTTTGCGGTCTCCTCATCGAGCTTTCCATGATCGGCGTGCTGCCGATAACGGGGGCGGTCGCCGCCATCGTCGTGGTGGCGATGCTGATAGCGGCGGGCGACGTCATCCTCAATGCGGTATACGGCCAGTCCGGCTCGCGGGTGTTTCGCATGGAGCGGTCAGCCGCGCTTTTGGTCGACGATGATGCATACTGGAAGCTGGGCCTGTTCTATTACAACCCCGGCGATGTCAGCCTGTTTTTTGCCGCAGCGTTCCGGTTTCGGCTGGACGGTGAATTGGGCGCGCCCGGCCGTATGGGCTGTGATGGCGGGCTTTGTCGTTGCGACCGCTCTGCTCGTGGTGCTGTGCGTGGCGATGGTCGATTAATCGCGATACCGCGGATGGGAGCCCTTTTGGGGGCTGATTTCCTGTCGGGCGGTGTCAAGAAGCGAAGGATAAGGTGAAGGAGTTGGCGAACATGGTGCTGCCCGAGAACATAGAGGGTTCCCAAAACGGGGCAGGCGTCGGCGATGCATCTTCCCCGCAACAGACGCCTGCGCTTTGTGCGCTGGTCACGGGCGCGACGGGCGGCATCGGCCGCGAGCTGTGCGCGCAGCTGGCCCGCGAGTGCGGTACGCTAGCCCTGGTGGGACGCGATCGGCGCAAGCTCGAGGAGCTGGCGAAGGACCTGGCCGAACGCTTCGACGTCGACACGCGCGTCTTCGTCGCCGACTTCGCGCAGCCGGGCGCCGTCGATGCGCTGGCATCGCAGGTGCAAGCGGCGAACCTGCAGGTGGAGACACTCGTGAACAACGCCGGCTTCGGCTACGACGCCCCGTTCGCGGAAAGCAGCTTGGAGCGCCAACGCGCGCTCGTGCAAACCAACGATATGGCGCTCATGGAGCTTTGCCACGCGTTCGCGCCTGGAATGGCGGCGCGCGGGCACGGCGGCATCCTCAACGTGGCCAGCGTGGCCGGGTTCGTTCCCGGGCCGTACATGTCCACGTACTACGCCTCGAAGGCGTTCGTCCAGTCGTTCTCAAGCGCGTTGCATATGGAGCTGCGCCCGCATGGCGTGCACGTGACCGCGTTGTGCCCCGGGCCTGTTCGCACGCCGTTTTGGGACAATGCCGACGCGGGCGGCACGGCGCTTGCCCGCATGACCATCAGCGCCCCGCGCGTGGCCCGCGTGGCTCTTCGCGCGCTGGGCTGCAACCGCCTGCTGTGCTGCCCGGGCGTGCTGGCGAAGTTCATCGTGTTCGGCAGCCGCTTCGTTCCGCGCACCTGGGCCGCCGCCGCGGCGTCCGCTCTGCAAAAACCCGGAAAGTAGCGCAGGCCCACGTTCGAACGCGTTATGCGAGAAAGCTTTCGGCCCTAGGCTTTCCGTCGTCAGGTTCGCTCAGAGCGAAAGCTCGCGATTGTACGCGTTTTGCGACGGAACCTTCGCCCTGGGCTTTTTCAGCGCCAAACTCATTTGGCGCGGAGGCGCCCTTGTTCGCGCGCGCTTAGCAAAAGGAACCCTTGAGCTCGGGTTTTCCGCTCTTGGCTCGCTTGGGGTGGAGGACCTGCGTTCGCGTGCATTTGGCGAAGGGTGATATGCCTTTCCGCCGGTATATGGTTAAATCAAAGGAACGGCTTTTTCGGCGGGCAATGCCGCCGTGTCAAACATAAAGGAGCATCATGGCAGAGTTCATCTACCAAATGTACAAGGCGCGCAAGGCGCACGGCGACAAGGTCATCCTCGACGATGTCACTCTGTCGTTCTACCCCGGCGCGAAGATCGGCGTGGTGGGCCCGAACGGCATGGGCAAGTCCACGCTGCTCAAGATCATGGCCGGCATCGAGGAGGTCAGCAACGGCGACGCGCGCCTGACCCCCGGCTATTCGGTGGGCATCCTGCAGCAGGAGCCGCCGCTGGACGAGGACAAGACCGTCCTGGAGAACATCGAGATGGCGTTCGCCGACGTGAAGGCAAACATCGCCCGCTTCAACGAGATCGGCACGCTCATGGGCGAGCCCGATGCCGACTTCGACGCGCTCATGGAGGAGATGGGCAAGCTGCAGGACGCCATCGACGCGGCCAACGGCTGGGACCTGGACAGCCAGCTGTCCCAGGCCATGGACGCGCTGCAGTGCCCTGACCCCGACATGCCGGTGAACGTGCTCTCCGGCGGCGAGCGTCGTCGCGTGGCGCTGTGCCGTCTGCTGCTCGAGGCTCCCGACCTGCTGCTTCTCGACGAGCCCACCAACCACCTGGACGCCGAGTCCGTGCTGTGGCTGGAGAAGTTCCTGCACAAGTACCCCGGCGCCGTGCTGGCCGTCACGCACGACCGCTACTTCCTGGATAACGTGGCCGAGTGGATCTGCGAGGTCGACCGCGGCAGCCTGTACCCCTACAAGGGCAATTACTCCACCTACCTGGAGACCAAGGCTGCGCGTATGGCGGGCCAGAAGCAGCGCGACGAGAAGCTGCAGAAGCGCCTGGCCAGCGAGCTCGAGTGGGTCCGCAGCTCCCCGAAGGCGCGTCAGGCGAAGAGCCGCGCCCGTCTGGAGCGTTACGACCAGATGGCTGCCGAGGCCGCGCAGTCCAAGAAGCTCGACTTCACCGAGATTCAGATCCCGGCCGGCCCGCGCCTGGGCGCCGAGGTCCTCAAGGTCGAGCACCTGCACAAGCAGTTCGGCGACCGCGTGCTCATGGACGACCTGTCCTTCGAGCTGCCGCGCAACGGCATCGTCGGCGTCATCGGCCCCAACGGCGTGGGCAAATCCACCCTGTTCAAGATGATCATGGGCATCGAGCAGCCCACTTCCGGTAGCCTGAAGCTCGGCGAGACGGTGAAGGTGTCCTACGTCGACCAGGGTCGCGCGGGCATCGATGGCGACAAGAACGTGTGGGAAGTCGTCTCCGGCGGCCTGGACTACATGATGGTCTGCGAAACCGAGGTGCCCAGCCGCGCGTATGTGGCCAGCTTCGGCTTCAAGGGTTCCGACCAGCAAAAGCCTGCGGGCGTGCTCTCCGGTGGCGAGCGCAACCGCCTGAACCTGGCGCTGACGCTCAAGCAGGGCGGTAACCTGCTGCTTCTCGACGAGCCTACCAACGACTTGGACGTGGAAACGCTGTCCAGCCTGGAGGAGGCGCTGCTGCGCTTCCCGGGTTGCGCCGTGGTGACCAGTCACGACCGTATGTTCCTCGACCGCGTTGCCACGCACATCCTGGCGTGGGAGGGCACCGATGAGAACCCGGGCAACTG
>CAKUJT010000145.1 GCA_934661765.1 uncultured Senegalimassilia sp.
CTGCGAGCGGGGGCCTTCGTTTCCCGTATGGGATGTTCCGCGAAGGTGTTACGCGCGGGTGACCTTGCCGGCCTTCATGCACTTGGTGCAGACGTTGGCCTTACGGACATGGCCCTTGGCGTCCTTGATGGTGACCTTCTGGATGTTGGGACGGAACCAACGGTTCGTCACGCGGTGGGAATGGCTGACGCTACGACCGGCAACGGGACCCTTACCGCAGATTTCGCAAACTTTAGACATTATTCATCACTCCATGTACCTAGGTTGCATGTATCGGCGCGAACGCCGCTCTTGCACAAAAAGCCCTCCAACTATACCACACGTACTTGCAGCATCACAAGATTATTTCGTGTTTATGCCTTGCATGCGCCATGCATGCATACCGTCTGCACAATTGCATGCGCTATACTGCCAGCAGAAGTTTCGAGCCCGCATATGCGAGCCAGAAAGGAACGCCATGAACGATACCATTCCCGGCAACCTCCACGTTGCCAACGATGTCCTGGCCGACATGGTCGGCAACGCCGCGCTCGAGTGCTACGGCGTCGTCGGCATGGCCGCACCTTCCGCTGCCGACGGAATCGCCAAGATCCTGCCCGCCAGCCGCCTGCGACGCGGCGTGACGGTCACCGCCACCGACGCCGGCGTGCACGTGGCGCTGTACGTCGTCATCGAGTACGGCACCAACATCAACACGGTGTCCCAGAACCTGGTCGACCAGGTCACGTTCGTCTTGAAGGAGTATGCGCGCGTCCCGCTGGACGGGGTTGAAGTGCATGTGCAGGGCGTGAAGGTCCGCAAGTAGCGCGCGCCCAAGCGCCTTGCCGCCTGCCCCAATGAAGGAGAATCCCATCAATGTCTAGTACCTATACCAGCAACGACCTGGTCAACGCCATCGCGGCCGCCAGCAAAAACCTCAGCGCGCGCAAAGACGAGGTTAACCGCCTCAACGTCTTCCCCGTGCCCGATGGCGACACCGGCACGAACATGTCGCTGACGCTGGAATCCGTCGTTGCAAGCCTGGCCAAGCTGCCCATCGGCGCCTCCGCCGCTGAAATCCGCAAGGCCATCACCACCGGCGCGCTCATGGGCGCGCGCGGCAACTCCGGCGTCATCACCTCGCAGATCCTGCGCGGCCTGTGCGAAGGCTCCAACGGCTTCGACGCCGTCAGCGCCGAGTCCATCGAGTCCGCCCTGGCCAAGGCCCAGGACGTGGCGTTCCACGCAGTGCGCAAGCCCGTCGAGGGCACCATCCTCACCGTGCTGAAGGACTCCGCCGCCGCCGCCAAGCATGCCCGCAAGAAGAAGATGTCGGCCGATGAGGCGCTGTCCTACGTCGTCGAGCAGGCGTATGCCAGCGTGCAGCGCACGCCCGAGCTGCTTCCCGTGCTGAAGGAGAACGGCGTGGTGGACTCCGGCGGCTACGGCCTTGCTATCCTCATCGACGGCTTCGTGGCCGCCCTCACGGGCAAGGAAGGTCCGCTCGTCGACGAGCTGGCCTTTGCGCGCGATGCCGCTCCGAAGGTCGAGATCGAGCAGATCAACGACTGGGAGGGCAGCGAGTTCACCTACTGCAACGAGTTCCTGGTGGATTCCGACGTGCTCGACAAGGCCGAGGCGCTGGACTTCCTGGCAACCATGGGCGACTGCGAGCTGTGCGTGGGCGAGGCCCCGAAGTTCAAGGTGCACGTGCACTCCAACACGCCTGACAAGGTGCTGGCGTACTTCCTGGAGCGCGGCCAGATCTCCGAAGTGTTCATCCACAACATGAAGTTGCAGTCCGAGGAGCGCACTGAGAAGCTCGAGGCCGAGCAGCACGCCGAGCGCAAGCCGCTCGGGTTCGTGGCGGTCGCAGCCGGCCAGGGCAACGCCAAGATCTTGGAGTCGCTCGGCGTCGACGTCGTCGTCTCCGGCGGTCAGACCATGAACCCCTCCACGAAGGACCTGCTCGATGCTGCCGCCAAGGTCAACGCAGACGCGGTCATCTTCCTTCCGAACAACAAGAACATCATCATGGCCGCCCAGTCCGCCTGCGAGCTGTCCGACATCCCGGCGGGGGTCGTGCCCACCAAGTCCGTGCCGCAGGCCTTCGCCGCCATGTTCGGCGTGGACGCCCAGGCATCGCTCGAGGATAACGTCGAGGCCATGACCGAGGCGTTCGCCGACGTCAAGACCGGCGAGGTCACCACCGCCATCAAGGATTCCAAGGACGCCGAGGGCAACGCCATCGCCGATGGCGACGTCATCGGCATCGCCGACGGCGCCATCCATGCCGTGGGCCACAGCGTTTCCGATGTCGTCATGGGCCTGCTCGAGCACATGGAGGCCGACGATTGCGACACCTGCACGCTGCTCGCCGGCGAAGACCTCTCCGACGAGGACTTCCAGGCGCTGCAGGAGCGCATCGAGCAAGCCTACGAGGATCTGGAGATCGACGCGCATCGCGGCGATCAGCCCCTGTATCCCATCGTCTTCTCCGTGGAGTAGGGCGGTAACGTGGCCGATAGGCTCGCAGCAACATTAGCCTTAGATGAACCCGCGTCGCGCGTGAAGCTGGTCAGCCCGGCTCGCGCGCAGGCGCTTGCGGGTTTGGGTGTGCGCACGGTCCGCGACCTGCTCACGCATTTCCCCCGACGCTATATCGACCTGTCGAAGCGCGAGACCGTCGCCGGCGCGCGCATCGGCGGGTCGTGCACTATCCAGGGGTCCGTCCACGAGGTCAAGCTCAAGCGGCCGCGCCCCAACCTTACGTTGGTCGAGATCGCGGTGGTGGACGCAACCGGCGTGCTCATGGTCACCTGCTTTCGCCAGCCTTGGTTGAAAGACCAGCTCAAACCCGGTATGGGCATCGCCGTCGCCGGCAAGGTGGAGTTCGATTACGGCTTCAAGCGCATGGTGAACCCCTATATCGAGCAGCTCGGCGACGGCCAGATGGCCGAGGGCGTGATCATCCCCGTGCATCCGGCATGCGAGAAGATCTCGGCAGCGTGGATGCGCCGTTTGGTGGGAAACGCGCTCGATGCCGTGCAAGGCTGCTACGATCCGCTGCCGCTCGATTTGCGCGTGCGGTATCGGCTCATGGCGCGCGGCGCCGCGCTGTCGTGCATCCATTTCCCGCATACCATGGAGGAGGCGGCCGAAGCGCGCCGCCGCCTGGTATACGAGGAACTGCTGCTGCTCGAGCTCGTGCTCATGTCGCAGGCCGCGCAGCGTACCGCCGGAGCGCAGCCGACGGCGCATGTGGTTGACGGCCCGTGCGCGGCGGCGCTCGACTGCGTCATGCCGTTCGCCCTCACCGAGGAACAGCAGAAGGCCCGCGCCGACATCCTCGCGCGCATGGCGGCGCCCGAGGCGGCCAACCACATGCTGCTCGGCGACGTGGGCACGGGCAAAACCGCCGTCGCGGCCTTCGCCCTTGCCGCCGTGGCTGACACGGGCACCCAGGCGGCGCTCATGGCGCCCACCGAGGTGCTCGCGCGCCAGCATGCCGCGTCGCTGGGGAAGTGGTTCGATGAAGTGGGCGTCACCTGGGGCCTGCTCACGGGTTCCACGCCCGATGACGAGCGAGCCCGCCTGCTCGAAGGCGCAGCCGACGGCAGCATCTGCGTGCTCGTCGGCACGCACGCGCTGCTCGAACCCGATGTGCGCTTCAAGCGCCTCACGCTCGCGGTCATCGACGAGCAGCAGCGCTTCGGCGTGGAGCAGCGTGCGGCGCTCCTTTCCAAGGGCGAAGCCCCCGATGCGCTCTACCTGACCGCTACGCCCATTCCCCGCACGCTCGCGCTGGCGGTGTTCGGCGATATGACGTTGTCCTACATCAAGCACCGTCCCAACGACTCGGCCCGTCGCACCACGCACGTCGTATCGAAGGCCGATCAGGGCAGGGCGTACGATGCGGCGCGCGAGGCGCTTGCGCGCGGCGAGCAGGTGTACGTGGTCTGCCCGCTTATCGGGCAGGATGCCGAAGCGCGCGATAAGCGGGCCGGCGGCCGGGGCAGGGAAGCCGACGAGGAGGCCTACGAGTTCGCGTCCATCAGCATCGAGTCGGATGCCGATTTCGCCGGCGATAACGTCACGGCGGCAACCAAGGAGGCGTCCTACCTGCAGCAGACGGTGTTCGCCGATTGGCACGTGGAGTTGTTGCACGGACGCATGAAGCCCGCCGACAAGGACGCCGTCATGGGCCGGTTCCGCGACAACGAAACCCAGGTGCTCGTGGCGACCACCGTCATCGAGGTGGGCGTGGACGTGCCCAACGCCACGGTCATGATCGTCATGGATGCCGACCGTTTCGGGCTCTCGCAGCTCCATCAGCTGCGCGGGCGCGTGGGCCGCGGCGAGAAGCCGGCGCAGGTGTTTTTGGTCTCCACCTCGAAATCCGAGCAGTCCTTGGTGCGCCTTGCCGCCATGGAGCGCACCGATGACGGTTTCGAGCTGGCGAAATACGACTTGTCGCTGCGGCGCGAGGGCGACATCCTGGGCAACCGGCAAAGCGGGGCGAGCGCGCTGAAGCTCGTCAACATCGTGCGCGACGAGCGGGTCATCCAGGCCGCGCACGCCGATGCCGCCGCCATCATGGCGACCGACCCCGGGCTTGCCGAGCCCGATCACCAGGCGCTCGCGCTCGAGCTTCGTCGCACGTTTCCCGAGCAGGCGCCCGCAAGATAGCCGATATGTTTCGAGCCGCGCCCTATGACGGTGCGGTTACAGAAAGAGGTAGGTATGAGGATCATCGCAGGTCAGTTCCGCGGCCGTACGCTGGCCGCACCTAAGGGCGACGGCACCCGTCCCACCACCGACCGCGTGCGCGAGTCGCTCATGAGCGCAGTGTTCAGCCAGCGCGGCGGCTTCGAGGACGCCGTGGTGCTCGACGCCTTCGCCGGGTCGGGCGCGCTCGGCCTGGAGGCCCTGTCGCGCGGCGCAGCCCGCGCGGTGTTCTACGAGTGCGCCCCCGAGGCGGCGAAGGTCGTGCAGAAGAACGTGGCGAATCTGGGCCTCGAGCCGGCCCGCGCCACCGTCACGCGCGCCGACGTCATCGAGCGTGCCCCGCAGTTCGCCCGCCCGCCGTTCGACCTGATCTTCCTGGACCCGCCCTATGCCTACGACGCCATGGCGGTGCTGGGCATGGTGGCGGGTTTGGTGGAGCGCGGCGTGGCCGCCCCCGACGCCATCGTGGTCTACGAGCATTCGCTTGCCGGCAACGATGCATCCGCCCTGGCAGCCGCCGAGCTGGGCTTCGAGCTTGCATCCCGCAAGAAGTACGGCGATACTACCGTGGACGTGCTGCGCGCCGGCGAGCGCGCCGCGTCCGATAACGACTAAGAAGGAGCAGCGTCATGAAACGCGCATTGACCCCCGGCACGTTCGACCCCATCACCTCGGGGCATCTCGACGTCATCGCCCGCGCCTCCCAGCTGGTGGACGAGGTCGTGGTCGCCGTCGCCGATTCCCAGAAGAAAGGCCCTCTGTTCACGCTCGAGGAGCGCGTCGAGCTGGTCCGTCAAGCCACCGCGCATCTGCCCAACGTGCGCGTGGAGCCCTTCAAGGGCCTGCTCGTCGATTTCGCCAAGGAGCTTGACGCCACCGTGGTGGTCAAGGGCCTGCGAGCCATCACCGACTTCGAGTACGAGTTCCAGATGACGGCCATGAACTATCAGCT
>CAKUJT010000146.1 GCA_934661765.1 uncultured Senegalimassilia sp.
GATATCCATGCAGAAGAAGAACGCCCACACGAACGCGCCGGCGATGGCGCCCGTGATCAGCACGCACAGCGCGAACAGCAGCCGGTTCGCCGGCTTGGCAAGCTTGCCCATGAGAACCCCTTGGCATCAAGCTGCGGGCTAGACGGGCGCGCAGCGTTGCGGATATGTCAGCCATATTGTAACCGTTGACCCGCCGGGCAAGCCAAGGACCCTCCCCCAACACGACAAGCCCAAGCCGCAAGGGGCATCTCAGCCGCCCTAGCCTTCGGCAACCTCAACCACGTCCGTGACCACTTCCAGCGGGCATTGCGCCACCACGGCCTGGCCCCTGTCGCCCAAGTCGATCAGGGCCGAATCGCCTTCCTGCGGGGTCACACGGAAGGAGATGGTGTTGCCGGAAGGCGCGTCGGTGATGGTGATCTCTTCGCCGTTTGAGGTGGCGTTGCCCACCCACGACTCGTAGGTGCCGTCGGCGGCCCGCACCGCCAGGATGCGCTGGGTCCCGTCGTCGGTGAGCGCGTAGTACACCGTCGCGCCATCATCGGTCTGGCCCACGTAAGCGTCGGTCACCTCCTGAATCACCTTGGTGACCATCACAGGGTCCGCGTTCGCCGCGCCGGCGTCGCCCTGCTCGACCACGGCGGACTCCTCCACCACCTGGCCGTTGTCGTTGTTCGAGTTGCCGCTGCAGCCGGCAAGCGCGCCGCCCGTTATGGCCAGCGTCGCCGCTATCGCCACCGCCGCCGATGCGCGCCGTACGCCCTTGATATGCTTCTCGTTCATGTTGCGCTCCTATCGCGTCCGTTCGGGCCCTATTGCCCGACGTCGCAGTATAGGAGCGGCGAAAGCCCCGCACCGCGCCCGCCTGGCAACCGTTTCCGCGCCACAACCGACCCGTTCACAGCACGCCGCCATCCCGTTGCCCTCCCGTCGGGAACGCGGGCCCGGGCGCCATGTGCGCAAGCTGCCGCCGACGACGCTGCGCAACGAAGGCCTCGCAAAACGCAACGCGGAACACGAGCACCACCATCCACGCTGCCGCCGCACGCGCATCCAAAACCCCGTGCGCGACAAGGCCCGGACAACAAAAAACCGCCTTCCGCCCTTGGTTGCCCCAGGAAACGGAAGGCGGTTCGAAAAGCGGTCGAAGCCGAGACCCCGAAAGCGCCGACAAGCAGCAGACGCGGCTTTACGCCAGCATCATGAACAGCTTCGCCAGCACGAAGCCGATAAGGCCGCACGCGGGGAACGTGATCACCCATGCCAGCAGCATGTTCTTGGCGATGCTCCAGTTCACGCGCTTGATGGAACGGCTGGCGCCCACGCCCATGATGGCCGACGTGTTGCAGTGGCCCGTGGACACCGGCATGCCGGTGAGGCTTGCGAACAGCAGCGTGAACACCGTGGAGAAGTTGGCCGCAACGCCCTGGTACTTCTCCAGCTTCACCATGTCCATG
Organism: uncultured Senegalimassilia sp.; assembly: GCA_934661765.1. The sequence continues at coordinate 1,458 of CAKUJT010000146.1, forward strand.
CCCACGGACTTGATGATGCGCTTGCCGCCCACCACCGTGCCGGCCGAGATGGCCAACGAGCACGTGATCATGACCCACATGGGGAAACCGCCCGCGTCGGGCGTGGAGCTGCCGAAGGAAAGCGCGATGCCCAGCATGGCGATGGACATGAACTTCTGGCCGTCCTGCGCGCCATGCAGAAACGACAGCGCGATCGCGCACAGGTCCTGGATGGCGGTGAAGGCGATATTGGCCGCCTGGCGGTTGGCCATCTCGAACACGCGCTCGATGATCTTCGTGAACACCCAGCCCAGCGCAAAGCCCGCCAGCAGGGAGAACACCATGCCGTAGATGACTTTCACCCACTCGGAGGGCACGACGCCCGCCCAGCCGTTCATGGCCACCGCGCCGCCGGTGATGCCGGCGATAAGGGAATGCGATTTAGAACAGGGGATGCCGAAGAACCAGCAGAAGACGCCCCAGCCTATGGCGCCTATCATGGCCGCCACCAGGGCCAGCAAGGCGGCATCAGTGTTTCCCGAGAAGTCGACCATGCCGAACATGGTCTTCGCCACCGCCGTGGAGATGAACGTCATGCCCACCAGGCCGACGAAGTTGAACACCGCGGCCAAGCCGATGGCCGTGTTCGGCTTGAGGCAACGCGTGGAGACCACCGTCGCGATGGCGTTCGGCGCATCGGTAGCGCCGGACACCGCGGTAACGCCGATGATAAGCACCAAAATGACGAACAGGATAGGCTGAGCCATAGCCTGTGCGAGAAAGTCAGCAAACGTAAGCGCCATGCAATTCCCCATACTCTGTAAGAGCTGCGTCAATTTTTTGACGTACGCCTAACAATACTACATTCGGCCATGCGAGCGCTATGCCTTGGACCCAGCTTCTTCAATCAACTTTTTCGCACCATGCCCCATCGAGCGCCCAAGCATCGACGACTCCCCCGACAGCTCGCCCGCGCCGCCCCATGAAACGCGACGGTCGGGGCGAAACACGAACAGGGGGGGGACGCGCGCGTGAACGGGGGGACGGGGCGCCGCCATGCAGCAGCGCCCCGACCGCGAAAGCCGATATAACCGTCAAGCCGGCGCTAGCGCCCGCCCTCGGCGATCTGGCCGTCCCGATACGCCTCCAGCAGCTGCTCGAGGTCCTCGACGCGGCGGCGGATGTCGGCGCCATCGTCGGTATCGGCCACCAACGTGCGGTGCTCGACGCGCTCGACCACGCGACGGCTCGAGTGGATATCGAGCTCCTCGACCACCGCCGCCTCCGCGGACTTCAGCGGCTCGTGCGCCGCCAAGATGAACTCGTAGGAGTTGTCGATGAGCGTGTAGCCGGCGATGCCCGTGGTGGGCTGATAGGCCCTCGAGAACCCGCCGTCGATCATGAACACGCGCCCGCCGCACTTCACGGGGTCCTCGCCGTCCTTGACCTTGACCGGCACATGCCCGCACACGATATGCGACGTCTCCGGGTCCATGCCGAAGTCCTCGAAGATGCCCGCGATCACGCGCTCGTCCTCGATAAGCGTGTAGAAGGGGTTCTTCACTTCCTTGCGCGCGGCCTTGTCGGCAATGAGGTACAGCTCGAAGGTGGCCATCTTGCTCTTCGCGAACAGCGGGCTTCCCTCGCCCAGCCACAGGTACCACAGAAGGTCGCGACCGCGGCGGCTCTCCTCGGCGTCATGGCTGAAGAAGGCGGCGCGCACGTAGCGCTCCATCACGTCGTAGAGCGCGCGGCCCTTGTAGCGGTGCCCGAACACGTCCACTTCCTTCAGGCTGCCGTCGGCGTTGAGCGGCACGCAGGCGTGGAACATGAGGTTGCCGTTGCGGATCTTGTACAGGCTGCCCACTTCCAGGAAGAAGCGCATGTGGCGCTGCAGCTTCTCGCATCCGGTGAACGCGGCCTCCAGGCGGCACATCACCTCTTCCTCGGCCGGCGTGAGGGCGAAGGGGTTTTGCGGGTCCACCGTGGGGAACACGCGGTCGGTCAGCGGATACTCCACGCCGTCGACCACCACGGTGCCCGCCTCGTAGTCGATCTTGTCCAGCAGCTTGCGGCTTTCCAGCCCGAACTCGGGATACTCGTCAATCAGCGCCGCCTCCACCTTGAACTGGATGATGGCCATGGCCTTCTGGATCTTCACGTTCATCTCAAGCTCGGACGGCGGCAGGTCGGGGTTGCCCTTCAGGCCGAAGCCCACGCACGGGTCGTCGCGATACGCGTCGAGGGCGAAGCTTGCCAACGGCAGGATGTTGATGCCGTAGGCGTCCTCCAAGATGGACAGGTTGCCGTAGCGGGCACAGTTGCGCACCACGTGCGCGATGCAGCCGCGCTGCCCGAGCGCCGCGCCCATCCACACGATGTCGTGGTTGCCCCACTGGATGTCGACCTTGCGCTGCGCCTGCAGCGTCTCCATGATGACGTCGGGATGCGGGCCGCGGTCGTAGATGTCGCCGATGATGTGCAGCTGGCTGATGGCCAGGCGCTGGATGAGCTGCGCGAGCGCCTCGATCAGCGCGATGCCACGACCGGTGCGCACCGCCGCATCAAGGATGCCGGCGTAGTACGCTCCCTTGTCCACGCCATGGTTGTCCTCGTTCATCAGCTCCTCGATGATGTAGGCGAACTCGGCGGGCAGCGCCTTGCGCACGCGGCTGGCCGTGTACTTGCGCGCCGCGCGCTTGCATACCGCCACCAGGCGCGGCACCACGGTGGCGTACCAGGCGCGCTCGTCTTCCACGCCCGCCAAGATCAGCTTCGCCTTCTCACGCGGGTAGTAGATGAGCGTGGCCAGCTCGCGCTTCTCAGCCTCGGTCAGCTGATCGCCGAACGCCTCATCCACCTTCAGGCGGATGGACCCCGACCCGTTGCGCAGGATGTGGCTGAACGCCTCGGATTCGCCATGGATGTCGGAGCAGAAGAACTCCGTGCCCTTCGGGAGGTTCAGGATGGCGCTCAGGTTGATGATCTCGGCCGCCGCCAGCTCCTGCGTGGGGAAAGATCGGGCCAACAATTCCAAGTAGCGCTTCTGATCCGCTTCCATGAAAACCTCCTCAGGTCATCGCACATTGATGGCATGATGGTACCGCGCGCAGCCCTCCCCCGCGCGCCCGCACCGGCAAACGGCACAACCCAAACGCAGGCGCGCCCCGCGCCGGCGCTTGACCACGCGGAGATTTTCTTGTTCGCACGCCCGACCGGCGAAGCGGGTCGCTCGCGGGCGGTACAATAGGCGCTGCGAACCTACGGCGACCACGTTGCCGTTACCTATATAGCAAGGAGCATCCATGGAACGCATTGCAAGCTTTTCCGTCGATCACCGCGTGCTCGAGCCCGGCGTGTACGTGTCGCGCCGCGACTCCGACGCCGCCACCGGCTGCACGACCACCACGTTCGACCTGCGCATGACCGCCCCCAACCGCGAGCCGGTCATGGACACCGCCGCCGTCCATGCCATCGAGCATCTCGGCGCCACCTTCCTGCGCAACGATGCCGAATGGTCCGGCCGCGTGATCTACTTCGGCCCCATGGGCTGCCGCACCGGCTTCTACCTGGTGGCCTTCGGCGAGCTTGAGTCCGCCGACGTGGCCGACCTCGTGCGCCGCATGTTCGCCTTCATCCGCGATTTCGAGGGCGAGATCCCCGGTGCCAAGCCCGAGGAGTGCGGCAACTACCACGACAACGACCTCGTGCAGGCGAAATGGTGGGCACGACGCTACATGGCCAACACCCTCGAGGTGCTCGACGAGGCGCACACGCACTATCCCGCCCTGCTCGACTAGCGAAGGCGCGCCAAGCGAGCCCTATCCCGCATCGAGCTAACGAACCGAAGGGAAGCGTATCGAAGCCCGCAAAAACTGCCGGCTCGTCGCGCTTCCCTTTCCCGATCAGAAAGCAGCTTATGACTACGAGCTTCAACACCATGGGCATCATCGGCGCCATGGACGTGGAAATCGCGCTGTTGCGCGAGGAGATGGCGAAGGCCGGCGCGGTGAAGATCACGCGCATCGCCGGCATGGAGTTCAACGTGGGCACCATCGGCAACGCCACCGTCATCGTGGTGCAGTGCGGCGTGGGCATGGCGAACGCCGCCACGTGCGCGCAGGTGCTCATCGACCGCTTCGGCGTGAGCGCGCTGCTCAACACCGGCATCGCCGGCTCGCTGGACGCATCCATCAACATCGGCGACATCGTGGTGGCC
>CAKUJT010000147.1 GCA_934661765.1 uncultured Senegalimassilia sp.
GGATAAATTAGTTCATTATTATGAGAAATTTGGTTTTCAGAATGAAGGTGTTTCAGAATCAGTACATGGTGGAGCTACGTGGTATCAGATGCGACTGACATTTTAATGTTAATGAGCTGAGAGGGTTTGAAAAATCATTCCTGCAATCTGCACGCCTCAATTTGTGGTATAGTTTGCCTTCATTCAGTTGACGTAGCCCGCTACGCCGCCCTCATTCAGGCAAAATCTCTCACAAATTGTAACGTACATCTTACAGAAAGCATTTTTCAAACATGCTCTGGTATACTTAGGGTTTTCGCGCCATTTTCACTGGACAAATACTATAGAATGCTTATAATAAATAGTAAGAAATGATTTTGAATAATTCTGGAATTGTACACTGCGCGACACGAACCAGAGGAAGAGAGGAAACCGCTATGAATATGCAGGAATTGTTAACATATGTAGAAGAACTGACATTTAAAACATCTATGTTTGGTTATGATAAAGATGAAGTTGATATTCAGTTAGATAAAATTTGTGATGAAGCAGAAGCTATCATTTTAGCGAAAGAAAAAGAGATAGAAGAACTGAAAAAAGAGAGCAAGACAGCTCTTGGTATTGCGGCAGCAGCTACAGGAAAGACGATGGAAGAGCTAGAAAAAGATACACAGGAAGACATCGTTGAGACAGAGGAACAGCCAGAAGAGGCAAAGAATCCAGAAGAAGGTATACATATCCAGGAGGAAGGTTCAGAGGCAGTTACAACGGAATCTCCAATATCCACAGTAGCCGTAGCCAATGCAGATGAAGCACAGGATGAGATAGAGACTGTAAAAGCACAGTTAGTAGCAGCACAGAAGAAAGTAGCTGCCTTAGAGGCAGAAATTGCAGCAGAAAAAGAAAAAGCAGAGAAAGCGATAGCGCGTGCCGAAGAAGCAGAGAAGTCTGCTGAGAATAATAAAGCACCAGAGACAACAGACCAGGCTTATGAGCGCTACATGAAGAATGCAGATTTACTTTGCAAGCAGCTGTCAGATTTAGAAGGAAGACAGAATGCAATTCTAGATGAAGCCAGAGAACAGGCAGAAAGAGAAAGAGAAAAGGCAAGACAGGACGCAGCCGATATTATCGGAGAAGCAAGAAAAACAGCCGAAAGACTCTTAAAAGATGCACAGGAAAATAAGGAAAATGCCATTGAAGAAGCGAAGAAAATTCATGAGGACAGCCTTCGTAAAGTGGAAGAAGAGAAGAAACAGTGCGATGAATTATCAGCACAGAAAGCTGCTATGGTTAATTCTTTAAAGAAATTGACAGAAGATACAGCACGTCTGATGGAAAAGATGCAGGGATAGCTATTTAATTTATGAGATAGAACAGACGCCCTTAAAGAGAGAAGACATCCTATATTTGTGACTCTGTCACTGTGGGTTGAATGTTTGCGGGAACGCTCGCATTCAATCCCCGTTTTAAGGGTATAAATATAGGATGCCGTCTCTCTTTAAGGGCGTCTGTTATATTAAATGAATTAAATTATCAATTTCATATTTGCTAAAAGGCATGAAATTAGGTATTATACATTATGTAACCTTATAATAACAAAAGTATACAAAATGCAGGAACACACTCTAAAGATGAAGGGAGATTTGCTATGAAACGTGCGGGGAAAGTATTTTTAGCATTTGCTCTTGTGATGGCTATGCTTTGGACCTCAACAGGAACATCGAATATTCCTGGGGTATTGGCAGAGAATGTTGCATCTATGCAATCTGCGAAGGATAGCAAAGAGGCAGTAAAGGCTACCACAGAAGAGACAACGACGGAAACAAAAGAAGAAAGTACGACAGCTTCGAAAGCGGAGCAGGAGACGACTGCTAAAAAGGAAGAGACAACAACGCAGGAAGCTGCGACAGAAGCTGAAACGAAGAAAGAAGAAGCAGCTACTCAGGAAAAGAAAGCAGAATCTACAACAGCTGCGAAGAAAAAGACAGCAAAGAGTAAGATTGCTACGCAGGATGCCGCAGAGGCAGCAAAGGAAGGATCGGACAGTAACAGTTCGAATCAGAATATTGCCAGGGCAGCCAAAATTGATATAGCAAAATGTATAACAGCTGTAGATATGAGTGTTACCATTAACGGCAAGAAGATAGCGTTAGATGATCTGCCTGCAGATACACTGGTTCCAAGAGGAGCGCCAGTCAGCATAACCGTAAAGTATGACAATGTAGATCATGCTCTTGAGAATCTCGGCGAGGGAACGGTTTTACATTATCAGCTTCCAGAACAGATTGAAATTGTTGCTGCTCAGCAGGGAGATTTAACCGAAGAAGGTAAAGTAGTCGGCAAGTTCACAATCAGTAAAAAAGGTTTGGTTGAGATTACATTTACAGAAGGATATCTTACAGACTGTGGTGGAAAAATAGAACAAGGAAGTTTCTGGCTTAACGGAAGCTTTAATAAGGAATTTGGTGGTAAAGGGCAAGAAACCATTATTTTTGGACCAGTAAAGAAGACCATTCATTTTGATCCAAAACTGGAAGAAGATAAAACAAATTTGAATGTTACAAAGAAAATTACTGAATTTGATGCGAAGACACAAAAACTCACTTATAAAATTACAGTAACAGCACCGGATGATAATACACAGACAGTAAAAGATGTAAAGGTAACGGATGTGTTTGCAGACAATTCTTTGAAGATGCTGGAGAATTTATATAAGGATATAAAGGCAAGCAAAGGAACATTTGATGCAAAGACAGGTATCTGGACAATTGGGGATATGGAAAAGGGAGAGGTACAGAATCTTACCTATTCTGTTAAGATAAAGAATAGCTGGGATGATACTATTACAGATAAGACCATATCTAATACAGCTACAGTAACTGCCGGAACAGAGAAGAAGGCAGAAGTTACTTCGAATAAAGTCTTTAACAATAACCTGAATATTACAAAGTCAACAGTTGATGGACAATATGGTACTTCAAAAGGTATTCATGTTGACGCGACAGGAACGTGGATAAAATACACGATCACTGTAAATGCATCAAATGTAAATCAGGATGATGCAAGCGGAGTTAAGGTAACTGATGTTTTCAGTGATGATAAAGAGGATATAGAACAATATTATGCAATAGAAGGCGCAACACAGACAAACAGCACGGAACCGGGTGCTGGAGAAATCTATATTGATAATAACAAGAAAGATTTTATCTGGAATATTGGAACAATGAAGCCGGGCGAGACAAAGACGCTTACATATTGTGTTAAATTAAAAGACTCCGTATGGGAGAATAGTGGAAATACCAGTGATACAGTTAGGAAGAAGTTTACAAATAAAGCGACCCTTACTGCAACAGGTATGGAAGAAGATAAGTCTGCGACAACAACAGTAAACCTTAAAAAGAAATGGATTTCTAAAAAGGGAGAATGGGATGCCGCAACAGGTAAAATGAAGTTTACAGTTAAGGCTAATAAAAGAGATAATAATTCTCCAGTACTTGACAGAAACTTTACGTTCACAGACAAAATGACCGGTGATTATGCGTACACAGGGAATTTAGTGATTGAAGCAAAAAATGCAAGTGGTAAGACACAGTGGACAGACATCATTTCATTGGAAGATTCAGACGAGCAGACACCAGATCATGGAACTTTTACATGGAATACAGATGGTGGATGGACATACAAAGCAGCGCAGGCTGGAGAATTCGTATATTATCTTACTTACTATGCAAAGCCAACAGCCAGCGGTCATAACCATATAAGTAATACTGCTTCTGTTGGCATTAACGGTAGTTCCTATGAGCACAAGACAAACTGGAGCGGAACCGGTTCAGAAGAAATTGCTTTAACAAAAGAGTATGTATCCGGCGTTACTACAGGAAAAATGAAGTGGAAAACAACGATTCCGGTACGTGTTGTGGAAGGTTCTGCTTATGTGGATACAATTTCCTCTCCAAAGAATCATAATTTTGTATCTGAAGATAAATTAAGAGAAGGATTAGATATTTATTTTGGACAGGAAAGCAATAAGTTAATAGAGGGTAAAGATTATACACTTACTTATAATGATGCTTACAAATTTACTATCACCTTCCTGCATGAAATTGATGCAGACAATACAAATAGAATTGTTATTACCTACTATACAGAGAATACAGTAGCAAGAGATGATGCCAAGTACAAAGATGGAGATAAATTTACCTATACTAATGCAGGTAAGCTAACAATCCGGAAGGGGCAGGAACTATCAGTCAGCGATAGTACGGTATGGTATAAACACTCATCCATCAGCAAGGAAGCCGGCGATTATGACAAGGCAAATCATACAATTCGCTGGTTCATCACACTGAACAAAGACGGCACACTTGGTACGCTTGATGGTGAAAACAGTGTTGCAGCAATTACGGATACTTTACCAGAAGGCCTCAAGTATGTAACAAACGGAAATACACAAAATATACAGATTACTGAAAGGGGAAGGCAGGCAGCAAAGGTTGCGATAGATAGTAACAGTATTAAATATGATGAAGCTTCCCGTAAGTTGACATTTAATGTTACCGGTTTAAAATCTGACAGCAAAAACAGTAACGAAGGCTATGTAAAAATAGCGATTGATACTCTTGTTGATGATGAATATATTGGTCTTTATACAGAAAAGACTTATGAGAATAAGGCAAAAGTAGAATATGATGGTAACACCAGTCCAGAAGCTGCTGCAACTAAGACCATAAAGAATACTACTCTTAAGAAAGATTCAGAATATATAAATGGTTCTACCGCAACCTATACATTAACAGTGAATCCAAATGGAGAGAATCTTTTAAAAGATAAAGACACGATTACTGTTGTGGACCAGATGCCGAAGATTATGACTCTGCTTTCAGACAGTATCACGGTAAATGGAAAATCTCTGGCACAGTCTGGATGTACATTTACAACGGGAACTGGAGATGCAAATAATAACGAATACAGATTTACAGTTCCAGATGATGAAAAGGTTGTAATCAAGTATAAGGTTACGATAAATGCTGCTGAAGATACTGCGGTTACTTTATCCAATACTGCATGGTATGAGGGAGTCGAGAACACTACAGTTAATAACTCAAAGGAAATAATTGTTTTAAGTGCCGGAGCAGAAATTACTGGTTCAAGAAGTTTTTCTATTTTAAAAGTGGACAGTCAGACACAGGCACTGATTGAAGGTGCAAAGTTTAAACTGGAAAAGGCGAAAGTCGAGAATGGAGAAATTACTGATTTTGAGACAGTAATGAATGAGGGAAAAGAGACACAAACGACCGGTGAGAATGGAAAAATTAAATTCACTGGTTTGAAAAAAGATGGTTTATATCGTTTTACAGAAGTCAGCGCAGCACCTGGATATAAGAATTCCGGTAAAACAATTTATGTTGCATTTACAAAAGCAATGCAGGATTTTGGTGCTAAAGCAGGATATACGGTAACAGGAATTGCAGGTGGTGCGACCATACAGGTAGAAAACATGCCAGCCGGCAGCCTCACCATCGAGAAAAAAGTAATCGGTAACAACATTCCTGAAGAAACCTATGAAATGTCAGTAACTGCCGCTGAAGGTAACACAGATACCGATCTCACAAAAGCAACAGTAACAGACACAACCGATAA
>CAKUJT010000148.1 GCA_934661765.1 uncultured Senegalimassilia sp.
ACGATTTCTTCATCCAGATTGAACATTTGTCCAGATGCATCAACATCCGTCATCGGAAGTCCCTGACTCATCCGCTCCTTTTTCTGATTTTCTAAAGATTTCAACTTTTGATTTTCACTCATTCTTGAATCGTAAAGATTCTGATACTGAGGAGTAAATTCTACATCTTCTCCTGCCTTTTCAAGTTGCCCTCTTTTCACGATCAGTTCTTCAATGGCTGCCTGTGCTTTTTTCGCTTTCTCTGTCAAATCCTGATATTCACCAGACAATCCTTTGTCTTCTCCCAAAACAGATAGACGCTGCTGTTCTCTTTCTAGCTTACTCAAGGCTTTTTCTGCCGCATCAATATCTGATGATAAGTCTTTGTACTCTTCTGTATGTACTTTGATTCCTGCGGCAAGCTGGGCTTGTTTTACATAATCTTTCATTGAGTCCTTTACTGATTGGGGAAGGCCGCCGGATTTTATATCAGACAGTGTCTTTTTTAAAGGATTGCCTGCGGCAAGTTCTTCTTTGCCAAGTTTGTTTTTAAAATCAATGCCGCTCATTGCTTTTTTGATGGCATTAGAAGCTCTCTTGGCTTCTGCTTCGCTCTGACTCATCTCTCTTTTAAAATGCTTCGAGTCTCCTTCTATCGTAACCTTTAATTTTGCAAGGTCTTCACTCACATTTCCACCTCCTTCCTTTCAAAAATAAAAGCCCGGATCACTCCCGGCTCTCAAATTGTGCGATACGTTTTTGCCAAGCTTCTTTGTATCGCTCTAATTCTTCCTGTTTTCTTCTTTCATCGTCTAATTCTTTTTCTTTTGCAAATAGTTCAGGGTAATAATCCCATGCCTTTAATGTCCGCCCGTCTTCGGAAAAAGCAGCAGTCAGATTGCCGACAATCGTTTCTGCCAGAATGAAGTTATCCCATATTGTCTGCTTTCTTTTTTCTTTTTCTCTTTTGTAATACGCCTCTAAACAATCAATGATTTCGTTCAGGGATAAGCTCCAGAAGCGTTCCGGACTGATGCCTGCATATAACGCCTCTGGATAAAGGTACATAAGATACTCTGTTGTGGTGGTTATTTCATCTCTTCCATGATGTCCTCCACCTGTTCCGCCGGGAAAAAACCCGAAACAACCAGTGTAGGGATAATGACTTTCGTATAAAGGCTAAACTGGTCTCCACCATCTTTCTCTGTCCATGTGTCATACAGTTTTTTGATTTTTGTATAACTCATGTTATGCTCCCAGTTCTCCATCGCTGCTTGAATGATCGTCAGCATGACAGAGAGAGGTGGGATTTCATCAATCATATTTATGATGTTCTGATGATATTTGTTCTCTACTCTTTCAACAGAGCCTGCCTGCAGTTTTAACTTGTAATCTCTTCCTGCTACTGTCCAATAGTGAAAAGGCTTTCTCTTTTTTTCAATCTCTACTACTTTTTCTTCTGTTTCATTCGCTTCATCTAATCCACCGATATTTTCGTTCATCTTCTACCTCCTTATGCTGGATCTGTACGTTTGATTGACTGTACGGCAATAGTAGCTTCAAATTCAATCACTCCGTTAACTCCACCGCCGGTACGTTTCACTGCTACCTGTCCTGTAAATTCTGTTATTGTCTTGTCTGGAAGTGTTTCCTGAAAAGTCAATACTGTTCCCTTATCCGCTGCCGCACTTAAAACTCTGTACGGAGATTCTGCTTTGGTATTATCATACTTAAACTTGTACTTCATATCCGATAAATCCCCAATTCCCTTTTCATATACTTTATGGGAATCTGTTAAGCAGGTATTATCTACTTTTTCAATATCTTCTCCCATTTCCGGGATTTCTTTTAATCCAGGAAGGTCCGTGAAAGGAGATTCGCTTTCTCCCGTTTTGTAACCTAACTTTGTTCCATTTGCTAACATATATTCGCCTCCTTAATCCCAATATACAAGCTCAGAATCCATATCAATGATTCCCTCATATCGCATCTGTTTATGTTTGAGTCCTGAAGGGTCTGGTACATCCATGCAGGCCGTTCGGACTAATCCAAGTGCTGCGATTTCTTTATCTACCTGCATCGCAGCTTCGGATGTACTCTTGTTATGCCAGATGTCAATACGGTATCTGACCTTTGCTTTGTCTTCTTTGTTATCTGTACGCTCAAAGACGCTGTTATCCTCCTCGGTGTACTGAAGCACTGGGAACTGTGCCCAGTTTGCAGGATATACATCTGTGACGTTATCTGCTACTTTACACAATGCAGCGTAAATCTGGTCTTTTACGTTTTTCATTTATTTTCCTTTCATTTCTGCCCTAAATCCCGTTCTGAATGCACTTAAGACTTCTTTTTCATTGTCTTTTAAAGCGGGGTACATGAAGGGATAAGCAGGATTACCAGTGCACTGATAAAACCTTCCCTTTGAAGTATCAATGTAAAACCAGTGGTATTTTTCTGCTACCCTTCTATCTACCTGGCTTTCATGAATCCACCACGGAGACATCTTATAGGCTGGAGAGATGTCTGGGGAAATCCCTGCATGATGTTCCTGCCCCTTTTTGCCGGTGCCAAACTCAATATACGGGGCATACGCTTTATTTGTGTAACATATGCCCTGTATGGTGTCACCGTTTTGTCTTATTTCCGTATGGATGCTCTGTCTAAGTTCTCCGGTATCTTCATGGCAATTTAAGACTGCTGCTGATCTGACTATCTCAATTGCTTGTGCTGTTGCTTCTGTGAGATTCGTTTGTGCAAGTTCTCTTAGCTTTCTGCCGAGTTCTTCCATTCCTTCTACTGCCATAGGCTTTCCACCTCCAGCGTGAGAAAACGATATGGTTTTATCGCTACGACTTTATGGTCTGCTTTGTAGACGATCCTTGTTTTCGTGTGAAAAAGAACCGCTTTGCCACCTAAAATAAGAGCTTTGCCACCGATACATAATAGTTTCGGTTCGAAAGCTCTTTCTTTTTCTATCGCCTGATAGAGACTGATTCCATCAAGTTCCTGAATGTCAATGCCACTATCAAGAATATAGTGCAGGTGTCCATCTTCGTCTGGTTCGATTCTGTAACCTTCTGCTATGCGAAGATTCTTGATATAGTTTAAGCGACTGCCATATTGTTCCGCCTGTACTTTGCCGGATGCCGGCCAAAATTCTCCCCGGAACGGCATATCTAAATCGTACCGTTCTGTTACGCAGCCTTCGTTATCTTTTTCTACAATCCTCTTTCGGTGGTAATATGTATGCAGTCTATTCTCCCGAAGCCTCATAAACTTTTCCTCCCACACGAGCGAGCCGGTAACGGTTTAAAATATCATAAATCTGTTTTGGTGCATCATCAAAACTATATGACTCCCCGCCCTCACTCCGGCTCTTTTCCCCTTCTGTTCCCCGTCTGTTATAAGCAATCAGAGCAAGATCCCTCATCGGTTTTCTTAACTGTGGAGTCAAGTTCTTTCTGTTTGTGTAAGAAAGAACCGTTTCTTTTGCATTCTCTAATAGAACTCCTAATAGAGATTCGTCTGTGCATCCCGTAAGGACTTTTAAGATTTCCACATCTTCTGGCACATTATTCCTCCTTTAAGACATCAATAAGCTGCTGCTTATTTAAAGAACTCGTCCCCTCTAAGCCTTTTGACTTTGCAAGTTCTTTTAATTCCTGTACGGTAAGTTCTTCTAAGTTCTGTGTAGGTTCTGTAATTTCTTCCCCAGATGCAGCTTCTTCTTCCTCTGAAATATTCTCCGTTGGGTCAGAGGGGATTTCTTCTGTCTCTAATTCGGCATAGCCTTTGTTTTTCCACTTCTGGATGTCTGCACCTTCCGCTTCTCTTTCTACATTTTCATTGATCAATCTCATTATGATGCCTCCTTGATGCTGATATAGATAGAATCTAATTTGTTATCTAATACCCAGATATCATGGAAACGTCTGTAATCCATCTGCCAAGCGTTTAACTTCTGGTTCACGTTCGGGTCAAAGATACGCATGATATCCTGTTTTGTGACTGCGATCGGTGTGGTTGTCGGGCAAACGAAGAAGTTTAAGTTCTTTGCAGAAGTTCCTTTTTCATAGCCACCTTTTTCCTGTCCTGCTGTCTTTCCATCATTAATCTTGATTGCACTATACATTCGATTGGAAGGTGTTGAGATAATCGGTACATTATCTACAGATGGCACCTGCGTCTGAATTCCAGCTTTCGAAAAAGTAACTGCTGTAATCTTGCCCGAAAGCTCCAATTCCAATTCCATAATAAATTCCGATGTTGCCTGACAGATTAAAGGTCCATTATAATAATCGCGTACTGCTTTAATCCCTTCTTTAAGTTTGCGAAGGGCAGAAGTTCCAGTTGCTCCAGGTGTGTAACCTTTACCAATCATGCCAGCTTTATTTGCTGTAAGAACTTCTGTTGCAATCTTGGAGATACGATAGGCATCAATCTCCGGAATTACCTGTGTTCTCTGAAACTCTCCCATGGCCGCTCCAGCCGTTGTTACGAAATTATTTTCATCCACATCCATTGGATCTAACTGAAATAAACGACCTCTATCCTGTGTCATTTTTCTAGTTTCGTATTCCAGTGTTATGGAGCCCTTCTGGTATCCATTGTCACGGTCATAATCTCCCATGCCCTGAATGCTCATTTTAGGGATTTTTACTTCTGCTCCACCGCTATACTTTACCTGACCGGCATTTGCGTCCATCCAGCCGGTTGTTGCTTCCTGAACTGCAATCTTATCAAGCTGTGTCTGAAATAAAGTTGCAGTTGCTAATGTATTAAGTGCCATATATTCTCACTCTCCTTTTTTAGTTGTAAATACCCATCATTGCATTGTATACCTGCTTTTCAAGGTTGTCCTGTCCACCTGTCTCTGTTGCTTTCTTTGGCGGCTTATCGCCTTTTAATTTTTCATCGACTGCTGCTTCTACCGCCTTCTGGAAGGTATCTTTTACGGTCTGCATTGACTTTTTACAAGAATCTGCATCCGTATAATCAAGAACCTCTGCAAGTTCTACCGGGAGACCATCAGAAGTTAAGGTATTTTTTGCTTCTGCCATCAGTTCCGCTCTTGCCACTTTCTGCTCTCTTTCAGAAAGTTCTTTGTCTTTCTTATTCTGCATGTAAGTTTTCTGTTCATCTTTTGTCATTTTAGCCAGTTTTTCCGCTTCGGAAAGTTTGTCATCCGCCAGTGCCTGCCACTTCTCCTGAGCGTTTGTTACCGCCGTATTAACTGCTTTCTGAACCCGTCTGTCAAACTCTGCCTGATTCCCTTCCTGTGCTAAAAAATCGTCAAAAGAAACTGGTTCCGCTCCGGCTCCGCCATCGTCCCCACCCTCGGGTCCGCCACCGTTTCCTCCTGAATCACCAAAAAACTGTAATCTCATTTTCATTTTGTGTTCGTGTTTAAATTCTTTCATTGTTCTTCCTTTCCGCCCAGCCAATTCACGCTTGTGCCCAGGCCATTCAGTTTTGAAGTTGCCCGTTTCTTTAACGTCTGACGGAAAAAGACATAAAAATAAGACGCTTCACCCTGCGTCTTTTAGGGAGATATCTGGATCACCTCCTACTTCTTGTTTGTAATTGTAAA
>CAKUJT010000149.1 GCA_934661765.1 uncultured Senegalimassilia sp.
CATAAGGACCTGCGCCGCGCCCGCGCCGCAGCCATGTCCATGATCCCGACCACCACGGGCGCCGCTCGTGCCGTGTCGCTGGTCCTCCCCGAGCTGGCAGGCAAGCTTGACGGCTTCGCCACGCGCGTTCCCACGCCCGACGGCTCCATGGTCGACCTGACGGTCGAGCTTGAGCGCGAGGTCACCATCGAGGAGATCAACGCCGCCATGAAGGAAGCCGCCGAAGGCGAGCTGGCCGGCGTGCTCGAGTACACCGAGGATCCCATCGTGTCCATCGACATCGTTGGCAACAACCATTCCTCCATCTTCGACAGCAAGCTCACCATGGTCATGGGCGGCAAGTCCAACATGGTCAAGGTCGTGTCCTGGTACGACAACGAGTGGGGTTACTCCAACCGCGTGAAGGACCTTGTGAAGATCCTGCTGTAATCGGCTTAACCGCTTAACGCTATGAAGGGCCCTGGAACCGAACCTTGCCCCTTGCGCGCTGTGCCGTTCGTGCCCGAAGCACGCTCGGTCGCTTTGCAAGGCGCAATCGGGACCAGGGCCTTTTAGCTGGCCATCACCGCATCCGCGGTGATCTGAAAGGAAGTCATCATGGCTGATATCGCCACCGTCGACCAGCTCGACGCACGCGGCAAGCGCGTGCTCGTCCGCGTCGACTTCAACGTCCCCGTGGCAGACGGCGTCTGCACCGACGATACCCGCATCCGCGCTGCGCTGCCCACCATCGAGAAGCTCATCGATGAGGGCGCCCGCGTCATCCTTATGAGCCATCTCGGCCGTCCGTCGGGCGAGGGCTTCGAGGAGAAGTTCACGCTGCGCCCGGCCGCCCTGCGCCTCTCCGAGCTGCTTGGCCGCCCCGTGGCGTTCGCTTCCGACACCGTTGGCCCCGACGCCCAGGCCAAGGCCGCGGCTCTTCAGGATGGTCAGGTGCTCGTGCTCGAGAACCTCCGTTTCGACAAGCGCGAGAAGAAAAACGATCCCGAGTTCTGCCAAGAGCTCGCCAAGCTGGGCGAGGCATACGTCAACGACGCCTTCGGCACGGCGCACCGTGCCCATGCATCCACCGCCGGCGTCGCCGCGCTTCTGCCCGCCTACGCCGGCTACCTCATGCAAAACGAGGTTGCAACCCTCACCGGTATGCTCGATGAGCCTCGTCGTTCCTTCGTCGCCATCCTGGGCGGATCGAAGGTGTCCGATAAGATCAAGGTCATCGACGCGCTCATGGACAAGTGCGACACCCTCATCATCGGCGGCGGCATGTGCTTCACGTTCCTGCTGGCCCAGGGCAAGCAGGTCGGCACCTCGCTCAAGGAAGAGGATTGGGTGGAGCGCGCGGCGGCTATGCTTCGCAAGGCCGAGGAGCGCGGCGTGAAGCTGCTGCTCCCCGTCGATGTCGTATGCGCCGATAAGTTCTCCGAGGATGCCAACACTAAGACCGTATCCGTCGACGAAATCCCGGCCGACATGATGGGCCTCGACGTTGGACCTGAAACGGCCAAGCTGTATGCTCAGGCCATCTCGCAGGCGGCAACCGTGTTCTGGAACGGCCCCATGGGCGTGTTCGAGATGGAGGCGTTCGCTGCAGGCACGAAGGCCGTGGCCGAGGCCGTGGCGGACAATCAGCAGGGCGATACCATCATCGGCGGCGGCGATTCCGTGGCCGCGGTCAACAAGTTCGACCTTGCCGATCGTATGACGTTCATCTCCACGGGCGGCGGTGCTAGCATGGAGCTGGTACAGGGCGAGGCCCTTCCCGGCGTGGAGGCTTTGAAGCGCTAGTGAATCTAAGGGGGGGCGCATGCGTCCCCCTTATCGTTTTGAAAGGAGCGTGCCTCATGGCCCGCAAACCGCTTATGGCAGGAAACTGGAAGATGAACAACACCTATGCCGAGGCCGTGGTGTTGGCGCAAACCATCTCCAACAACTTCGACAAGCACTGGACCGACTCCGTGGACGTGCTCGTGTGCCCGCCCTCCATCGATTTGAAGCCTGTCAACACGGTGTTCGAGTTCGACCATCAGCCCATTCAGATCGGCGCGCAGAACGTGTACTGGGAGCCGAAGGGCGCCTTCACGGGCGAGGTGTCGGTGCCTATGCTCAAGGACGTTCGTTGCACGTGCTCCATCGTCGGCCATTCCGAGCGCCGCGGCTATTTCGGTGAAACCAACGAGGACGTCAACCGCAAGGTCCGCGCGTTGCTCGATGGCGGCCTGTATGCCGTCGCATGCGTCGGCGAATCGCTGTCCGTGCGTGACGAGGGCGGCGCCGAGGAGTTCGTCTGCGCCCAGGTGCGCGCCGCGTTTGCGGGCTTGGAACCCGAGGAGGCCGGCAAGTGCGTGGTGGCATACGAGCCCATCTGGGCCATCGGCACGGGCCGGACGGCAACGCCCGAGCAGGCGCAGGACATGTGCGCCGCCATCCGCACCACGCTCGCCGATATGTTCGGCGTCGAGACCGCCGATCAGATGCGCATCCTGTACGGCGGCTCCATGAACGTCGGCAACGTCGAGCAACTTCTCGCGCAGCCCGATATCGACGGCGGTCTGGTCGGCGGCGCCAGCCTGAAGGCCGATCAGTTCGTTCAGCTGGTGAAAGCGTGCCTGTAATGAGCGCGTCGGAAAACGCTTGCGGGAAGCTTTCCCTTCCGGCATGCTTGATTATCATGGACGGCCTGGGCTTGGCGCCTGCGGGTCCGGGCAACGCTGTGTCGCTGGCATCCACGCCGGTGCTCGATCAGCTGTTCGAAACATGCTCGCATACAAAGCTCGAAGCCTCGGGAGAGGCTGTGGGCCTGCCTGAGGGTCAGATGGGCAACTCCGAGGTGGGGCATCTCAATATCGGCGCCGGCCGCGTGGTGCATCAGGAGCTCTCGCGTATCAATATGGCTTGCCGCACCGGCTCCATTTGCGATAACGCCGTGATCAACGATGCTATCGAGACCGCAAAGGTGCCGGGTGCCGCGCTCCACCTCATGGGCCTGCTCTCCGATGGCGGCGTGCATTCCAGCAACGAGCACCTGTATGCGCTCATCAAGCATGCCGTGCAAAGCGGCGTCGGCGATGTGCGCGTGCATGCGTTCACGGATGGCCGCGACGTCCCGCCGTCAAGCGGCAAGGGCTACATGCAGCAGCTGCAGGATTTCATCGCCGAGAACGGGTTCCAAGACGCCGTGCGTGTGGCAAGCGTCTCGGGCCGCTATTACGCGATGGATCGCGACAAGCGTTGGGACCGTGTCGCCAAAGCGTACGAGGCCGTTGTGTGCGCAAAGCCGCTCGCCGCGTCGGGCGATCCCGTCGCCGCCATGCAAGCATCATACGATGCCGATGTCACCGATGAGTTCGTCGAGCCCGTGGCGCTCGATGGCCGCGGCGTCGAAGATGGGGATGCCGTCGTGTTCTTCAACTTCCGCCCCGATCGCGCCCGTGAGATCACGCGCGCGATCGTCGATGATGCCTTCGATGGATTCGATCGCGCTCGTCGGCCTCAGGTCTCGTTCGTGTGCCTCACCGAGTACGACCCGGACATCCCCGCACCGATCGCGTTTCCCAAGACGTTCCCGGAAAACGTGCTTGCCGATGTGCTCTCCGCCGCCGGCCTGCGTCAATACCATATCGCCGAAACCGAGAAGTATGCGCACGTCACGTTCTTCCTCAACGGCGGCCGCGAGGAGCCTAAGGCAGGGGAGCAGCGAAGCCTCATCCCCAGCCCCAAGGTCGCCACGTACGATCTGCAGCCTCAGATGAGCGAACCGGAAGTCGCGGACACCTTGGCTGCGGCCATCGATGCCGACGAGGCCGATGTGTACATCGTGAACTTCGCGAATCCCGATATGGTCGGCCACACGGGCGTCATACCCGCCGCCGTCGCCGCCGTCGAAGCAGTGGATTCCGGTGTCGGCAAGGTCGTCGACGCCATACGCCGCAAAGGCGGTTTCGCGTTCATCACGGCCGATCATGGCAATTGCGACAAGATGATCGCGGACGACGGGACGCCCCACACGGCGCATACCACCGCGAAGGTGCCGTTCATCTTCGTGGACGGTGCCGACACCGGGCGTGTGCTCGGCGATAAGGAAGGCGCGCTTTGCGATATCGCCCCCACGTTGCTCGATGCCATGGGGCTTTCCGCTCCCGCTGAGATGACGGGACGCAGCCTGTTCTCGTAATGCGTGATTTTCATGACCCTGTTCGCGCCCGTCGCCGGTTTCTTGCCTGCGCGGGCGCGTTTCGTTATACTTGCTTACTTGCGTACGTAGTTATTTCGAGTGAAAGAGCATCACGTGAATCCGCTTTTGATCATCCTTATCGCCTTGCTGGTCATCTCCGGCTTGGGTCTCATCATTTTCATCCTCCTGCATTCCGGCAAGGGCACGGGCATCTCCGATATGATTGCCAGCTCCGTGTATTCCTCGCAAACCGGCACCAGCATCGTTGAGAAGAACCTTGATCGCATCACCATCATCTTCGCGGTCGTCTTCTTGCTGTCGCTTATTGCGCTTATGATCGTGTATCCGTCCGGCACTATCGCCACCCGATAAAAATTTTTGAAATTGGGTCTTGGCAAGTACGTAAGGTTCGGGTATATTAATCATCGTTGCTTTTCGGCAACAACTCGTCGGAGTGGTGGAACGGCAGACACGCAAGCTTGAGGTGCTTGTGCCCGTAACGGGTGTGCGGGTTCAAATCCCGCCTCCGACACCAGAATTCAGAAAGCGGCCATCAGGCCGCTTTTTTGTTGCTCTTATCGATATAGAAGCTTGTCGATCGACCAGCTCAACCGGCTTACCATTGTGCAGGACAGCCTGAGCACCAGGACGGAACCGTTGATGACATGCCTGTCGAATTCTCGTTATAGGGCATGCGACGGCTATCGGTCGTTGTCGTGATTCTTGTCCATGATCTGGTTTCGAGAGCAAAGCCGAGTTGCGGATGATGGAGGCATGCTGCGTGTCGCATCGTCGCGACGCTCCGTATGACCTTATCAGGTTGATTGGTAGCTACGGGTTTAACCGCTCGGCTATGCGTGGCGGGTGATTTGATCATTCGGACAACTCCATTGCTTCGTGTAGTCTCTTGCTGATGATTGTCTCGAAAAAAAGATGCTGGGGGATTTGCTCAAAGGTAGGTGTTTCATCTGGGAAAACAGTGGTTGCAATCCTTGACTGGCAAAAAAGTTCCAACTTTTTCAAAAAAGGGGGTTGTCAAGAATTCTGGTTCAGGTATTATATCTCCTTGCCGACGCGCCGAAAGCGCTGAAGCAAATGACTCAAGTGGGCGTTTAGCTCAGGGGGAGAGCGCTTCCCTGACACGGAAGAGGTCACAAGTTCAAATCTTGTAACGCCCACCATTTGAGATGCGGACATGGCTCAGCTGGTAGAGCATCACCTTGCCAAGGTGAGGGTCGCGGGTTCGAATCCCGTTGTCCGCTCCATTGTCTTAGATGAGCTGGTTGGGAAACCAACCAGCTCTTTATAAGACAGGACGCCAGGATGGCGACGTGGCCAAGTGGTAAGGCAGAGGCCTGCAAAGCCTTCACCCCCGGTTCGAATCCGGGCGT
>CAKUJT010000150.1 GCA_934661765.1 uncultured Senegalimassilia sp.
TATAAAAACCTCCATGTGTTAATTACGATATCTATTTAACTATAGCAGTTTGAGAGGAAAAGTTCAATGATAAATAGAAATTGGCTGTCTTTGTCTGGAGAAGAAAATCCTGCATCCTGCTTATGTTGAATATTAGATAAAACACAAACGAAAAAACGAAAGTAAACGAAAGACAAATGAGAGAAAAACTATATAAACTGCATAAAATGAATATATATAATCTATATAAAATTCCGAATCTACAAAAAAAGGTTGAAAAAACCGAAAGTATATTATAAGATTTATTCATAAACAAAAGAAAAACGAAATAAAACATAAATCTAAAACGAAAGGAAAATGAAAGATGAGCGAAAAAGTTTTTAAACCAGTAACAGCGATTACAATGGGAGATCCTGCAGGTATTGGACCGGAGATCGTAGTGGGAACTATGCTTGATAAAGGGATTCATGAATGTTGCAAGCCTTTTGTGATTGGAAGTATTGCTATTCTTGACAGAGCGGCGAAGGTACTTGGAAAAGAGTTAAAGTACAATAAGATTGAAGATCCTTCTGAAGCAAAGTATGAATATGGTGTTGTAGATGTTATTGAAACTGGTGATTACGATACAGATTCTATCAAATGGGGTGAGGTTCAGGAGCTTGCAGGTCAGATGGCGATTGACTGGATTATGAAGTCTATCGAGCTTGGAATGGCGAAGAAGGTGGATGCCGTTTCTACTTCCCCGATTCATAAGGGAGCAATTAAACTGATCGGAATTAAAGAACCAGGCCATACAGAGATTTATCAGAATCAGACTCATTCTCCTTATGCGTTGACGATGTTCTCCTGCCATAAGTTAAGAGTATTTTTCGTGAGTCGCCACATGTCTTTAGTAGATGCCTGCCACTACGCTACAAAGGAAGTTATTCTTGAAAATGTAGTAAATATTGATAAGGAACTTCGCAAAGTTGGAATTGAGAATCCATTGATTGCAGTCGCAGGTCTTAATCCACATAACGGAGATAACGGATTATTTGGAACAGAGGAAATCACAGATATCGGACCAGCAGTAAAGGCTGCACAGGAAAAGGGAATCAATGCAGTTGGTCCTTGTCCGGCAGATTCGGTATTCCATATCGGAAAGTCTGGTAAATATGATGCTATTCTTTCTCTCTACCATGACCAGGGTCATATCGCATGTAAGACTTTAGATTTTGAAAAGTCTGTTACACTTACTTTCGGGCTTCCATTTATCAGAAGTTCTGTAGACCACGGAACAGCATTTGACATTGCTGGTAAAGGAATCGCAGATTGCGTAAGCTTAATTGAATCCACAAAGGTTGTTGCGGAATATGCGGCAAAACAGCTTGCGAAAAACAACTAATCTATAAGGATTAATTAAAGCTGGTAAAGAAGCGGAAGAAAAAGTGACAGCAAGAAGCAAAGAGTAAACAGATAGAAAGAGAGGAATCAGCCATGCCACTTATTGGATCAGTAGCGGACGATCTTACCGGGGCAACGACAACAGGGGTGTTACTAGCAAGAAGTAAAGCAAGAACAGCGGTATTTTTTAACGTGGAAGCTGCGACAAAAGCAGAGGAATTAGATGAGCTGGATGCAATTATTATCAGCAGTAACAGCCGTCCTCTCCCAGCAGATGAAGCATATGATAAAGTAAAAGATGCAACCATCGCATTGAAAAATATGAAAGTGAAATATTTTCAGAAACGAATTGATACAACGATGCGAGGGGGCATTGGGGTAGAAATTGATGCGATATTAGACCAGCTTGATGAGGATACGGTAGCGGTAGTTGTTCCTGCCATGCCGCAGTCCCGCAGAATTTTAGTTGGTGGATATTCGGTGATAGATGGAACAGCACTTATTAATACACCGGTTGCACAGGATGTAAGAACACCGGTAAAAGAGAATTACATACCAAGACTTTTACAGAGTCAGACAAAAAGACAGGTTGGCCTGGTAACGTTAGATAAAGTGTTAGCCGGACAGGAAGCAATTAAGAATGCGCTTATAGAAGAAAGAGAAAATGGGGCAAAAGTACTTGTTGTGGATGCGATTACATTAGAAGATGTAGAAAATATCGCACAGGCTTGTATTTCCTTAGAGTGGAATGTGGTATCTGTAGACCCTGGACCATTTACATCAAAACTTGCTTACTATAGAAATATTATCGGAAAAGAAGAAGCAAATCTTCCTCCAAAGGGAAGTGAAGAAGGAAAAACGGTACTGATTGCGGCGGGAAGTGCGACACCAGTTACAAAGAAGCAGATGGAAGTTCTTTGTGAGGATGAGCGTCATGTCAGAGTCAGCGTAGACCCGATTCCACTCATTGAAGGTGGAGAGGATGCTTTATTTGAAGTGGATAAGGCAATTACAAAGGCGGCAGAGCTTATGGACAGAGAAGTTCCGCCGAGAGCCATTTTATTTGAAACAGCTCTGCATGGCGACTTGTTAAATCTTGAAGAAGAGGATGCAAAGAGAGGTTATGCAGATGGAATGAGTGCCAACCGTATTAATGCAGGACTTGGAACCATTATACAGTTAGTACTTGGACGTTCGGGAAAAGAAAAAGTAGCGGGAATTTATACAACAGGCGGAGATACGATGGTTAATGTTTGTTATCAGCTTGGGGTGGAATGTATCGAAGTTGTTGATTATGTAATTCCGCAGACAGATATCGGCCGACTGATTGGCAGTCCGTACAGTGGGCTTCCTATCGTGGGCAAAGGCGGTCTGACAGGTAATGATAATACGGCTTGTGACATTGTAAACAGATTGTTTGATGAGAGAGCACGCAAGTAGCGTGTAATGGAGAAGGAAAATGAAAGAAAAGATGAATGAACAAGTAAATGAACAGACAAATGAGCAGATAAAGAAAAAAGACCTTGATTTGTTAAATAAAATGAAAAATCTTCCGGGGGGACTGGTTATCATCCCACTCGTTATCGCAGTATTACTTGCGACATTTGTACCTCAGGTATTTCAGATTGGTGGATATGTTACCGCATTATTTTATGAAGGAAATGCCTGCATGATGGGATTTTTCCTCATTGTGTGCGGTGCATCTATTAATATACGTCAGGTGGGAATGCCTCTTTATAAGGGCGTTGTCATGACCAGTGTAAAGTTTGTATTAGGCGTTGTCTTCGGTTTAGTTGTAGGAAAAATATGCGGACCAGCAGGATTTTTAGGAATCACGCCGTTCGTTATGATCGCAGCAATTACTAACTCTAATAGTTCCCTTTACATCTCGTTATCATCCCAGTTTGGTAATGCGACAGATACAGGAGCGGTATCTATCCTGGCCTTAAATGATGGCCCATTCTTTACATTGGTTGCACTTGGCGCAACAGGACTTGCATCGATTCCATTTATGTCACTTGTAGCAACAATCGTTCCAATTTTAATCGGCTTTATCTGGGGAAATCTTGACGAAGGATTCAAGAAAGCCTGTGCAACAGCACAGCCTATCGTTACATTTTTCATGACAATTTCCATCGGAGCTAAAACCGATATTACAACAATCCTTAAAGCAGGGGCATTCGGTATCGTACTCGGACTCATCTCTGCGGCAACAGCAGTTATTTTCTTCTATGTAGTTAATATATTCCTGCCTAAAAAAGAGAAAAATGCAATGGGAGCAGCGATTGGTACTACTGCATTAAACTCTGCTATGACTCCGGCAGCAGTTGCAGAAGCAGATCCGACAATGGCACCATATGTTGATATGGCAACAGCACAGTGTGCTACTGCTTCAATCATCACCCTGTTCCTCATTCCTTTTATCACAGCGTTCTTTGATAAAATGATGCAGAAAAAGCAGAAAGGTATTTACTCACCAGAAGGCTGGGCACATTATAAGGTTACAGGGGAAGCGGCAGAGTAAGCATAAAATTATTAGAATCTGTGGAAGGAAATCTTTCTGTATGATACAATACAGGAGGATTTCTTTCTTGTATAAAATGGTATAGAAATAACTATTTAGAAGATATTTAAAAGACTTCTTTATAATACGAGTATATACAGAATGTACCGTAATTGAGTTATCTCAAGATTGTTTTGGCATATATCGAAAGTGCATGATTATGAATAGTTATAAATGGAGAATTTTATGGAAGAAAGAATTTCAGTAAAAATGACAGAACAATATTTATTTGACTTTACTTTGTATCATACCTATTCTAAGTTTTCAGGATTTCTGACCAATATACTTGGAGTGGCAATCGCATTTATGGAAATCATTATGTTTATCACAGGAAAGACCGAACTTTCCCGTGTGCCGTTTTATTTGCTTGCAGCAATGATCTTTATTGGATACACACCGGTTTTACTCCGATATCGTGCGAAAAAACAGGTCAGTTCGATAGAAAAATACCGGGTATCTAACGAGTTGCTATTTAATGAAGAGGGGATTATTGTTTCCTATGCAGAAAATGAAGAAAAATATGCCTGGGAGCAGATTCAGAAAGTAGTAACAACTCCAAAAACAATAGGATTCTATTATGGGGCAGAACAGGCAATTATCGTACCCAAAGCAGATTTTGGCAATAAATTTGTACCGATTATGACAATGACAGCACAGAAACTTGGTCCAGGCAAAGTACATTTCAGATAAATTTATTTCAGATAAATTTTCGGGCAAGGAGTGAAAAGAAATGTTACAGGAACGGCGGAGTCTTATATTACAGAAAGTAACCGAAGATGGAAAAGTGAAAGTTGCAGACCTCAGCAAAGAATTGAACTGTTCAGAAGTAACGATTCGTAACGATATCAGAGATATGGCAGCAGAAGGTCTTTTACAAAGAATACATGGCGGGGCGGTCAGCCTTGAGAAAAAGGCAGAACATAAATACACAGCAGAAAGCGTTTACCGCAACACCGAAAAAAAGAAAGAAATCGCAGCCTGTGCCTACGAGTACATTGAGGATAGAGATACGATTATCATTGACGATGCCTCAAGCAGCTTTTATCTGGCACTCCACATAAAGGAACATCCGGAAAAGAGACTGGCAGTCGTAACCAACTCTCTTCTAGTGGGAAATGAACTGGCAGATGTACGTCATATAGAATTATACATGGTCGGCGGTTATGTCGGTGGACATCTTGCCGCAACAATGGGTGATGTAGCCATCCAGCATATGGAACAGTTCCATGTTGATAAGGCATTTATCGGTGTATATAGCATTAACTTTGACGTAGGCCTGACCTCAATTGCAACCCCACAGATGCAGGTAAAGCGGGCAATCTTCAAATCTGCAAGGGAAGTCTATGTCCTTGCAGACAGCAGTAAATTCGGCGCGGGCTATGTCTCTGTCATCTGCCCGGTGAAAGATGCCTATAAGATTATCACGGATTCTAAAATTGAGAAAGAATATATCAAAAAAGCAGAACAAGAACAGATACCATTGGTAGTAGCAAAAGGTAAATAGGAATTTGCCGCAGGCAAAGAGACGCCCCCGAAGAGAGTCTAGCCCCTATATTTGTGACTTTAGTCGCGGCGGTTTGAATACTCGCTTATACACGCTCGTATCCAAACCTTGCTCCGAGGCC
>CAKUJT010000151.1 GCA_934661765.1 uncultured Senegalimassilia sp.
AGCGGTTATGGATTTGCCCGAAACGCGGCCTCTGTTATGACGGGGCGCTGGGTGGATGACAATACGATCTTCTGGGAATTCACCTGCAATACGGAGAACTGGAACAATAGATCTGATTGGCGCTTCTCGGATTTTTATGTAAAGGTTCCGCGAGGCCAGACTTTGCTTATCGGAGAATCGAATTTTTCCAGTGATCCGCATAGAAGTATAGACGGGCAGTCGATTTTGTCAAATGGGTTTTTTTACAAAACTTCCAGTGGGGCCTGGTCGCAGTGCGGTGGAAGTAAAACGAGTCATAATCTGCTTACAAATGCTACCATCAAGGACAATTCTCCGGGAACCACGATGAGTGCAGATTCGGGAGAAACCATTTATTTCATCGGATCTGGTTCGGCTCCGACAAACAGCGTATCCTCGTCCACTTATGGATCATTTCCGCAATATGATGGAAAGCATATTAAAATCGGATTTTTTACCAGAGTGGATAATGGCAGCGTAGGCACAGCTTCTTCTTGTCAGGCTGAGCTTGTTGCGGCGACAGGTGATATGACGGAATGGGGAAGTTCAGGAAGCACTCAGTATCCATTCAAAGTCAAAGCAACCGGCACCATCCCATGGATGCCGGTCAGCAAGGGTTTGTCCGATACGAAACTGGAAACAGAGGATGATTCTGATGTGTCTAATATCCAGGATACCTGGAAACTTTCTGCTTCATCTTATGGAACAAATCAGGGGAATACCAGCAGCGATCTGATCGACAGTACATCTACCGGTTTTTACAGTGGCAGCTGGGCGGTTCACGATGATATGACGAAGTCCTCTGCGACCGATCGGGACAATAATACGATCACGGTAAATCCGGCGGATCATACGAAGCTGAAATCTATGAAGATCACAGCGGCCGGCCCTGGTGGTCAACCTTCCTTCAACGTAAAAGCAGGTGATCTGAAAAAAGCGGAAGAAGCCGCGGATCATCAAACGACTTTGACTAGCGGGAAAGTCACCCTGACTCTTACTTATGCGGGAAATATGAAAGACGGTTTCGATCTCCAGATGGATGGATTGAAGGACGCTGCGAATGTGAACATCACCTACAATACCTCCTTCGATCAGAAAGAATTCTGTGAGGCAGCAGAAGAAGCGGGAAATCAGAAAGATACCGTATATCAGGTGAACATGACCAATGGTGCATCCAGTGGAAGCTGGGACGGTGGTCCTCAGCCACTGCAGAGCCAGACCGTGAAACGAAATATCGTGGCATCTCTGGCGATGAACAAGGCGGTAATCACCGCACCGAAGAAAGATGAGAAACACGGCGGATATGAGGCGGGGTATCGTCTGGATACCCAGGTAGGTTATACCGCAACAAAATATGTTTTGATCGAAGACTTCCTGAAGGGCTATAACGACAGCGGCTCGAAGAGCGGCAAAGCGGCAGCTTATACAGAAAAAGACAAGGAAGCTTTGCAGACACTGGATAAGGCTGTCGATCTCAAGGATATGAAGATCACCGTCTCCGGACCTGGCATATCCGGGCTGGGAAGCGATAAAATACAGGAGATCTATTCTGGTGGCGTCCGTGACGGACAGTGGAGCGGTCGTGCGGAAAACGGCTGGGTCGTAGACTTTATCTATAAACCGGTTGAAACATTCACAGCACATCCGGGATCTCTCTACAAGGTCAAAGTGAGCCGGGCAGATGGCAGCAAGGTGCCTGCTGACACCAAGATCTCCATCACATATAATTTGGAACTGGATATGGATAGAAACAGTGCTTTCCGTGACAGCCAGTGGTACCATGGCGGCAATCTGACCATCAGCAATGGTGGGGAAGCTGTCATTCCGTATAAATCCGGGACGCCTGTAACAAAGTCGAAGAAAAAGGCAAAGACGGCAGCAGGATCAGAAGAAGATCCTATTCTGAAAGTTGATTGCGGAGCCGGTGTGAAAGCCGAGTTCCTGGCCGATGAACTGGTACGAAAAATAAGAACATCCAGTGAGGCTGCCGGCAGCAAGACATCCTGGATGATTTACAACTGGACCGGGACAACGGGTAAGGACGATGTGACTGCTGCTTTGAAGGATGCCGGCGCATATGATATCGGCGAATTTACTTATAAGGATCCAGAAACAGGTAATACAATAAAACTCAGCGAGATGACAGATGCGGATCAAAAATCAAAGCTTCTCGGTCAGCTTACCTATGCGCTGCAGAAGCATACGAAATTCGAAAATATCAAGGTATATTATACGGAAACAAAACTGACTGACAGCAGACAGCTCACAGAGAAGGATCTGCTCTGTGAATCAAAGGTTTCCTTCAAAGGAACTGACCAGGAACAGACTGAAAGAAACACAGTCAGGGATCATGCCGGCAAGGAACATACTGTGACTATCACCACCCGGACCCCGCAGAAAAATAGTTCTGCAGTCGGATTTGACATCGTGGTGGACAACCTGGAGAGAGATCGCTACCTGGCAGCAACCTATGATACGGAAACCGACTGGGAAGCATTCTTTAAGGAAATACGTCAGCAATATCCGAACTGTACGATTCAGACGATCATGAAGAACAAGGTGGCGAACAGTAATGGTGCAGAGAAAGAAGAAAGTGGAAATCATATCGAGATTTTAGAGGAAGGGCTGCAGAAATCTCTTGAGAGCCAGACTCCATCAGCGGGCAGATCTTCCTGGAAGCTGAAGGTCAACACAGGTTTCAGCAAGAACAACAAGATCACGCTGACAGACAATGTTTCGATTGCGGCCGATGACGCCCGGGTCAAAAAGGCTGCGGAGGCAGCTTTGCAGATCGATCAGGACAGCATCGTGGTAAAACAGGGCAAGAATGTGATCTACAAGAACCGGAAGCTGCAGGCGGACGGCTGGACTGAGGACAATCTGACCATTAAGGCGGACGGCCTTAAGCTGGATGTGACTATTCAGAACACGGATGCCAATAAGGTGCTGGATGCCGGACAGGACTATATCGTTGAGTATGCTACCGTCCTGAATCAGGACGCATATATCGCAAACGGAGGCAAGGCCGAGGATTCTGCAAAGCTGCAGAACGGCGCAGTCATGGACAGGGGAGGATCTCAGTTCCAGGCTTCGGCGGAAAGCAGCTTCAAACCGGAGATCCCGGTGGATGCTGAGAAAGAATATAAAGGCAACGGCTCCGGTGGGGAAGATACGTCCACCACGCTGTGGTCTGTCACCGGAAAGACCGGAAACGCCGGACGTAAGGAGTTTACTTTGCAGGATAAGGTGACAGCTGACCCTGCCGATGAAACTGTACAGAAAGCTCTCACCATGGACGATTTCGATATCACAGTAAAGTCCGGTAAGGAAGATGCGAAACACTATACGAAGGATACTCTGCCAGATGATGCAAAATTTACCGCAGGAAATGATTCTTTCAAGCTGACCTTTGCAAATCTTCCGAAGGATACGGAAGTCACCGTAACGTATGCTGTCCGCATCGACAGAGATGCTTACCTGGCAGTAGGCGGAGAGGAAGGCAAGGTGCTTTCCGTGAAGAATGCATTCCTGGCGGCTGCAGCCGATGGGGCGGTGAACAGTGACAGCAAGAGCGGGACCATCGAAGTGAAAAAACTGCTGAATAAGAGCGGCAAGGTGATCACGAAGAAGGCCGACAATGGCAACCCGATCGTGACATGGGATTTCGATGTGAACCTGTACAGCATGTACACAGAAAAAGAACTGAAAGACTTGAAATCCGCAACGATTTCGGATGTGTTGAATCCGGTCCTGATCACTGATTTAAGCAACATCAGACTGACGGATCCTGATGGAAAGGAAATCCCGGCAGACGCTTATAAAGTATCGCAGAAGCGGAGTACGCTGGCGATCCAGATCACAGATCCGGCAGAATATCCGATCTTCCATCTGAGTTTTGAAACCGAGTGCGGTGCCAGCGTAGAGGGACTGGTGAACAGCGCGGATCTGCGGATCGACGGTACCAAGGTGATCAGCTCGAAGACAGATGACATCGGCGAAATCAGCGCGGTGACGCAGCATGGTCATATCAAATCCATGAGGGTGCCGGAATACACGCCGGTAGCATGGAAATACCTTGACAATGAACTTTGCACCAAGGCAGGGCTGTTTGAATTCTCCATCGCTCAGGTGGATGAGAACGGTAAAAAAATAGAAGGTGGATACACCGATATAGCGAAGAACGATGAAAACGGCAAGATCACGTTCAAAAAGATCAGTTATCGCAGCAAACCGGTGGAAGGCTCATACTACTATCAGATCAGGGAGTCATCCCTTGTGAAACCGTATACCTACACTCTGGACAAGCGGGTATTCACCGTTCGTGTAGATGTGCAGGCCGATGGAAACCAGTATCTTGTGACCAGCGTGGTGACGGATCCGAAGCAGTACGATGAAGTGCGCTTTGACAACGCTACCGTAACAAATCGTGACTTTACGGTGACAAAGAAGTGGAACGACGGTTTCGATAAGAACGGGCTTAGACCGAAAGCGATTCAGGTGTACCTGCTGAAAAACGGGGAACGCTATGAAAATATGTCGGTTACGCTCAGTGAGGAAAATAACTGGACTTACACCTGGAAGGATCTGCCGATCGCAGGCGGTGAATACAGCGTGGAGGAAGTTCCGGTGCTGGGTTATGAGGCCGATGTGAAGGACGGTGATTGGAAGAGCACGATCACCAATACGGTACAGACTGGCGATCTGCTGATCGCAAAACAGGTCAAGGGCACGGAGGATCCGAAGAAGAAGTACCACTTCACCCTGATGCTGCAGCAGAACGGCAGCGCCGGCATGGAAAACGTGGCGTTAAACGGCACGTTCGGAGATGTGACTTTCGAGAACGGTATTGCGGAATTTGACGTGAAAGCGGGACGCTACGTTCGTGTGAAAGGGCTTCCGGCCGGTGTATATTATACCGTTCAGGAGGATGATTACACGAAGGAAGGCTTTAACTCGCCGGAGTACATCAACCAGAACGGTATCGTTGCAGAGGACGATTCGGTCATGGTGACGGTGACCAACACCAAGGCTGGCGCAGTTCGCACGGGGGACGATGGCAATGTGCAGCTGTGGGCTATCCTGGCGCTGCTGGCCCTCATGGGATGCGTGGCACCGGTAATGGATCTGCGGCGCAGACGTAGAGCGTAAATATAGCGTGAACGGTAAGAACCAATAACGGTAGAACCAAGCGGAGCATCTAAAAAAGGAAGACTTTTCAGTCTTCCTTTTTTGCTGATTTTGCCGATCCGAAAAAGGACATGAGGGCTTCCATGCTTTCTGTCTGGGACATATCCGGGAAGGGATTTCCGGCTGAAGCCGGGGCTGGCTGCTGACCGAGTGGCTGCGGAGTGTTAGCTGTCTGCGGAGCCTGCGGCATAATGAAAGCCGCCGGCTTTGCAGCCATCAGCTGATCCCAGTAATCCGGGGCGATATCGTCGTGAGGCAGGGTCTTCAGATATTCCGTGCC
>CAKUJT010000152.1 GCA_934661765.1 uncultured Senegalimassilia sp.
GACCCAATAATGCGAAAGCACGTTCCGAATTATGATCCGATGCAGGTGGCGGAAGCCTGCGGTTACGGAAAAAGGGTGCGGATGCTTAAATGAAAAAATGCGCCTGAGGGAGCGGCAACTCCCGGTTAGGCACATAGCAAATAAACCACTTAAAGTATACCTCACGATGAGGAAAAAGAAAAGGAGAAATTATGATCACAGAAGAAAACAAGTTTTTAGGACTGGAAGAAATCAAGAACTTACTTGAAAAGGAATACAATGCCTGCATTGAATACCTTGACCGGTTAGCCGAAGAATGAGGTACTGTCATGAAGAAGTTTATAGGAAATACGATAGTGATCATATCTTTTTTGTTCCTTTTGTGGGTATGTGTTAGCTGGATCAATGTCCTGGTACATAATGACCCATATAGAGGTGATTGGAAGTATGCACCAAACAATATATTCGTGGTATTGACGAAGGGATATGAGAAATAAACAAAAAGAAAATCCAGTGAAAATAATTCGCTGGCAAGATGGAAGCTTAGAATGTTTTCACGGAACGGAAACAGAAGCAGAAAGTTATGCAGCACAAAGAAGTAAAGTGATTAAACAAACCTATATCATAGCGTGAAAAAGAGGAGTCAAAGATTTGACTCCTCTTAGTAGCAAATACCAAGATGGTACATGCCTAAAAAACCATACCTAGAGTGTACTATCTGCAATTTAAAATGTCAAGAAATAATCGGGTGAAAGTCCCGTATAAAGCTTGATAAACGTATTAAAGATAGGACCAAAAGATATGAGTTATACCAAAAATATATATGAATTTGATAATGCGATAGAGGTAGAAGAAAAACACACTTACAGATATCGCTCTCCAGGAATGAAAAGGGAGAAGAAAAAGAAACTCACTCCTGCTCAGATGAAAGCTGTCAATCAGAAGAATAAGGAGAAGACCTGCAGAAGAAGGCTAAGAAAACACTTCGAAGAGAACGATTACTTTGTATGTCTTACATACGAAAAAGAAAAACGTCCGTCCGATATGACAGAAGCAAAGAGAGATTTTTCGGATGCAATGAAGGTGATCCGGAGGGAATACGGGAAAGCAGGATACAAAGTCAAATGGATTCGCAATATCGAAGTAGGGACTAAGAATGGATGGCATGTCCACCTGGTAATAAACAGAATACCGGATACAGACTTGATTCTCAGAAAGGCTTGGAAGAAAGGTAAAGTAATTTGCCAGCTCACATATGAGAAAGGCGAGTTTAAAGATTTAGCAGCCTATCTTACCAAGACACCAGAAACCGATAAGCGTCTTAGGGAGACAAGCTATTCCACATCAAGGAATCTCCCGTTGCCAGAACCAAAAAAGAAGACATATGTAAGATGGAAAACCTGGAATAAAATCAGGATTCCGAAAGGATATTATCTGGATGAAGAATCAGTACATGAGGGAAACAATCCATTTACTGGTTATCCTTACAGAGAATATACCTTGTTGAAATTAAAGAGGAGGGAATGAGATGGAAGTACATATCTACATAGGGACAGACAGTAAAGCTCCAAGAACACAAACCCGCAAATACGGATATGTGCTTGCCTGCATCCTAAAAGGGAAACTAGAAACAAAGCAAGAGTTCAGAGAAACAAAAGGAACATATAACAGAGCCACCCTGGAAGCTATAACGGAAGCAGTAGGCAGGGTAGTAAAACCAAGTGAGATACATATCCATACTGAAAACGCCTTTATTCTCACGATGCTAGAAGAAAATTTAGACAGATGGGAACAAAATGGATATGTAACCACAAAAGGAGAACCAGTGGCAAATGGAGACTTGTGGAAACAACTGAAAGAAAAAGCCAGGGAGCATCTGCTTTTGTCAGAACCGGGAAAACACGAATACAGTATGTGGATACAAGAACAGCTAAAAAGAGCAACTATAAATCGCTAAAAACCGCATAAATCCCAAATAGGGGAGCTATTTTGAAAAGTAGTAAGAAAGAAGTTATCCACAGCATTGTGGATAATGTGGATAACTGATAGAAAGGATGAAGAAAGATGTTTGATAAATTTGGGGAAATGAGCAGCTACAAAGAGATCAACACCCTTGCAGAAAATTTATTCAACGAGGGAGACATTAAAAGCCTGAAAGAGATGGCAAAAGAAAACGGAATCCCGAAAGATTTTGTAGAACTCTACCTGTCGGGGGACATCATGGAGTTGTGCGATACCGAAACGGCAGCATACGGAAAGATTGATGTCGAAGTGGCCGATCTTAAGTTAAAAGGAATCATGGAAGACTGGGTGGAATATCTTCGTGTACAGATTTCGGAAAATGATTTACTTGCCCATCAGGTGAGAAAAAAAGGTAAGAGCTTAAAAGACTGCATAGCGGCATTACTTAAGTGGTCCTTTAAAAATCAGGTCCCGGTGGATAAGGAGATCTTAAAAGCAGCAGGAGTAACAGCCGGCAAGGTGACACTTGGAATCCCTGCAATGGGTAAGGCGAAAGAAATCATCAGAAATTACTATCTGGGAGGCGAAAAAGAGTGAAAAGGGCAAAGTTTTTAAGAATACCCCCAAGCACATTTACAAACATGAAGAACAAAAAAGAAGTAATAGCAAAAAGCCGAATCCTGGAAGTTGATGGCAAAAAGGTTGTAGAGATTAGCTTGTATTATAAAAAACAGTTAAAGGCTCGCTATTTTGCAGACAAAGAAAATCATTATGCCTGGATCAATGATAAATGGACAACCTGCCGGTTAGATAATGTAGCAAAAATGTGTAAGGGTTTACTCGCCGAAAAAGGACTTTACTATTGGGGTAACAAAGAATTTATCTGGGACACAAAAGAGGATAGACAAAGAGCATCAGATTTCTTGGATTCATGCAATGTCGATGGCTATGAAACTAATTTAAGCGAAATCAAGAGAGCGAGAGCGAATAAAAGAAAGTCTGAAAGGATTGAAAAGGAAATGTCAGACGTTCCTTGCGTCACAGAAGACATGGAACGTTGGCTGGATGAAAAAGTATTTCCGGGTCACATTTTATTTTCAAAAAGAGAAGGAAAGGAAACAGCATATACCTGTACTGCCTGCAAAGGGAGCGGAACGGTAAAGGAAAAATGGAAGCATAAAGAGATTGTCCGTTGCCCTAAGTGCAATCAAGTAGCATCTGCAAATAGTCGCCAGAAGCAAAAAGCTGAACATGCGCCAGTAGTGATATTGCAGAAATGTAATAATAGATGGGTAGAACGACAATTTAAAGCAGTATGCCGCTGGAGCAAGGAAGGTAAAACGATTGAATTGTTTGAACAATGCCGGGCACTTATTCCAATGGGGAAAACATACGGAAAAGTCTATTATGGAACGCTCAATGATGCGGATGAGTTTGAACAGGACTTCTGGGATAAGAATCCGGCCGGAAAACGCTTCTCGCCTTCATATCTATATCCGGGAAATCTAAAGGAAGTTTTGCCATGTGGAAACTTGGAGAGGAGCGGCATGAATATTCTTGCAGATAAAGGAGTGAAATTTCATGTAAACGGATATATTATGCATTTTCATACAAGGCAATGCTGGGAGTACCTGATTAAAAGTGGATTATATGAATTAGTGACAGAGCTTTGTAGTGGATATTGGTGGGGAGAAAATTTAATACTGCCTGCAAAGGCCAGAAATCTAAAAGAGCTTTTGAGCTTAGACGGAAATCGTGTAAATCGAATGAAGCAGATTGACGGTGGGCTTAATGAATTAGAATGGCTGCAATATGAACAAAAGCAGGGAATTAAAATCTCCAAGGGAAGCCTGGAGTGGTTATCAAAGAAAAAAATGACCTTATCAGAATGTAAAGAAATCTTGAATGATTTAGGAAGTGTCAACAAAATGGTTAACTATTTAAAAAAACAAAAAATAGCACCAAGCAAGGTGATCACAACCTGGAGAGATTACCTCCGAATGGCACTCTTAGAAGGATACGACACACGAGATAGCATAGTTCGCTTTCCGAAAGACTTAAAACTTCGCCATGATCAGTTGGTAGAACGCAGAAATGAAAAGTTAGATAAAGAAAGACTAAACGAATATGCAGAAATAGATAAGCAGATACAGGAACGCCTGCCAGAAGTAAGGAGATATTTCTACGAAGATGATACATACATGATTATTCCGGCCGGTAAATGCAAGGAGCTGATGAAAGAAGGAAGGGAACTGCATCATTGCGTAGGCACAAGCGACATTTACATGAAAAAGATGGCGGCGGGAGAAACATGGATCCTATTTCTTCGCAAGAAAGAAGATTTAGAAAAAGCATATTACACAGTAGAAATTAATTTGAAAACAGATAAGATTTTACAGTTTTATTCAGAGCTTGATAGACAGCCAGATAAAAAAGCAATTGAGAAACTACTGAATAAGTACACAAAAGGGCTTAAAACAATGAAACAACCGATTATGGCAGCGGCAGTATAGGAGGCAACATGGAATATAAACAAATGACACTCGCAGAGTGGCTAGATATCAAACAGAAATTAAAACAGAATATCTCATCTGCAAAGGACAAGCTGAACGGATTGAAGAAAGATTTTGTCCGTATCGGCTATCTCTTACGCAAAATAGATGACAATGAATTATACAAGCAAGATGGCTATAAGAGCATCGCAGAATTTGCCAAAGCAGAATGCGGCTTATCTCCATCAGATACAACAAGGTTCATTCAGATAAACAAAAAGTATTCCATAGGCGGCAATTCTGAAGAACTCCGGCCAGAATTTTTAGAGTATGGACAAAGTAAGCTTGCAGCCATGCTGTCCCTCCCAGACTCCGACTTAAACATGATCACTCCGCAGACGAGCCGGGAGGACATTAGAGAATTAAACCGTTTTAACAAGTCGGATCCAGAACAGGGAGCGGATGACGACATAGAGCAACTTATCAGAGACTTCTACATATCTCAAGAACTTGTAAGAAAAGCAGTAACAGTAAAAGATGATCCCAAAGCCTTACGAGAGTTAATTGCTCCAAGCGGCAGCCGGTCTTTCCGGAAGGGCATCTGGTTTATCCTATTTCATGAGAACAAGATAAATATCAAAAAATACTCCGGGGTAGCAAAGGAAATATCCTGGGAAGAATTTGCTGCAATAACGGCTAAAATCCTAGAAAAGTACGAACCGGAAGATGCCGCAGGGGAGGAGAACACAGATGGATTCGAGGAAGATAGAGAAAACAATGAACAAGATGTTATTGGAAAGAGAAGAAATGCTGGAGAAAATGGCACAGGAATCGGAGAAGATACCAGAAAGCCGGAAGAGAACACACCAGAGCCTACACAGAGCGAAACAGAACATGAAACCGATAACAATATCCCAGAAGAATCCAGAGAAAAAGATATGGGATGCACAGAGAAACCAGCGGGAGAAGAAAA
>CAKUJT010000153.1 GCA_934661765.1 uncultured Senegalimassilia sp.
ACGGGCATGCCCAAGATCACCAGAAACACCAGGTACAGCAGCACGAACGCCGCTCCACCGTACTCGCCGGTGATGTAAGGGAAGCGCCATACGTTGCCCAACCCGATCGCGCACCCGGCGCTGATCAGGATGAATCCCAGCCGCGACGCGAAGTGCTCGCGCGAAGCCGGCGCCTCCGCGCCCGACGCCGCCGCAGGCGCCTGGGGTGTGTTTTCCGCCATATCCATTCCCTTTCCCAACGCAAAAGAACGGCCACCTCAGGCAACCGCCCCATAACAAGCTGAAACGACGCACCCACGTGCGCAGGCGCAACGTCATATAGTACCACTATCGCCGCCCGCCGCCGCCCGCCCTCTTCTGGGTGGTTTTGCAAAAAAACGCCCGCAACCCCACGTCCGCGAAAACGGAATCCGCGGGCATTCTGCGCTGCAAGCCGCAGGTCCGTCCGCGACTCCCTTATAATGTGCGCGTAAGGAAACATCCCAAGGAAAGACGCCCCGTGAGCACCATCGAACCCTCCGACACCGCCCTGCCCAATCACAACAACCAGAAGAAGATCGCGCTCATCAACGACTTCACCGGCTTCGGCCGATGCTCGGTGGCGGTGCAGCTTCCCGTCATCTCCCAGCTTGGCGTGCAATGCTGCGTGTTGCCCACCTCGGTGCTGTCCAACCACACGGGCTTCCCCAGCTACAGCTTTCAAGATTTCACGCCCTACATGCGCGAGCACATCCGCGAGTGGCGCAAGCTCGGCCTGAAGTTCCGCGGCATCTGCACGGGCTTTTTGGGCTCGGCGGAGCAGATCGCGGTGGTCAGCGAGTTCATCGACGAGTTCGGCGGCCCCGACTGCATCGTGATGGTCGACCCCGTCATGGGCGACGAGGGTCACCCCTACGGCACCTACACGCCGGAGATGTGCGAGCGCATGGCCGAGCTCACGGCGAAGGCCGACATCATCACCCCGAACCTCACCGAAGCGTGCATCCTGGCAGACGTGCCCTTCAACAAGGACATGACCTGCGAAGATGCCGCCAAGATCGCCCAGCAGCTATCGCAAACCGGCCCCGCGCGCGTGGTGGTCACAGGCGTGGAGTTCCAAGACCGTGTGGCAAACGTGTGCTACGAACGAGGCCGCGCGCCCTTTACCATCGAAACCGCGCGCCTGGGCGGGCAGCGTTCCGGCACCGGCGACGTGTTCTCCGCCATCCTCATCGCCGACGCGGTCAACGGCGTGCCGCTGGACAAGTCGGTGGAGAAGGCGTCGCATTTCGTATGCACCTGCGTCGAGCGCGCCATCGAGATGGACCTGCCGCGCACCGACGGCCTGCCCATCGAGGAGGAGCTGCGCAACCTGCGCTAACACCGCGCATCGCGGACCTCGCGCCTCGCGCGAAAACCCGCACCTTGCAGCAAGCACACCATAAGGCGTACCCTGAACGGAACCGGTAAGGCGAAATGCACCCTTCGCCCCACCCCAAGCGAAAGAAGCTCATCATGGCGAAAACGAAAGCCGAAACCATCGTCTATCCCGTGCACAACGGGCTCTACGTCAACCTGACGAACCGCTGCAGCTGCGCCTGCACCTTCTGCATCCGCCAAACCGCCGACGGCGTAGGCCAGGACGGCGAAGGCGGCGAGAACAACCTATGGCTCGATCACGAGCCCTCCTTCGAGGAGGTCATGGCCGCGTTCGACGAACAGGACATGAGCCGCTACGAAGAGGTGGTCTTCTGCGGATACGGCGAGCCCACCTGCGCCTTCGACATTCTCAAGCGCGTGGCCGCCGAGGTGAAGCGCCGCTACAACCTGCCCGTGCGCGTGAACACCAACGGCCAGGGCAGCCTGATCTGCGGCCGCAATATCGCGCCGGAGTTCGAGGGCATCGTGGACACGGTCTCCATCAGCCTGAACACCCCCAACGCCGACGAGTACGCCGCCATCGTGCGCAGCCGCTTCGGCGACGCGGCGTTCCCGGGCATGCTCGATTTCGCGCGCGAAGTGCGCAAATACGTGCCCAACGTCGTGATGACCACCGTGGAAACAACCATCAGCCATGAGGACGAAGCCGCCTGCCAGCGCATCTGCGACGAGCTGGGCGTGCGCTATCGCATCCGCGCCTGGGTGAACTCGTAGGACCCGGCGCTGCCCGAACAACAAACCAAGCAACAGCAAGGCCCGCGGCGCAAACCGCGGGCCTTGCTCGTCTCGGGCGATTTCGCGCCAGCCTACTTCGCCGTCTCCAAATACGGAGAGTTGCGGCTCTGCTCGATCTCGTACATGGTCTGCACGTTCTTCAGCTCGTAGTCGTTGAGCTGCGACGAGGAGATGGCGTCGAATTCCTCGGGCGTGTACGTTTGCGTGTACCAGCGCTTCGTGGCGAAGTAATCGGTCAGATCCTGGTTCTTGAAGCCGCGGCCGTGGCGTGCGAATATCTCGTTGCGCGCAAGATAGAGCTCCCACAGCGACATCTTCTCCAACTCGGAGCGCGAGTAATACTTCGAAGCGCTGTCCGCCAGCACGTAATCCTGCGAGCTCACGCTGGTGTCATAGGAGGAGATGCTGGTCACGGGCACATACGTATGCGAGATCTGCCCCGCGAACGGACCCGAGTCCGAGCAGCTCAGCAGCACGGTGCGCGTGGCGGAGGTGCTGCCGGGGCACGTGGAGGTGAACACCACGCGGCACATGGAGCGCTGATCGTCGTAGATGGACTGGTAAATCTGGCGAAGCGCCTGCGCCAAGTCATCCGACGCCGCATCGTAGTACGTGCCGTTGCAGCTTGACGCCAGCGACTGCAGCGAGCTGCGGTTCACATCGCCGCCCACGCCCACGATGTAGACGGGGATGCCCGTTTGCTGGGACAGCGTGATGACGTCGTTCAAGCTGTAGTGGCTGCTG
This sequence comes from uncultured Senegalimassilia sp., assembly GCA_934661765.1. The sequence goes on from CAKUJT010000153.1 coordinate 2,899, forward strand.
TTCTCTTCGCCATCGGTGAACGCGATGACCACGCGCGAGCCCGATTTCAGGTTCGTGCGCTGCAGCGCCCAGTACAGCGCGTCGTAAAGCGCCGTCTCGCCGGTGGGCGAAACCGCATCGATGGCGCTGTTGAGCAGCGCCGCGCTCGAGGTGAACGGCTGGCGATTGTACACGTAATCGTTGAACGAGGTGATCTCGGCCACGTTGCCCTGTGTTTTCACCATCTCGTCGACGAACGAGCTTGCCGCCTTCTTGGCGCTATCCATCTTGCTGCGCGACCTCATGGACCCGCTCTGGTCGACCACCAGGTTGATGTTCATGGCGTCGCCCACGGCAAGCGGGACCACCTGCTCCACCGTTGCCGGATACTGCGAGCCGGACGAATCGGTTTCCGTGACGGTGAACTGGGACGCGTCAAGGCCACCAGGCGTGGAACCCGCCTGGTCTGCGATCTTCGTATACAGGGTGACCTGCGGATACGCGGAATTGTCCACCTGCGACACGAACATCGTCAGCGGGCTTTTCGGCTCCGAGGACGTGGCTGCGGGCTGGCTTGATGCCGCAGGCTGCTGCACCGTCGTCGGCGTCGACGTCTGAGCGCTGCCCGAATCGGCATCCGAGGCATCGTCGCCGCCAGGCCACAGGAAGTACAACGCCGCGGCTATGGCGACGATGGCCACGACCACCCAAATGGTCGGGATGTCGCCGATGGATTTCTTCGAAGAAGCGTTACCGGTCGCAGCAGCGCCCGAAGCGGACGCGTCGCCGCCGGACGCCGAACTTAGAGCCTTGCCGCACGATGAGCAGAACGCGTCACCGTCTTTGACCGAGGCTCCGCAATGGGGGCAGAACATGTCAGATCCCTTTCCTTCCAGTTAAGCGCCGCTTGACGTTGTCGCCGAAAGCTAGCGCGCCGTACCGTCGTGCATGCGTGCTTCCTGATAGTTCCTCAAATAGCCGGCGAATTCCTCGGACGTATCAGAATTCCCCGTTCGCCAGGCCTTATGGTCGATGATAGCGCTTTCGAACCCGTAATAGGCGTCGATATAGGCGATCAGGTCATCGAGCGCCTGAAGCTGGGCCTGCGGATAATCGCCGGAACCGCCCACGTGCACCATCTCGATGCCCACCGAGTACGAGTTCATGCCGTAATCGGCCATAGCCGAGCCGATGGGAACGGTGCCCAACTTGTCGTCGCGCGACTCGTCCTCCACGCCAAACTGCGCATTATGCCCCGTATCGCCGTATCCCGCATGGTGCACGATGGCATCGAGCGACGCGCATTGCGCCACCGTTCCGTCCTTGTTCACAATGAAGTGAGCCGCCACCAGGTTGCCGTTGCCCGCCCAGTAGCTCACTACCGATGCGGCATCGTTGTCGCCCTCGGTGTCATGGAGCACGATGTACTTCTGGTATTCGGCAGGCTTTTGCCCATGCACGAACTGTTCTTGGGACAAATCGACGATGGAAAGCTTCGCACGCAGCTCATCGGCGCTTTGTGTTTGCTTCTGCTGCGCAGCGTCCCCTCCGGAAGGCTGCGCCGACCCCTGATCGGCAGAACCGTCGCGCGGCACATCGGCCACGTTCTCGAACCGCTCCTGCTCCTGCGCATCAGGCGCCTGCGCGCTATCGCCACCCGATGCGCAACCGCATACGGCGACGGCCGCCAGCGCGCACGCCAGCGCCGCAACGAACATCTTGCACGCGATGACGCTCCCCCTTACCATAGGCCCCTCCTTGCCGTGCCGCAAACTGCGGCCGATTCCCCCTGCGACCCGAACCCGCGCAATGCGACCGATTCCCCTGCAGCAACCTCGCGCACGCTCGACCGCTAAGCCAGAGCCCACGCGCCGCACCCAACCTGCCACGCGCCGCGTTCTCCGCCGATACGCAACCGCAATACCCGGACCCAATCGCAAGGTTGCCAAACCGTAACTTTTCATTTGGGTTCAAGATACGCTCGCCGCAGTGCCCAGACAAGGCCTCTATCTGGTCAAATGCGCACATAGGCGGCAAACGCCGCGAAAACCGAAGGCGCAACCTAGCTGGCCGACGGGAACGTAGGGCCACAGCGCGACCACAGGGCTGCGGTACAATAGAGCAAGCAACGCGGCGCGCACGCGTGCGGCGCCGCATCCGCCCCAAATGCAAAGGAGCCTCCCATGATCGTCACCTCCGCAGATGTGGTACCCGGCCAAAACGTCCAGATCCTCGGTCTGGTACGCGGCAACGTCGTCACCTCGCGCCATATCGGCCGCGACATGATGGCGGGCATGAAGGAGCTGGTGGGCGGCGAGATCAAGTCGTACACCGAGATGACCGACCAGGCGCGCACCGTGGCGGAAGGCCGCATGATCGCCGAGGCCGAGCGTCTCGGCGCCGACGCCATAGTGGCCATGCGCTTCTCCAGCGGCTCCATCAACCCCGGCACCATCGAGATGCTGGCATACGGCACCGCCGTGAAGTT
>CAKUJT010000154.1 GCA_934661765.1 uncultured Senegalimassilia sp.
GGTCCGGTGCTGTCTGCACATCAGACGACTACTACAAGGGTCGTGACTATATGCTTCATATCGTTGACCGCGTTGGTGGTGGGGATTCCTTTGCCTCCGGCTTCCTTCATGGTATCCTCGCCGATATGGGAAGCAGAAAGGCACTTGAGTTCGGGCTTGCCGCTGCTGCGATCAAACACACAATTCCAGGTGATTTAAACTATATCACTGAATCCGAAGTCCTTTCCATGATCGAAAGCGATGGTGCAGGACGTGTACAGCGTTGATCCTGTCATTTTCATTCATTCTCTGATAATACACACATTTCGAGTAAAGAGGCCGTACTTGACGGCCTCTTTTTCGTTAAGGCTTTGTAAAATGTCAGTCAAACCTCAGTAAATGCTATTGTTGTCTGTAAATTACAGTGCTATACTTCACAGCGTCAACGGAAAATACATTTGGGGCCCTGAACTGTTCTTCCGTTTCATAAAATTTCTATTTTCCTTAATTCGAGAGGAGTTTTTGATCATTATGAAAAGAAAAATTATTGTCGGTTTTTTAGCTCTTTGTTCCATTACAGCTGCATGTCCTTCTGTATACGCTTCTACTGAACACTATACTGACAGCAGTGTTACAGGTGCTGAGTCAGGATGGTCCGACTGGACTGCAAACTGGGAGACAACAGCAACTGATTTTACAAAGGTTTCTCTTACTCCAGGTGCAGATGATACACAGCTCAACTTTGCATGGTATAGCGAAAAAGGAGACGGCGAAGCTACTCCTGTTGTACATTTCGGAACCGACAAGGAGAAGCTCGAAGCATTTGAGGGCACTTCCGGTGATGTAGATCAGTCCCTCACCGGTGACAAAGCTTACGAATACAACCATGTAACTGTAACTGGCCTTGAGCCTGAAACAACCTACTATTACACAGTAGAGAAAAACGGCCAGCAGACAGATGTGTGTGAATATAAAACACAGAATACAGACACTATAAAAATGCTCTATGTAGGCGATCCTCAGATCGGTGCTTCCAAGGGACAGACCCAGGATGGTGCTGAGCTGACAAATGAATCCGGCGCTGCCAACACAGCTGCTGAAAACGATGGCTTCTCATGGAACCGTACACTGAATACCGCACTTTCTGAAAATCCGGATATTAATTTTGTGATCTCTGCCGGTGACCAGGTAAACAAAACAGGCGAAGCAAAGGAAGAAGAATATGCTTCTTATCTGAGTGCAGATGCCCTGAAATCTCTTCCTGTAGCAACAACCATCGGTAATCATGATTCTCTGAATGCGGATTATTCCTATCATTTCAACAACCCGAACAACACAGAGAACGGTAAAACTGCTGCCGGCGGTGACTACTATTACAGCTACGGCGAAGGCCTCTTCATCGTTCTGAACACAAACAACTACAACGTAGCAGAACATCAGAATACAATCGAAGAAGCTGTTAAAGCTTACCCGGATGCCAAATGGCGTATCGTAACGATCCATCAGGATATCTACGGATCCGGACTTGATCATTCTGACACAGATGGAATGATCCTTCGTACCCAGCTTACTCCTGTATTCGATGCAAATGACATCGACGTCGTTCTTCAGGGACATGACCATACCTACAGCCGTTCCAAAATGCTCTACGGTGATGGTCAGACACATGAAAAATATGAATTCAGTTTAAATGCTGACGGTACAGACTATGACTGGGATCATGCAACAAATGTAGACACCGGTGATCAGATTACGCTTGCTCCGGAAGAAGGCGATACAGATGCACAGGCTGCTCTGGATGCTTTCCACGAAGACAACAACTGCTATACTATCGAGGATGTGGACGGAAATACAGTTACTGATCCCCAGGGAATCCTTTATATGACAGCCAACTCTGCTTCCGGTTCCAAATATTATGAACTGCTTTCTACCCAGCAGGATTACGTTGCAGCCCGCAGCCAGAACTGGCTTCCAAGCTATTCTGTGATCACCCTGACTGCCGATACCTTTGCCATCGACACTTATCAGATCACGGATGATGGTAAAGCAGAAGCTATCGACGATACATTTACGATCAAAAAATCCGGCACAGCTGCATCTGCTGACACCACAGATGCTTCTGCAGCCGAAACGGATGCTTCTGCAAATTAAGGATTCTGAAATCCTATGACACATACCAGATTTACCGGGCTGCTTTCCAGAAAAAAAGCAGTCCGGTATCTTATTTATCTTTTATTTGTCTGTGTGTTCGCTGTTTTTGTCTTTAAACTCAATCAGACGGAAAAAACAGAACTGGTCGTCCGGACAGGTCAGACATTCGAAAAAGCCAGGGTCACAGAAATCCTCCAGGATAATCTTGATTCCAATGGCACTCGTGTCGGTGAGCAGAAAGTACGTGTAAAAATGCTCACAGGTGCGCGTAAAGGAAAAGAGCTTGATGTTACCAGCAGCTCCGGCTATCTTTTCGGAGCCGCCTGCAAACCGGGAATGAAGGTCATTATCATGCAGAGTATTGCCGGTGAAACAACAATTGCCAGTGTCTATTCCCAGGACCGTGAATGGGTTATTTATATTTTCGCTCTGCTTTATCTCCTTGCCCTGTCTGTTATTGGCGGAAAACAGGGGATCAAAGGATGCCTGGGCCTGATCTTTACTTTTTTCTGCGTAATATTTGTGTATCTTCCGCTTGTGTATTTGCGTTTTTCACCTTTCTGGTCCGCCGTGTTTATCTGTTTTATCACTACGCTAGTCACAATGTATCTGATCGGCGGAGCTACAAAAAAAACCTGCGCAGCTACACTCGGTACGCTGGCAGGTGTGGTTCTTGCCGGGATCTCAGCATGGTGCTTCAGTAAGGCATCCGGAATCTCGGGTTATAATGTTTCCGATATCGAAACTCTTATGACTCTCTGGAATACCAACCGTATCCAGGTTGGCGGGCTGCTTTTTTCCGGACTGCTGATCTCATGCCTTGGTGCAGTCATGGATGTTGCCATGTCGATCAGCAGTGCCATTGACGAAATATATAAGCAGAATACTTCTCTGACGCGAAAAGAACTGTTCAAGGCAGGTATGCGTGTCGGAAGAGATATGATGGGTACAGACAGCAATACATTGATCCTCGCATTTGCGGGAAGCAGCGTAAGTACACTGCTTCTGAATTATGCCTATGATCTTCCCTATCAGCAGATCATTAACTCCAACAACATCGGAATTGCGATCATGCAGGGACTTGCCGGAAGCTTTGGTATTGTACTTTCTGTTCCGCTCACAGTCCTGATCTGTACAGTTCTGTTTCACAAAAAGGTTAACTAAAACGCAGAGCTGGAATTTTCCTGCCGGAAGCTTTTTCCGTATGTTCGATACAGATAAAACGCTATAAAAATAGTCACGGCTTCTGCCAGCGGCATCGTCATCCAGACGCCGGCAATCCCTATAAGCTTCGGCAGGATCAGTATGAACACGGCCACCAGGATCAAAGAACGCATTGATGAGATCAGTGCCGAGATAAAACCATTTCCCAGGGCAGTAAAATATCCGGAAAGAAATACCAGCCACAAAAATATAGTCGAAAACAATATTAAAAGCCAGGCCGGTCAGAGACATGATCATTCCGATGTACGATCTCCCATCCTCTCTCCTATGATGGCACCTGATCCCGTTGCAAGCATAACCGAGGTTCCAAAAATAACACAGGTGATCGGAATAACAATATTGATTCCTGCAAGTGCGTCAGAGCCCGCATAACGGGATACAAAAAATCCATCTATCGTTGTGTAAAATGATAAAAAGATCATGGTCAGCACTGATGGGACCAGATATTTTAAAAATTGAGGATAAGACATTTTTGCCTCAAAGTATTTCATTTCTATAAGCCTCCTGCTTAGTTACATGATCAGTCAAAATCTCTGGTAATGTTCGTAAGCCATTTATTTCTGAAATAGTGAATGAATACCACAGGCATTTTTTCGAACTCATCCAGGGTCATTATAAAATATACCCAGACAGGCGGCAGTTTTAAAACATATGCTGCAAGGAAGGTGAGCGGAACTGCAACAAGCCACATAAATATGGAATCTACGATCATTCCAAACCTGGAATCGCCACCGCCTCTGAAGCAGCCGCATATAAGACAGGTATTGATGCCCTCTCCTACAAGACGCCAGGTTGTCATGATTATAAAAATACCAAGATAATAAATGGCCGTCTCTGTCAGTTTATCCCGATAGAAATCCAGTATCATAGGGCGGACTGCCAGAATAATGGCGCATCCGATGAGGCTTACGATAATTGTTATCCTCAGCATACGTTTCCCATATTCTCTTGCTGTATCCTTGTGGTCCTTGCCAAGCTCCTGGCTGATAATGATGGTAGTAGCGTTGGCAAAGCCGCGACAGGCGATGGCACCAATATTTACTACCATAACAGCAACGGCATTTGCAGCAACCATATCATCACCAATATGTCCAAGGATCGCTGCGAATGCTGAACTTGCAAAGCTCCAGACAACATCATTTATTACGGCCGGAGAGGCGATTTTCATAAAGTCCCTGAACAGAATACCTGATCTCGCAAAAAAATATTTCACCCGAAATCTGACATCTGAGCTGTTTAATGAATAAATGAGACAGATCAACACCTCTGCGATCCTGGCAATAACAGTACCAAGAGCAACACCGGTAACGCCAAGCTTTGGAAGTCCAAACAGGCCAAAGATAAAGGTTGCATTACAAAGCACATTGACACAAAGAGACACTATGTACGTAACAGAAGGCAGCATTATCTTTCCGACACTTCGAAGAGCACTCATGAAAACCTGAGAGAAGCCCATGAACATAAAGGAAAATGAGATCACCTTCAAATACTCGCTGCCGGCAGCAATCGTATCCGGACTGTTTGTGAAAATCTTCATGATCGTAGTCGGCATGGAAAAGGAAATAACGAAAAATACAAGAGAAACGACCAGTGAGATCCGCTCCGCCAGGCCGAGGATCTTCTCTACTGTCTTTTTATCACCCTTTCCCCAGTACTGGGCACATAAAACCGAAGTACCTGTAGCCATACCGTAATATAAACAGAAAAGAATAAATGTATACTGGTTGGCAAGAGACGACGCCGACATGGCAGTCTGGCTTACATATCCCAGCATTACAGTATCTGCAACATTTACCAGTGTTCCGATCAGATTTTGGATCATGATCGGAAATGCTAATTTTGATGCATATTTCAAAAAATCTTTTTTATTTAGCATCGGTCAGATCCTCCTTGACACTCCCCACAGCTAAAGCAGGGGGATTCTTGCTTCTTCCACTACTGCATTGGCAAACACCTTACGGTACTGCAATGTCTTACACAGTGTCCACAAGCTATATTTATACTGTTCC
>CAKUJT010000155.1 GCA_934661765.1 uncultured Senegalimassilia sp.
CAGATCCAGCCCGGCGAGTTCGCCAAGATCACCGTCATCCTCATGGATGCCGCGGTCATGGCGCGCTACGGCGGCAATCTGGACGATCCGCGCGAGTATGTGAAGGCTTTGGGCATCATGATGGTGCCGTTTCTGTGCATCATGACGCAGCCCGACTTGGGCACCGGCCTGGTGTATCTGTGCATCGCGGCGTTCGCCCTGGTCATGGGCGGCGCCAATCCGAAGTACCTGCTGATAACGCTCGGGTTGCTCATAGCCGCCGTCGTGGCGGTGTTCGCCATAGACGAGGTCATCAAGTCCTCAACGGGCGAGTACAAGCTGCTCAAGCAATATCAGCGCAACCGCCTGCTCGTGTTTATGGACCAGTCCGGTACGGCAACCACCGATGAGGGCTACAACCTGCAGCAGGCAAAGGTGGCCATCGGCTCGGGCGGCCTGTTCGGCAAGGGGCTGTTTCAGGGCACGCAGCATTCGTTGGGCCTTCTTCCCGAGGCGCCCACCGACTTCATCTTCTGCGTGCTTGCCGAGGAGCTGGGATTTTTGGGCGCCCTCGTGCTGCTCGGTTTGTACGCGGCGCTGGTTTTGATAAGCTTCCGTATAGCCCGCAGCTCCGGCGACCTGTTCGGCATGGTCATCGTGATGTGCGTCGTGGGCATGTGGCTGTTCCAGATCTTGGAGAACATCGGCATGGACTGCGGCTTGATGCCCATCACGGGCATCCCGCTGCCGTTCATGAGCTATGGATCGTCGTTTATGGTGGTGAACTTCTTCATGCTGGGCATGATCGGCTCGGTGTGGTCCCACAACGCGACGCTCAAGCAGCATTAAGCGAAAGGATGCCCTATGCAGCTTCCTGTTGATATCGGCGCGCTGTTGGAAGAGGCCGTCAACGTAGAGGCCGCCCGCGCCACGCCGCTTTCGGTAAGCGTCTATGTGGACGAAACGGCGCCGGGCGACGTTGCTGCCCATGTGCGCCAGGCGTTCGCCAGCGCTTCCGACGCGGCGCGCGTTTCTCTCATCTACTTGAACGGACGCGAGTTCGCGCCCAGTTCCGGCGACGACATGGCCTGCATCGTGGCGGGCCTGAACGAGAACGTGGGTGCCTATGCCCGCGCTTGCCGCAAGGCCGGGGTGCCCGCCATGGTGGTGACCACGCTCCCGCAGTTGGTGGGGGCTATCGCCAAGGCGGCCGGTTGCGCCATCCCTGAGGCCGACATCGTGGCACCCAAGCTCACGGCGAAGGTGTACGAGCACGTGTCCACGGCGGCGGGCCAGGGGCCGGCCATCACGGCCTCGTGGGGCGCGCCCAAGCCGCCGGAAAACGGCGATGTGGGCATCTACGAGCCTATCGAGCTCATCGACGATGCGCGGGCCACGCTCGATGCGCGCATGGGCCAATGGGTGTGCGCGGCGTGCCGTGCCAAGCGCCTGGCGTTCGCGCAGGCCTTCCCGTTTGTTCGCCGTCCGCTGGCGCTGGAAACGGTAAGCGCCACTTCCGTGCAGAACGCCGGTGTGGGGCTGCTGTTCCTCATCCCGGGCGCCGACCTTCCCGTGATGACGCTTAACCAGGCCAAGATGCTGCTCCAGATCGCTGCGGCCTATGGGCAGTCCATCGATGCCGGGCGCGTGCGCGAGCTTGCCGCCCTGGTGGGCGGCGCGTTCGCGTGCCGCGCGGTTGCGCGCCAGCTGGCAGCTGCCGTGCCGGTGCTCGGATGGGCCGTGAAGGCTGCGGTTGGCTATTCGGGCACGCTCGCCATGGGCCGTGCTGCCGTGGAGTTCTACGAAGGCGGGCCGACGGTGGCGAAGTTCGCCGAGTACGTTTCCGCCGCGCGCGACAAGGTGATCGCTGCTGCTGCGAAGCAGGCCGCGGGCGCCGCCGCCGATAACGGCGCGGCCGCCGTGGAAGCCGTTCGCCAAAAGGCAACCGATGCCGCCGCGGGTCTGCGCGCCCGCATTTCCCGACGCTAATCTTGTTTCCGAGGGGGGTAACAGTGACAGATCTGTGGCCGCGGCTCGAGCCGCTGCTTGCCAGCGCCGAACGACCGGCGCGTTACCTGAACCATGAGTTCGGCTGCGTGTACAAACCCGAGGCGGATTTCCGCTTCTGCATGATGTATCCGGACACCTACGAGCTGGGGCAGGCAAACCAGGCGCTGCGCATCCTGGTGAACGTGGTGAACGCCGTGGACGGCATGGTGGCCGAGCGCGCGTTCCTGCCGGCGGCGGAGTTCTGCGACACCATGCGTGCCGAGGGCCTGCCGCTGTTCTCCATCGAAAGCTGCGCTCCCGTGGCCGAGTTCGATGCGCTCGGCATCACGCTGTCCCACGAGCTGGTGGCAACCAACGTGCTCGAGGCGCTTGACCTGGCGGGCATCCCGTTGCATGCGCAGGACCGCGGCGAGGACGACCTGTTCGTTATCGGCGGCGGCCCGTGCTCGTTCAACCCCGAGCCCTATGCGCCGTTCTTCGACATCTTCAGCATCGGCGAGGGTGAGGAGGCGCTGCCCGAGTGCCTGCAGGCCATCCGCCGCCTGCGCGCAGAAGGGGCGTGCCGTGCCGATATCCTGCGCGCCATCGCGCGCATGGATGGCTTCTACGTGCCCAGTCTGTATCGCTGGCGCGAGGAGGAGCAGGCGCAGCAGGCCGGCAGCTGGATCGAGCCGGTCGAGGAGGGCCTTCCCACGCATATCCAGAAGCGCGTGTTCGAGGGGTTCGCGGAAAGCCCGGGCTGGGAGCCGTGCATCGTGCCGTTCACCGAGGTGGTGCAGGACCGCTTGAACGTGGAGGTGCTGCGCGGGTGCGCCCGCGGCTGCCGTTTCTGCCAGGCGGGCATAATGTACCGTCCGGTGCGCGAGCGCTCCGCCGACAACATCGTGAACTCGGTGGTGTGCGGCCTGGCACAAACCGGCTATGACGAGGTCAGCCTGACCTCGCTGTCCTCCACCGACCACTCGCAGATCGCCGATGTCCTCACGCGCTTGAACAAGCAGTTCCAGGGCAAGGGCGTGCGCATTTCCGTGCCTTCCCAGCGCCTTGACAGCTTCGGCGTGGATATGGCGGGCCTTGTGGCCGGCCAGAAGAAGGGCGGTCTGACGTTCGCCCCCGAGGCCGGCACGCAACGTTTGCGCGACGTCATCAACAAGCAGGTGACCGAAGACGACCTGTTCGGGGCCGTGGACGCGGCGTTCGGTGCCGGTTGGCGCCGCTGCAAGCTGTACTTCATGATCGGCCTGCCCACCGAGACCGACGATGATATCAAGGGCATCGCCAGCCTGGTGCAGCGCGCCTACGATAGGGCGAAGAAGGCCGTGCCGGTCGAGCAGCGCGGCAACATCCGCATGTCGGTGTCGTGCGCGCTGTTCGTGCCGAAGGCTCAGACGCCCTTCCAGTGGGACGGCCAGATCGCCCCGGAAGAGGCCCTGCGCCGCGTGTCGCTTCTGCGCCGCAGCGTGAAGTACCGCGCCATCGACGTGCACTGGCACGACCCGTCCACCAGCTTCGTTGAGGCCGTCATGAGCCGCGGCGGGCGCGCTGCCGCCGCCTGGGTGGAATCCGCGTGGCGTCACGGCGCGCGTTTCGACGCGTGGACCGAGCATTTCAATGAGCAGGCTTGGCGCGATGCAGCCGTCGAGGTGGGTCTGGACCCTGCCGCTGTCGCGCAGACGTCCTACGACACCAGCTACGTCATGCCTTGGGAGCACATCTCCACGGGCGTTTCCACGCGCTTCCTGGCGCATGAGCGCAAGAAGGCCGCGGCCGAGAAGACCACACCGGACTGCACCTTCGAGCGTTGCGCCGCATGCGGTGCGTGCCCGGGTCTGGGCATCGACAACCAGCTGGCGCAGCCGCGCATCGCCGGCGGTTCGAACGCTCGCGCGCAACAAGCCGGCGAAGAGGGTGCGGCTGCGCCCGTAGCCGCCGAGCAGGTGGCAGGCGGGCAGGCCGTTGCCAGCGCGCAGACCGCCGAGGAAGGGGAGTAGCATGGCCGAGCAGCAGACGTTCCGCATGCGCATCACGTTCGCCAAGCAGGGCCGCCTGGCGTTGCTGTCGCACCTTGAGGTGGCACGCGCCATCGAGCGCGCCGTGCGCCGCGCCCAGCTTCCCTTCGCCGTGTCCCAGGGCTTCAGCCCGCACATGAAGATCGCGTTCGGCGCCGCGCTGCCCGTGGGCGTGGGCGGCACGCACGAGATGGTCGACCTGCAACTTCTGCGTTACGTGCGCCCTGAAGAGGCGTTGCTCGCCCTGCAGAAGGAAAGCGTCCCCGACCTCATGGTGAAGGAATGCGTCTACATCGAGCCGAAGGCCCCTGCAGCCTCGGCGGCGTTCCCGCTGAGCACGTATCGTGCGCTGCTGTCGGCCGCGCCGGCGCAGCTGCCGGTGCCCGCGCAGGTGCACATCATCCGCAAGAAGAAGGAGAAGGTGCTCGACGTGGCCGACTTCCTGGTGGGGGAGATGCTCCTCGAGGGGGCGTCGCTGACGTTCACCTTGGAGCAGAAGCCCACGGGCAGCCTTCGCCCCGACAAGCTGCTGGCCGCGTGCCTTGATCAGGTGAACGTGCCCGATGACCAGGAACAGGAAGTTCCGCTTGCGTTTCTGGTGGACAACGCCTGGACGCAGTCCATCGAGCCGCCCGCCGACGACCAGCCGCTACGCGTGCTGTCCATGACGCGCATCGATCAGCGGGCGAAATAGGCTGAACAAACGATGATCGCCCTTGAGCCGCCTCCCATTTCTTGTGCATTGCAGGATGGGAGGCGTTCTTGCGCGTATTGCCATGATCAAGGCCGGGCACGGCGTCGATGCTAGGGCGGTCGCCGGGGGCTGATTGATGGCGCTAGGATAGCTGCCGATAGGGCGGTTGCCGAGAGGCTGTTCGATTTTCTGCCTGAGTTCGGCTGCTCTACGCGGGCCCGAATCCGTCATGACGTGACGTTCCGGGTTGAAAACCGCCGGACTGCCAATTTTTTAAAAATAGTACTTGCATCGAATCGCTAACTGCTGTATTGTACTTTCTCGCAGCTGAACGGGGTGTTAGCTCAGTTGGTTAGAGCGCCGGCCTGTCACGTCGGAGGTCGCGAGTTCAAGTCTCGTACATCCCGCCATTCTTTTCAGCAGCATGTGCACCAGTGGGGTGTTAGCTCAGTTGGTTAGAGCGCCGGCCTGTCACGTCGGAGGTCGCGAGTTCAAGTCTCGTACATCCCGCCATTCTTTTCAGCAGCATGTGCACCAGTGGGGTGTTAGCTCAGTTGGTTAGAGCGCCGGCCTGTCACGTCGGAGGTCGCGAGTTCAAGTCTCGTACATCCCGCCA
>CAKUJT010000156.1 GCA_934661765.1 uncultured Senegalimassilia sp.
TTTCTTATCCAGGCTATATCATTTATCTGTCAGCACTCTACACATTTTATACAATGATAACATCAACTTTGAAACTTGCAAAGTTCCGCAAGTTGGGCAGCCCCATTCTATCTGCTGCGAAGGTACTGAATTTCATCGACGCCATGATGTCGATTCTCGGTTTGCAGACAGCGATGATCTCCCGTTTTTCTGAAAACGGAGAGAGTTACCGAAAAATGATGAATGCCATTACAGGCGGATTTGTCTACAGCATTGTCATTTTGATTGCCGTTATCATGCTGTTGCATAACATTAAAATACGAAAGAAGGTGGAAACGATTGAATAAGTCAGAAAGCAAATATTTCGCCACCGCCGTCAGAATGGACGAGGCATTTTTGACACTTCTGGAAAAGAAGGATTTTGACTACATCACAGTCAAGGAAATCTGCGAGGTGGCAGGTGTCAACCGCTCTACCTTTTATCTGCATTATGAAACAATGGCAGACTTACTTTCGGAGAGCGTCAGCCACATGAACGAACAGTTCCTTGCCTACATGAAAAGGGATTCGCAAACCTTTGTCACGAAGCTGCGGGATTGTCCGCTGGATGAATTGTACCTCATTACACCGGAGTATCTAACACCTTATCTTGGTTACATCGAGCAGCACAAGCGGCTGTTCCGCACAGCAACGGAAAATGCAGCAGTGCTGGGAATGGATAAAAGCTATGATCGGATGTTCTGCCACGTGTTCACACCAATCCTCGATCGCTACGGTATACCGCAGCAGGACAGACGTTATATTATGGCGTTTTATATTCAAGGGTTAATGGCAATTATCTCGGAATGGCTCAAAAACGACTGCGCCGATTCTATTGGGTATGTTGTAAATATGATTCAGCGGTGTGTAAAACGCCGAAGGGAGGAAACATGAAAGTCGGTATCTATTTAGGAAAAGAACAAGTTGAAATTCGGGAATTGCCGCTACCGGAAGTCGGATCCAATGATGTGCTGGTGCAGAACCTGTATTCCAGTATCTGCGGCACAGATGTTGCGGTTTTCACCCATGGTCCGAACACCGGTCACAAGGTTACAGTCGGAGGAGAATTTGGTCACGAAACTGTTTCCCGTATTGTAAAGATCGGAAAGAATGTCACAGATTTTTCCGTAGGCGAACGGGTCTATCCCTACCCACGTTATGCCAAGGAGGACACAAAACGAGCTGGAACTATCGGCGGCTTCTCGGAATACATTCTTATTCCCAATGCAAAGCGAAGCCATTCCCTCTATGCCGTGGATGAGCGTATCTCCGACAAGCTGGCAAGCCTGATTGAGCCGTTTACGGTTGGATGTCGTGCTGCCCGCAGAGGGATGATTCCCTGTGGAAGGGAACAGTATGTTGCCGGACAGAATGCTGTTGTGTTCGGTTGCGGAACAATCGGTATTGCCGCTGCGGTTGCGTTTAAGCACTTCGGCATGGAGAAAGTGATGATCTGTGACCGCTCAGATTTTCGTCTGAGTTTGGCAGAGCAGTTAGGCTTTGAAGTCTGCAATACAGCGTTAAATGATTTTGAAACATCAGCCGTTGACTATTTTGGCACGGCTCTGTCCTTAAATGGCGCAGTTGCCAACATTGACTGCTGGCTGGATGCCGCCGGTGCGGAGAGTATTCTGGATGATTTCCTTCGACTTGGAAAAATCGAGAGCCGCTTTGTCTCCGTTGCGGTCAACAACAAACCTCGCAATATCGACCTGCTTCACATGACCTATGCACAACAGAGCATTATTGGTTCTGGCGGCTATATGCCAGAGGATGTATGGGATGTACAAAAAATCATGGCAAGTGGAAAATGGGAGTTAGAGAGTATCATCACTCATGAGTTTCCATTGGATAAGCTGGAACAGGCAATCCGGACAGCAGGTGATGTAGAACACGCTGGAAATGTAGTTGTGAAAATGAAAAATTGAAGTAGTTCGATGACTTCCAGTTTATTAGGATAGTGAAAAGTATTTATTTATTATATTTTGCAATATAGTGTTGCATTCCTAAGCAAACTCGCTTATAATTTGAATCGGAACATATTGCTATTATCCACAGTTACGGAGCGAGTGTTATCAACAGCGATAACAAACTGATAACATTAGCCCATACAGGCAGGATAATATGGATAAATCAAAGAATCGAAAGAAAAGCAAACACGGCAACAAATAATCTCTAAACAAAATTGATTAGTGATTGTCGAGTTTGAATAAACAAAAATATTTTAGGGCAAACAGTTTTATCCAGTTTCAGGGCAAAACTTTCAGCCAGTGAAATGACAAAAATCATGTGAAAACATGAAATGCAATTTAGAATAAAGAATGACCTTGATGGTCTGGAATTTCCAGACTGTCAGGGTCTTTTTTTATTTGGCAATCTATTTATCGCTATCAGGAGTAATGTCTGATAATGCCTTTGCATAAGTAGTAAGACGCGCTAATTGGTCAACATTTAAGGATTGACATGTTTCAATGAGAGAAAATAGAGAAGGAGATTCGCTTTGTTCAACTATTATTCTATTTGGAGCTGAATCTATAGACTTTCCAATAAGATAGTCTGTAGATGTTGAAAAAACTTCTGCCATTTTAGAAATAATCTGTATAGAAGGATTGCGGGAACCGGCTTCGTATCGTAAATAGGCAGGTTGGGAAATCTGTATTCTTTTAGCGGCTTCTTGTTTGGTTATTCCGAGTTTGAGTCGACATTCTTTTAATCGGTCTTTATCTAAAATATCCATTACTTTTACTGTTTCTCCTACTATTATTGAAATTTTGATATTTATATTTTAGCATAATCAGCTTGACAATACCATTGGTATATGATAAAAGTAGTATACCAATGGTATATATAGGAGTGAAAGATGATGTCAAAAGAAGAAATTGGAAAATTGATTGACAGTAAAAAATTTGGCAAGGCAATGAGTTGTTATGGAGATGATAAGCTTGAAAATATTATTAAGGAGATATATTTTGATGGTATGCGGGCCGGGTATGATTTGGCAAAATTTAGATTAGAGTTGATTGACAGTATGCCATTTGAAGGAGCAGATAAATATTGGAATGACAATATGGAAAATATCAGAAGTATTCTGGATTTGTGTAAACGGTATGAGGAGTGTGAATAAAATGTGTGAAATATATATGGGATAAACTAATAACACGTATATGCAATTTATCGAAAGACCTCCGATTTAATGAGTTACGGAAGGTATTGGAGAGCTACGGATACGAAATGAATGCACCAAGAAGTGGAAGCAGTCATTACACTTTTTGAAAACAGGGGTGTATGCCAATTACAATACCGAAGCACGAACCAATCAAGAAAGTATATGTAGAAATGGAAAGCGAGGTGGAGAATGATGAAGAGGCTGAATCATTATATGACAATGCACAGATTACTGGCAGAACATTCTCAGAGAGAAGAAATCAGCATGAATCAATATTGTGTGTACCTTCTTTCTAGAAATGATGTAGTGTTCTCAAAATAAATGTTATCAATGATGATTTGGCAGTTAAAATGAAGCTGGGAACAAATTGGAAACAGAAAATCAGTGAGCAAAAATAATATATGCAACAGAAATAAAATAACGGCTAAAAAGATATAAAACTTAAACAAATACATTTAATAATGTCTTTGGACTTGCCGAGTTTGAATAATTTCTTATTTGCACAGATTATTTATATGGCAGGTAGTCGATAAGATTACCTGCTATTGCTTTAATTGTTTGTTTTTTTAAATTCCTGCCATTACAAATACTACTAATAAAAATGTTTGAAGAATATTTACAATGGGGTACAATAGAATCAATATAATAAAAATTTGCACTACAGATACAGGAAATAGTGAAAAATTGAGGTGAAAAAATGGCAAGCGATACAATGATTTCTGGAGAATCGAAGAATATTGAATATAAAGTTACTTTACCTGATAATAGTGAAAAGTACATGAAGACAATCGTAGCTTTTGCCAATACACAAGGCGGCAAGCTGATTGTTGGAGTAGATGATAAAACACACCAGATTGTTGGTGTGGAAAATGAAGTGTTGTTTCAGCTGATGGACGGAATTGCCAATGCAGTTTCTGATTCCTGTGTGCTGCAGAAGAGTATGGACTTCCGAAACCAATATTTCAGGAGTTTGACAATATGTTTCGAGTAGAGTTGTTTAGAAACAATTCAATGGCAATGGCGGAGAAAAAGTTCGGAGAAGATTCGGAAAAAGTTCGGAGAAAGGACGGAGAAGATTCGGAGAAGACTCAAATTTATGAGTTGACGGACACACAGAAGAGAATAGTGGAACTTCTTCGTAGTGATAAACAGTTATCAGCAAAAAAAATAGCCGAACAATTAGGCTTAGGAAGTCGAAGCATAGAAAAAATATTAAGAAGTTAAAAACACTTGGTTTTCTTGTACGACATGGTTCTCCTAAAAATGGTTACTGGGAAGTTACAGATTGCGAGGCAGAAAAAGATGAAGACGCTGAATGATTATAGAGTAATGTTTTATCGTATGGAAATTGTGGAAGCCAAATCTTTTTTATACTGAAGTTCAAACATTTCAGTATGCCAGTCATTTATAGTATCTTTATTAAGTTCATATTGCTGTATATTGGTGATTATTAGGATTAAACAAGTTAAGGTTGACAGTCGAAGTGTATAGGATACTTGTGTGCTGCATTCATTTGTGAGTATTGAAGTATACACTGTCATAATCTCTGTTTTGGGAGCCATTATATTTTTTTCATATTTTCTTATTCTTGAGTCGGCAGTTTTAGAAGAAAAGCCAACTTTTTCACCCAACTCTTTTTGAGTGAGTTAGCGTAATAAGAGCCAAAGCCTATGAGGTGATAAAGCAACTGAATAAGGAAATGAAAGAACAGAATCCAAGAGCAATTGTAGTATGACGATGCCGGAAGATGATGAAATTCTCAAGAATGGTACAGTAGATTTTGTTTCCATCAGTTATTATTCCAGCAACTGCGTCAGTGTCACCAAAAAAGGGGAAATTACTGCGGCAAATGGAGGAGAAAATATTAAGAATCCATATCTTGAAACTTCTGCATGGGGATGGCAGATTGATGCTTTACTGGTACAAAAAAGTCATTGAATCCTGCGGAGAAAAATTATAAAAAGATTCAGACAAAAAGCCCTTTTGGAGAATAATATTTCTTCAAAAGGATTTTTGATATATAGGGATAATTCCTGATGAAAATCTATGTTAAACCATGTATAATAGGATTTGTGGATAATAAAAAATAAAAATGGATGAG
>CAKUJT010000157.1 GCA_934661765.1 uncultured Senegalimassilia sp.
TCGGCGTCGAAGACGGCGCTGTACATGGGGCTTGTCCTGGTGGACAGCGCGTGCGTGAACCTGGCCGTCTATCTGTTCGTCGGCGCGCCGCCCGAGTCGGGCCCGTCGTTCGCCGCGCGCGGCTTGAATAACGTGTGGATGCTGCTCTACATCGGCCTGCCCCTGCTTTACGCGCTCGAGCGCAGCCCGCTTATGCCCAACCCGCCGCGTTGGATCCACGTCCCGTACCGCAACATCAAGAAGGCTAACCTCACACAGCGCTTCGTCATCTGGTTCGTTATCGCGTCGGCGTTGCTGATGCTTCTCGTTTCGGTCTTGGTCATCGCCTTCGCCTCCGGCGACGAGGAGAGCTTCCAGACCGTTGTGCACACCATGTTCCACGAGGCCGCCATCCTCATAGTGCCCATCTTCCTGCCCATGTTCGCATTCCTGCACATCTTGGAGCGCCGCTTCACGCGCCCCATCGAAGTGCTCGCTCTCGACCAGCAGACCTTCATCGAGCGCATGGAATCCGATGTCGAGCAGGGCAGGCGCGACATGCGCATCGCGGTCGATGAGCACGGCACGAAGCCCCGCTACGAGATCGCCGAGCTGTACGAGTCCACCAACAAGATGCGCCGCGACATGGTCGGCTTCATCGAGCACCTGTACAACGTCACGGCCGAGCGCCAGCGCACGGCCACCGAGCTCGACGTGGCCAGGCAGATACAGATGAGCGCCGTGCCGCACGACTTCGATTCGCTCACGGAACGCTTCGCGCTCGATATCGCCGGCTTCATGCGCCCGGCGCGTGAGGTGGGCGGCGACTTCTACGACGTGTTCGAGGTGGGCGAGCGCGGCGTGGCCTTCGTCATCGGCGACGTGTCGGGCAAGGGCGTTCCCGCGGCGCTGTTCATGATGCGCGCGCAAAGCCTGCTGCGCCAGTACCTGCTGGAAACCGACGACCTTGGCACGGCGTTCACCCTGGCCAACCGTCAGCTGTGCGAGCGCAACGACGCCATGCTGTTCGTCACCGCGTTCGCATGCGTGGTGGACACGGCAACCGGCGAGGTGCGCTTCGTCAACGCCGGCCACAACCCGCCGGTGTTCAAGCAAAACGGCAAGCTCGGCTATCTTGCGTGTCGCCCGGGGCTGGTGCTCGGCGCCATGGACGTGGTGAAGTACCGCGAGGGAAGCTTCGTGTGCAGCCCGGGCGATGGCCTGCTTTTGTACACCGACGGCGTGTCGGAAGCGGCAAACGCGGCTGAAGAGCTGTACGGCGAGGAACGCCTGCTGGAAACGCTGGCGCGAATCGATGCGTCGGGCGGGGAAGGCGCCCCCGCGGGCTCGGACGCGCAAGCGCCGGACGTTGCGGCGGCTGCGAGCGCGGCGGCCGCATCTTCGGCCCAAACCGCTGTAAACTCCCTGGTGGCAAGCGTTGACGCCTTCGCAGGCGAAGCGCCGCAGGCTGACGACATCACCATGCTCGCCTTCCGCTGGAACCTTCCCGTGCAACGTCTTACGCTGCCGGCCGACGATGCCGAGCTCGATAGCCTGTTCGCCTTCCTGGAGCCTATCTGCGAGGGCGAGGGCCGCACGCCGAAGATGATGGCGCAGATGATGCTCGTCTGCGAGGAGGTCTTCGTCAACATCTGCCACTACGGGTTCCCCGATGGCCAGCCACGCCTGCCGGTGGACATCGAGGCCGCCGTCGACGAGCGCGCGGGCTGCTTGCACCTCGTGTTCAGCGACCAGGGCATTGCCTACGACCCGCTTTCGCACAACGCGAAGAAGGTCGACCCCACCGATGAGCAGCGCAAAGGCGGGCTGGGCATCCTGCTCATGCGCAAGTACATGGACGACTTGCGCTACACCCGCGCCGACGGGCGCAACATCTTGCGTATGACGAAGCGATTCGTTTAAATACGGGAAGCGTTCGAGAAAGGACCGCATATGGAGATCAAGGCAACGAAAAACGGCGACGCGCTCGAGGTGGCCCTGTCTGGGCGCTTGGACACGAACACGTCCCCTGATCTGGAGAGTTACCTGCGCGAGAACCTGGAAGGCGTCGCCAGCCTGGCCATCGACCTGGCAGACACCCAGTATGTTTCGAGCGCCGGTCTGCGCGTGTTCTTGTTCGCGCACAAGGAGCTGGCGAAGGTGGGAAGCGGGCTGGTGCTGCGCCATCCCAACGAGTACATCGCCGACGTGCTCGACGCTACGGGTTTCACGGAAATCCTGACCGTCGAACAGTAGGGGGCTGCTATGGCGCATGGCGAGAAGATCTCGGAACTGACCGGCAACGACGCGCATCATGAGCAGCTCGCATCGGCGAGCGCGCCCGCGCAGATGCCCGATGTGGCAACCCTGCGCGCCATGATGCACGAACGCCAATACGCGGCGGGAAAGGCGCTCGAGCAGCAGCTTGAGGCCGACGTGCTGCATGCACGCGAGGTGCAGGAAGAACTGCTCTTCGAGATGATAGAGGCGAACAAGGACACGCCGTTTGGCCGCGATCACGGCTTTGCCGACATCAAGACGGTCGAGGACTTCAAGCGCACCGTTCCCTTCACCACCTACGACGATTACGCCGGCTATATCTACGAGGTGATGGAGCACGGCACGCGCGGTGTGGTGACCACCGAGGAAATCGTGCACTTCAATGAAACCTCGGGCACTATGGGCAATCCCAAGGGCATCCCCTACACCAAGCGCATGGCGGAGATCCTCATGGGCTATTCGGGTGCGTACACGTATTACCGCAGCTACGTGGGCGCGGGCGAGGACCTGGCCGGTGGCCGTATGCTCACGCTTATCGAAAGCCACTACAGCATGCTGAAGAGCGGCATTTCGTTCGGGTCGCTGTCGTGCAAGGCCATCGCCGACGCCCGCCCGTATCTTGCGGCGACCACTACCAGCCCCGACGAGGCCGTGTTCACCAAACCCGGCACCGATACGCGCTATCTGCATGCGCGCTTCGCCATCGAAGAGCGCGACATCCGCGACATATCGTCGGTGTTCATCACCGGCGTGCTCGACCTCATGCGCTACGTCGAGGACAACTGGGAGCTGCTCGTGCGCGACATCGAGCAGGGAACCATCGATGCGTCCATCCAGATGCCGGCCGACGTGCGTGCCGGTTTGGAGGCGCGCATCGAGCCCAACCCCGAGCGCGCTGCCGAGCTGCGCGCCATCTTCGAGCGCGGCTTTGACGAGCCCATCACGCCGGCCATGTGGCCGAACCTGCTGGTCGTTCGCAGTGTAGCCGGCGGCGGTTTCGCGCCCTACACGCAGCGTCTGCGCCGCTTCATCGGCGACGACGTGCATATCCTCTACACCGGCTACAGCGCTTCGGAAGGCGCGTTCTCCGTGCCGTTCGAGCTGGATAACCCTTCGAGCGTGCTGCTGCCGCGCAGCGTGTACTTCGAGTTCGTGCCCGTCGACGACCCCGACTACGACCACACGCTCGGCGTTGAGGATCTGCAAGAAGGCCACGACTACGAGGTCATCATCACGAGCCGTTCGGGCTTCTACCGCTACAAGATGCGCGACGCCATCCGCTGTGTCGGCCATAAGGGAACCATGCCCACGATGGAGTTCCTGTTCCGCCTCGACCAGACGGTGAACATGCATGGCGAGAAGACCACGGAGCTTGTGCTGCGCAAGGTGGCCGACAAGGTGGCTGCGCGCGCAGGGCTCGACCTCGTGGATTTCAGCGTGTACCCCAACGTCGACCATCATCCGGCGCGCTACGAGTACCTGTTCGAGTTTTACCATGCCGACCATGCGGCCATCGACTTGGCCGAATTGTCGCGCATCACCGACGAGGAGCTGCGCGCGGGCAACTGCGACGTGGACTACATGACCGAGGACGGCACGTTCGCCCCGGCCACCGCGCGCGTGCTGCAGGACGAGACCAACCAGCTGTGGCGCGATATGCGCGTCATGCACGGCAAGGCCCCGAACCAGATCAAGCCGGTGCACATCGTGGACACCGAGCAGAAGCGGCGCTTCTTCTTCGCGCTCATCGACGGGGAAATCGAAGGGTAGGGAGTCATGGGGGCGCAAACCGAGAACAGCGAGCTGATCAAGCGGACGTTCGGCAAGTATCTGGCCATGTCCATCCTCATCACCCTGTCGGCAACGCTCGGCATGATGATCGACAACGTGATCGCCGGCAACTTGCTGGGGTCGGGCGCGGTGGCGGCCATCGGCATGTCGCTTTCCGTGTTCATGCTGTTCTCGGGGTGCGCCGGCATCCTCGAAACGGGCGCGGTGGCCCTGTGCGCCCGGGCGCTGGGCAATCGCGACGCCGATAGGGTGAACGTGCTGTTCAGCGTCTCGCTTGCCGCGGCGCTTGCGGTGGGCGCGGCGCTGTCGGCGGGCGGCGTGGCCGGAGCCGACGCGTTGGCGACCATGCTCGGCGCCGCATCGGGCGAGCTGCACGCCGACACCGCGGCGTATTTGAGCGGCATCTGCTCCGGCGCGTTCGCCATCGTGCTGCTGCAGCTGCTCATGGGGTTCACGCGCCTGGACAACGCGCCTCAGCTGGGTATCGTGGCCATCGTCGGCATGAGCGTGTGCGACGTGGTATTCAATCTGGTGGCGGTTTGCGTGCTTGACCTGGGACTTCGCGGCATGGGCTTGGCCACGGCGCTGGCGTATTGCGTGGCCGTGGGCATCTGCTGCACGCATTTTCTCAGTAAGGGGAACACGCTGCATCTGGTGAACCCCGTGCCGCATGTGGGGCAGCTTGCCGGCGTGCTGAAGACGGGCCTGCCCGATTCGCTTACCCGCGCCACCGTCATGGTGCGCACGTTCACGTTCAACTGGCTGCTGCTCGCGGTGGCGAGCGCCGGCGCGGTCGCGGCCTTGTCCATGCTGTCGTCGGTGAACTCGTTCGCGTCGTCGGTGACCATCGGCGTGGGGCAGACGGCCACCCTTCTGTGCGGCATCTTCTTCGGCGAAGAGGACCGCGGCGCGCTGAAGGCGACGCTGCGAACGGGCATGCGCATGGGGCTGGTGCTGTCGTGCGCTTTGTGCGCGGTGGTGTTCGCGTTCGCGCCCCAGGTCGTGGGGCTGTTCGGCCTTGAGGGCGACGCCGAGGCGTTCGGCGTGGTCGCCGTGCGGGCGTTCATCCTGTGCGTGCCCATCGACCTGATCAACCAGCTGTTCGTGAACTACTACCAGGGCACGGGCAACGTGCGCGCCGCAAGCGCCATCGCCGTGGGGCAGTCGGGCCTGTTCGCCGTGCTGTTCGCGTTGGGGACGGTATGGTT
>CAKUJT010000158.1 GCA_934661765.1 uncultured Senegalimassilia sp.
CCAGTCAGCAGATTCGGTGGTGGTAACAGAGCTGCTAAAAAGAAAATTGTTATCGACAGATTGAAGGCTTACTTCGAGAAATACTACGGGCTTGGTGTTGCTACCTTTGTGGAGAAACAGGAGGAAGATAAGGTTATATCTTATGACTTTGTTGAAACTCAAGTATCTATGGTGGCAGAGAAATCTACTGAATATGGCAAAAAGGAAGATTAAGGAGGAAGTTATAGAACGTGCCAAAGATAGATGAAAGTATACGTGATATTGATAGGGCGATTTGTCAAAATATAGATTTGATAGATTTTGAGACGGTTTCGAGAGCTTTGGTATCGCAAAATCTTCTGAGCCAGTCGAGAAATCTTGTGGAGCATGTTGCTGTTAAGGCATATGCAAGTGCAAAGGGTGAAGATTTGGAGGCAAACTGGGAGACTATTCCAGCTGCTACCGAATATATCAAACACCATAATAAATTCCAGTTCTTACGAAAGTTCCACAACTTTCTGCAGGAATCCAAGTCTCATTATACACCTGATGGAGAAGGTGCTGAGAGATTGGTTTTGAAATACTATCAGTTTTATATGACATTGAGAAGCTTTGTGAAGCAGGAATATCAGATGTATATTCTTCATAACCTTGAAAAGTTCCCGATAAATACGGATCATGCGGTACAGGATTATCATGATAAAATTGCCGAGAGGATTGAAGTACGAAGAGATATTAGGGAACTTGCACATAATCCCAGGATGTATGTACATAAGGTAGTACCTTTTGTGTCTGGAGATAAAGTGTATTATGAAATAGTACTCACGCCAGCATATGATACGACAAGTAAGTTTGATAGATTTGTATGTTATTCCCAAATAATGGTTCCGTCACATTATTCAGCCAAGATGGATATTCATTATGAAACAATTGAAGTGGATGGACGGAAAATGCCAGTGAATATTCTTACGGATTTTATGGTATCTATCAGACCATGTGAACTGAATAATTTTGCTAAGATTTTCGGGGATGATATCAAAATGTCACCGAGTCATTCTGAATATATTGGAATGATGCAGTATCTCTCTAATTCTGGTGCAAGTTTGCTGGATGTGGTGACAGCTCCAAGAGATATTTATAATCTGATAAAGCAGAAGATGTTTGGAAAGAGTCAGGTACATTATTTTGAAAGTGTTCTGGATAAATGCAGGAGATTAATCAGAACCAAGGGCGCAGGCTCTACGACAGTAAGATACCTACTTCATACCTTGAATAATAAAGTGATAAAGAATCAGCTAAGTAGCGGTAGTTGTTGGAAGTTATCTGATTTGTATCTTGATTGGGGCTGTATACCATTTGATCAGATGCCCTTTGCAACATCATTAAGACAGCATAACCCAGAGAGTGCAGAGTTATTTGGTAGTTTGTCAGCAGATAACAGGAAACATGAGTTTGTTGCTAGATACATGCTTTCCAATATGAGTACCAATGCTGTTTTATATACGCTTGTGAAAGAAGTAGAAGAATATACAGATAATCTGGATGCTGAAATAACGGCATTCAATAATCGTTTGTATTTCAAACATACCAATAGGAGGATTGAGAAGTTTGGTCAGAGCTTATATATTCAGGGAGCATTTCAAAATACAAAGAAGATTATTGATAAGCTTAAGGAAATGTCGACAGAGGGCATTCCAGAATATCAGGAAGATGTGAGCTTCTGGTTAGATCTGATTGCTGATGTGGACAGTGAAGAGAAGAAACATATACTACAGAATATGTTTGATAAGACCAAAGTATCTTTAATTTACGGTGCAGCCGGTACTGGAAAAACATATTTGATTAACCACATTGCCAATTATATGAGTGAGAAATCCATTCTGTTTTTGGCTAATACAAATCCAGCAGTTGAAAATCTGAGACGTAAAGTTACAGCGATAGATCCACAGAAATGTGAATTTATGACGATTAAGAAATTCCTTATGTCGAGGTATAATTGTACCGATTACGATATTCTTGTAATGGATGAGTGCAGTATGGTTAGTAATTCTGATATGGCAGATATCATCGATAAAATCTCTTGTGAGATTATGATACTGGTAGGTGATACATATCAGATTGAATCCATAACCTTCGGTAACTGGTTCTCAATGGCAAAATACTTTGTTCCGTCATATGCCTGGAATGAATTAGAAAAGCCATATAGAACAGAGGATGAACATTTGCTGGAGTTCTGGAGAAAAGTAAGAAATCTGGATGATGATTTGACAGAATATATTGTTAATCATCGTTATTCTACCAGTTTGGATTCATCGGTGTTTGATAAGAAGTCAGCGGATGAGATTATTCTTTGTCTTAATTATGATGGTCTTTACGGCATTAATAATATCAATAGATTTTTGCAAGAGAATAATAAATCGAAAGCATACCGATGGGGTCTTTGGACATTTAAGGTTGGAGACCCTATTTTGTTCAATGAGTCAGAGCGATTTATTCCAGTTCTTTACAATAATTTGAAAGGTAAAATTGTTGATATTTCATTGGATGAAGAAGAGGACTGTATATGGTTTTCTATCAAGGTCGAGAAGGAGATCACAGAAGATGAGGTATGGCATACAGATTTGAAATTGTTGGAATCGGATGAAGAAGGTAAATCAATTGTGAAGTTCCGTGTTACAAGGAAGAAAGATTCTGATGATGACAAGGAATTTGCGGATGATACAGATATTCCATTCCAAATAGCTTATGCTGTTTCTATTCATAAGGCACAGGGTTTGGAATATGATTCGGTCAAAGTGATTATCACAGAAGAAGTGGATGAGCTGATTACTCATAATATTTTCTATACTGCAATAACACGATCCAAAAAGCATCTGAAAATATACTGGAGTCCGGAAACTCAGGAGAAGGTTATTAGTGGATTTGAACTGGCTGATGCAAAAAGAGATGCATCAATTTTTAAAGCACAGACAGGAATGAAGATGTATAAAGTGAAATAGTATCACTTGGATTCATTTGTAGGAGTTTTGGATTGAAGTATAAGTAGGCGACGAAAGATGGATGAAATTAAAATACGTAATATCTGTATACAGCATTTCAGAGGAATTTCAAACGATTTGTTAGTAGATTTGACATTACGAAGTGAACCAGAGTCGGCGTTAATATTTGGTGACAACGGAAGTGGAAAATCCAGTATAGTTGATGCAATTGAATATGCTACGCAGGGAACCATACAGGGAAATCAATCCGGAAAGTGATATTGTGGCAACAGAGTATCAGGAGAACTGTTGTAAATAGCTTCATATTAGCGGCCTCTGGCATCGTACTGGAGACCGCTATCTTTTTAATCTTTTTTGTAAAATGGCGTCTCATACCCATCGCCTCTAAGTTGGATATCAGGCATCCAGTCTGGAGATCTGCCCATGATACTGCAGATGGATTTGTAATCGACATCCTGACTGCATTCGATGATGAGCTCATCATGGACATGACCACAGATGAAGCAGTGGGAGAGGTTGCGCATAGCAAAACAGAGAAGGTCTCTGGAGACTGCCTGCACGATGTTCTCTACGAATTTCGGACCGTAGCTTTCGATTCGTTCCCATTTTTTAGTGGAGCCGATGCCTTCATAGGTTACGGATTCACCGCCGAATCGATTTTCTCCGATGCGAGGCTTAACATAGCTAAGGGTTCTACCGGAAGGAAGTTTGATGAAGAGCATTCCGCTTCGGCAGAGGAATTTGATTCCATTTACCTCTGTAGGAATTTTCATTTTGATAGCTGTTTTAACCGCATTATTGACATTCCACCAGAAGGCTGTAATATTCGGATTGGATGCACGCCAGGAGTCAACCAAAGGCTGAAGCTCTTCTTCGGTTAATCCCATATCTAAGGCTCCCATAGAAATAAGAGCACCGACGGAACCACCATATCCTAAGGCAAGCTCTGCGATTTTGCCCTTCTGTCTGAGATGTGAATTGATACCGTGCTTTTCGACTGGTACA
Organism: uncultured Senegalimassilia sp.; assembly: GCA_934661765.1. Next base: position 3,984 of record CAKUJT010000158.1, read on the forward strand.
CCAAACATCTGACTGGCAGAAGCACAGTAGATATCTTTACCTTCTGCAAATACTTTGGAACGCCAGGATTCACCAGCGAGGTGTGCAAGGACTCTGGCCTCGATTGCAGAGTAGTCAGATACCGCGAATTTGTATCCCGGTCTTGCAATAAAGGCGGTACGAATCAGCTGACTTAAAGTATCAGGGATATCATCGTAAAGCAGTTCCAAAGTATCATAATCACCGGTACGTACAAGTTCACGAGCATCAGCAAGGTCATTCATATGATTTTGAGGAAGATTCTGTAACTGAATCAATCGTCCGGCCCATCTTCCTGAACGGTTTGCACCGTAGAACTGAAACATACCGTGAGCTCTACCATCTTTACATACTGCATTTTGCATAGCCTGGTATTTCTTTACGGAGGATTTTGCAAGCTGGAGTCTGAGTTTCAATGCGGTAGCTACATCACCATCAGTATTTTTTATCATAGCAGCCACATCCTTCTTACCAAGGGATCCTGCTTCAATACCATGATCAGAGAGCCATTGTTTCATCTGAACTACGGAGTTTGGATTATCGAGGTTCGTGATATTCTGCATGGATATCATAAGCTCTGACTTGGACTTTTCATCGATTGCGATAGCATTTTTTACCACATCCATATCCAGCATAATTCCACGGTCGTTGATTTCCTGGTCGAGGTGATATTCATCCCAAATGAAGTCAGGAACCGGGAATTTTGATAATCTTTGTTTGATAGCCATTTCCACTTCTACATCACGTTTATTATAGGCTTTGAAGGTTTCCCATTTATCTGGAGCATGTTCAGGGAGATTTCTGGTTCTGCCACTATTTATTTTTGTCGGTTTACAAGGGCAGCAGAAGTATTTGATGAGGTCTTTGCCTTCCTTCATTTTTTGATCCTGCAATTTAAGAACTGCACCGACTCCTTCAAGCGAGAGTGGTAAGCCCATATAGGCTGACCATATCATGGTACACTTCCATGAGGATGGATCCAGATATTTGGAAGCAGGATCTTCAGGAATACCGTAGCCTTTGAAATGCTCAGGGTGATGCATTTTTAACCAATTGGATAAACAGATTCTTTCAAAATTGGCATTGAAGGCCCATTTTGTAACAGTATCATCAAATAAGGCTGCAAGGATATCATCAGGAATAGTATCGCCGCAGGCCAGATCAAATACCTGTACTTCACCGCCATCTATGGATACACCGAACAGTAATATTTCAAAATTATCAGACTCAGCGTACTTGTA
>CAKUJT010000159.1 GCA_934661765.1 uncultured Senegalimassilia sp.
CTTCATCTCCTCGCTTGCCCTTGCGGCTGCTTTCTTTCTACTCTTTTTCGGGGCAAGCTTCACGGTTGCCGGAGTATATCTACATTAATCAATCCTGTAGAACCTTCCACTCCAAGACATATTGTATAATCCCCACTTAATATTGATGGATCTGACTTTGCAGTTACATCAAAAGAATACGTATTTCCCTTGCCGATTGTTGTCTGGCCAACATATTGAATCTGGTCTTCATTTGGGTCTGTATTCTTGCCTTTGTATACCATAACTGTAGCAAGCTTTCCATTAAGGTCTGGCTCTGTAAAATTAAGCTTTCCGCTAAACGTATACTTTGTTCCTGTCTCTTCTGTTCCTGTCACATCATCATATACCGGAACTTTAACACGTTTTCTGTAAATAGTTCTTGTCTCAACTTTCCTTGTATCGCTTTCTGTTGGCTTTGTTTCACTCCATGCACTCCAATCAGACCACTTATAATAGTAATATGTATAATTCAGACTACGGGTTCGATATCTATATTGCATTCTAATAATGGAACAACCCGCATCTCCCTGATACCCAACTGTAGTCTGTCCGATATCTGCTGTAGTAAGATTCCAACGTAATCCATCTCCCAGAGAAGTAGTCCATTTTTTGGCTGTTGTATAGGAATATCCCTGTGGATTACAAGCAGAATACGGAACTGTAGACCATGTTACCTGTGCGTTTGCCTGTGTTAAATTATACTGATGACAGTCGCTTCTTCCCGTAAATGGCTCACGTCCTCCACAAACAGGACAATAGAAACAATAATAACGATATACTTTTCTTGATTCCACCTGTCTGGAATCACTTGCACTTTGTGCATTTTCACTCCAGCCACTCCAAGCTCCATAGTCGCTCCAACTGCTTGTCGTATTATATTTCGTCCAGCCTTCCATCGCTGAAGACGAACTTGTTGTCGTAGCTTTATCAGAATATCGATATTGTGTTATTTTTTCTACATCTGTATCGCTATCCGCTTTTATTTCATCTGTTCCCCAATCTGACCAGTCTGACCAAACCGTATCAGAAAGACATACTATTTTAGAACTATTCTCTTTAGAAAGAGCACTTCCTGTCAAATCATTTCCTTTTATCCCTAAAGTACAAACTTTTGCGACAGTTGCTGTTCCGCTATATTTCAATACAATCTCTTTTTCTGTATTACCATTTGCTGCTACTTCAAATTCTGTTTTAGATGATTTCACCATCTTTCCCTGACTTGTATATAAAGAAACTCTTAATAACGCTGTTGTCGCAGCTTTTGGATAGTTTGTTAACTTTACTTTGACTGTATAATTACCGGAAACTGCATCCCATTTTGCATCCGTAATTTTATTTACAATTGGAAGTTCTTCATTTTCCCAGTAATACACTGCCTGCAATTTCAAATCTGAATCTACTTTGCGATAATCACAAAGGCTATCGTTTGCAGAATCTATTACTTTCCAGCCAGAAAAAACATACCCTGTCGGGATATCTGTCAATTTGTCTTCTGGTGAAATTGCAGCACTTCCATATTCCACTTTCTGGGAAGCTCCAACCTGATTACCTGAGGCATCATAAAATCTCACCAAATATGTGTTGATTTTATATGTAGCCTTTAATGTAAGATTTCCTTTTACATTTTTTATTTTGTCTGCATTCGTCCAGCTTGTAAAAGTATAGCCTTTTCTTCCCGGTTCTTCTGGAAGTGAAGCATCCTTTCCATACGATACTTCCTGAGTCTTAATAAGAGAATCATCCCAATCTACAAATTTTACTGTAAGAGGTGCCATTGCTTCTGTTTCTAAAACAGTATCTGCTTCCACACTATTTCCAACAAAATTTGTTGCATAAATTTTAATCCTGTACTTTCCTGCTGAAGAAAGATTTATTGTTGCTGTTGTTCCTGAAGTTGTCACATGACTAACTTCTTTATTATCTTTATAAACTGTCACCGTATATGATGCTGCAGATGGCATTGCATCCCATTTCACTGTAGCATTTTCTCCGACAGCTATTTTACTTTCTGAAGTTAATGCAAAATTCTGCGGTGAATCCGGCACTGACAATTTTACCTTTGTCTCGCTGATCTCACTATTTACATAACCAGCTTTCACAGCAATTGCTTTAATTGTTTTTTCCGAATTAACTGTTACAGCCCCGGTAAATTTATTACTACTTACCGTTGGTGTATTTCCACTGGTTGTATAATAAATAGTAGCACCATCAGTTTTACTCTGCATACTCAATACAACACCATCACCAGTTACGCTTTGCGTAATTGCCGGAGTTTCAACAGCAGATACTGTCACCTGTTTTGTTGTCTTTCCGCTATTCTTACATCCAGCTTTTGAAGAGTAAGCTGATACTGTATAGTTTCCTTTTTCAGTAAATGTTGTCGTATAACTTCCGCTGGCTGTTCCACTATTTTCTGCTCCATCTTTATTCACTGCGTAATGGATTGTTTCTCCTGATGCGGCAGTAATCTTTAACTGTTTTCCACCCGCAATATCGGAAAATGAAACATCTGGGGTGGAGCATACTTGTTCTGCTGCTTTTATGGTAACTATCTTCGGTGCCAGTGTTAATAAAGAATTACAATCAGCCGTATCTTTTGCCCCCACATTAATCGCATATACATAAACTGGATAGGTTCCTGTTGCATTTACCTTAAATGTATAATCAAACCCATGATACTCACCAACAGAACTTCCTAAATTCTTAGGCACGTCCGGTCTTGATTGATTCGCAATTACATCTCCATTAGTTGCAGCATACTGTGTCCCTCCTTTTGGACCCCCAACATAAACATGTACATTAAGTGCTGCATTTAAATTATCATAATCCAATGCCCATCCTTTAACTCTAATTGTTCCATTTCCGCCTTCTACTTCCTCTAAATAGCCAACCGGATTGTGAGGTACAGATGGTGTGGAAGTTGTTCCAGAAGTATTACCTCCATTTCTTTGTAATACTGTTTGTGCCCAGTTAAATCTTACTGAAAATGATGATCTCACATTTCTTTCTAATGGTCTTTCAAAGCAACAACAAAAAGCACCTGTTGCTTTCTCCAAATCATTTAACCTCTTAAATGTAGCCAGTGTTATATTATATCTATATAATGTAGATGAATAACTTGGAGAGAATACCCACTGTTTTCCATAATCCCCATTGAGTTCCTTTTCCAAGAACAATATCTGTGTTTCTAAACTACTATTATACCAAGGAGTTCCTCTCGAATTACAATATCTCATAAAATTAGTCTTTCTACTAAAAGACCACTGAATCATCCCAACTCCTTCTCCTGGATTTGTCTTTGTGCTCTCAACAGCATGAAGATTAAAATTTAGTCCACCTCCTGCTTCGCCTATAATATTTCCAACAATAGCTGCAGCAGCGATATTTGTATATCCTCTGTTTCTAAAGTAATTATATACCTTATCAGCATTAGTTTCTCCTGTTAGAGTTGCTGCTTCAACTCTATTAGCAATACCAAATACATAACTATTTGGTATCGATGATATAACTAATAAAGCTGTCATTACTATCGCCACAAATCTTCGAATTTTCTTCATCTTCCTTTCCCCTTCCTTCTATTTTTTCATAACCATTTAATTTATACTTTTATTCGAATCACCAGCACTCCTTCCTCCTTCTTTAAATATTAGAACCGTATTATATTTGCATTATATCTTTTTTCCTCACCAATTCAATACATTGTGTCCAAGTGGTCGTTTTTTCGACACTTTTGGTAACTGCACGACAAAAAGCCGGAAATATTCCGGCTTTTTGCAATCTTTTTCTATTGTTTTCTTTTACTTAACAGTGACTTTTTTTCCGATTCCTCTTGCCTTTAACAACTTCTGATATGCCTTCTTCTGTTTCTTTGGAATCTTGATAGTTGCTTTTGCGTGGATTCCTTTAAATGCTTTCGCTCCTACCTTTTTGCTGGAAAGATAGGCTGTTTTTATTGTGATCTTCTTTAAGTTTTTACATTTTGCAAATGCTTCTTTTCCTATCTTTCGTACTGTTGCCGGAATCACTACTGTCTTTATCTTTGTATCACCCTTGAATGCTTTTGCTGCAATAGATGTTACCTGACATTTTATTCCTTTTAATGTCACTGTAGATGGAATTGTCCGGGAAGTTTTCTTAGAAGTTGCTTTCACAAATTCCACGGTGTTCTTCCCTGTTACTTTATATACTGCTCCGCTAGACTTATCTGTAATCTGCTCTCCATTCTTTAATTTAAGTACTCCCAAAACCACTCTCTTTGTAACAGGACAATATAAACACTCATATTGCATTATACCTGTCTTTGTTGCTGTTGGAGCTTTGATAACTTCTCCCTCCATCCAGTCATGACTTTTACTTGGAGGAAAACTTGTTCCTTTAATCAGCAAGGTTCCACACGTCTTACAATAGATATCCCCCGAATAGAGACCTTTTGTACAATCTTCCCATTTATAATTACGTAATTCTGTCTCTCCCTCATGATTCTTTAAGTCTACTTCTCCATATTCTTTTCCACAGACGGAGCACACGGCTTTCTTACTACAGGTTGCTTTTCCTCCCTTATGGCCTGTTGCTTTAGTCACTGTTCCTTCTTTTATCTTTGTATTGCAGGACTTACAGTAGGTATCCCCTGTATTTCCGTCTTCGGTACAGGTTGCTTTCTTAGCATTTCGGAGTTCTGTTTCTCCCTCATGGTTTGCCAGGTCTACTTCTCCGTATTCCTTTCCACATACAGAGCATACGGCTTTCTTGCTACAGGTTGCTTTGCCTCCCTTATGGCCTGTTGCTTTAATCACTGTTCCCCCTTTTATCTTTGTATTGCAAGATTTACAGTAAGTATCTCCTGTATTTCCGTCTTCGGTACAAGTTGCTTTCTTGGCATTCCGGAGTTCTGTTTCTCCGTGGTTTGTTGGATCTACCTCTCCGTATTCTTTTCCGCAGACAGAGCATACGGCTTTCTTACTACAGGTTGCTTTGCCTCCTTTATGGCCAGTTGCCTTAATCACGGTTCCTTCTTTTATCTTTGTATTGCAGGCCTTACAGTAGGTATCCCCTGTATTTCCATCTTCTGTACATGTTGCTTTCTTGACATTTCGAAGTTCTGTTTCCCCTT
>CAKUJT010000160.1 GCA_934661765.1 uncultured Senegalimassilia sp.
GTGCGCGCCGCAAGCGCCATCGCCGTGGGGCAGTCGGGCCTGTTCGCCGTGCTGTTCGCGTTGGGGACGGTATGGTTCTGGGGCGCGACGGCGGTGTGGACGTCGTTTCTGGTGGGCGAGGCCGTCACGCTGGCGTTGCAGCTGGTCGTGGCCAGCGTGCTGTGGAAGCGCAGGGCGGCGAAGGGGGTTGCCGCCGCGGCTTCCGAAGCTGCGACGGATGCGTGCGAGCGGGCCGGCTTGCTCGACAAGATGATGTACCTGCCCGAAACCTTCCAGCAGGATTGGCGGGCCTGGCGGGCTTTTTCCTGCGAACCCGATATCGCGTCGGTCGCGGCGTGCTCGCAGCAGGTGGCGGCGTGGTGCGAGGCGCAGGGCATCGACGGGCGCCGTTCCTACCTGGTGCCGCTGGCGGTGGAGGAAATGGCCGCCAACGCGGTCGAGCACGGTTTCGCCAAAACGAAGCACCCGGCCATCGACGTGAAGCTCATCTTGAAGCGCGACGGCACGCTGGTGCTGCGTATGCGCGACAACGGCGCGGCGTTCAACCCCATGGACCTGGACCTTTCCGCTGCCGATCCTTGTTCTGCCGTTGGCATTCGCATGTTGCGCCAAGGTGTGCGAGAGGTGGAGTACCAGAACACGGTGGGGCTCAACAACGTGGTGGTGACGTTGCCCGCCGCTTCCCAATAGGCGAGCTGTCTTTTCGTACGCCGACGTGGCTCAAGCAAGGGACCAAGGCCGGGTACCGTTTCGCGTTCCCGGCCTATTTGCCATCATGTGCGCCTTGTTCCCATTTCCGAGTATTCAAGTAGCGAAATAATTCACGAAAATGGATTATTGTCGATTGACGAGCATACAAAGGTGAGAATAATATAACGACCAAGCAATGGATTGTTCGCCGTTGCGTACAAAGAGGGGGAGACCTCATTGCAAAAGAAAGGGAAGCACATGAAGAAGCAACTTCGCGTCGTGGTCGCCGCCGTATGCGCGTTCGCGATGGTCGGCGCCTTCGCTCTGACCGGCTGCTCGTCCAACAGCGGCTCCACCGAGCAGAAGAGCGATTCCGCCACCGAGCAGTCCGCTGACAATAACAAGGAGCAGGTCGAGCTGCAGGTGTTCGCGGCCAACTCCCTGTCCAAGGCCATGGAAGAGGTCCAGGCCGCCTATATCGCCGACGGGCATGACAACGTGTCCTTCGCCGACACGCAGTACAAGGCCTCCGGCGAGCTCAACGAGATGCTGGGCGCCGGCTCCTACGCCGACCTGCTGATCAGCGCCTCGAAGGGCTCCATGGACACCGCCGTGGAGAAGGGCTACGTCGACTCCTCCACCCGCGTCGACATGTTCAAGAACGACCTGGTCATGGTTTCCAAGGAAGGCGCCGACATCAAGGACGTCACCCTTGACGACATCGCCGCCGGCAAGTACTCCATCTGCGTGGGCGACGACTCCGTGCCCGCCGGCAACTATGCTGCCCAGTCTCTGTCCACGGTAGGCGTGTACACCCCCGCCGCTGCCGACGAGGGCAAGACCGGCAAGGACATCTCCGGCAAGGGCGGCAGCTACCAGGCCTTCGTCGATGCCGGCCACAAGGTGGTCACCGACACCTCCGTGGGCAACGTGTGCAAGCATGCCCAGTCCGGCGACGTCGACGTCGCCTTCGTGTACACCTCCGACGTGTACCGCTTCGGCGGCGTGCAAATCGTGGGCACCGTGCCTGCCAACACGCACAAGAACATCGTGTATCCTGGCGCTGTCACCTCCGAGAGCAAGAACGCTGCCGCCACCCAGGAGTTCCTGGATTGGTGCCTGAGCAGCGACAAGGCCCAGGAGATCTGGCAGAAGTGGGGCTTCGAGCTGGCGTAAGGGCCGCGCTTGAAACCGCATAGCACATAAGCGAACCAAGCAAGGGGATGGGGACGATTCGGCCTCATCCCCTTACCGCGTCCAAGGACGGGATATATGACGAAACAGGGAAAACGTGCGAAAAGGCTTATCGCAAGCCTTGCTGTTGCGGCCGCGCTGGCGCTGTGCGCGCCGGTTGCGGCGCTTGCCGACGACGCGCTGGGCGATGTCGATACACCCGCGGTCAGCGCGAAGCCGGCCGCTGCTTCTTCGGATGCCGATGCGCAAACCGCAGGCGATGTGGATACGTCGGCGGTGCAGGTGTCCAAAGACGGCGATGCAGCGGCGCTCGAGGGCAGCAGTTTTGCGATAAGCGATTTCTCACGCGCGCAGAAAGGCTCCAACCGCAGCATCGACGGCGAGTATCGCGGCTACGCGTACCTGATCGGCCAGGGGGTCGGGCAGGCGGCGCAGCTGATTGCGGTGAACGATCAGGTGGTGGCCTATATCCCGCCCGCCATGGCCCAGCAGCTTTCGCTCGATCTTGAGGACGCGCAGACGCAAACGCAGCTCAAGCAGCTGTTTTGCGCGCTCGACGCGGGCCAGTCGTCGGGCTCGGTGCCCTTAAGCGGCATCTCGGCCTGGCATTTCACTTCGCAGCAAACCTATGACCTGGGTGCCGTGCGCTTGATGTTCGACCAGGAGATCTCGGGCAAGGCATACGTCCTGGCCATCGGGGTGGACGGCAGCGACATCACCGACAGCGAGAACGCGAACTATGCCAAGCCCTCGTTCGCCGACTTCGGCGTTATCGCGCCGGCCGACCAGGTGAGCATCGTCGCCAAGCCTACGGGCCTGGCCGCGGCGGGCGAATTCTTGCAGAACCTGGATTGGAGCCCGCTGTGGGTGAGCCTGCGCACCACGGGCATTGCCATCGTGTTCATCGTCATCCTGGGCTTGTTGGCGGCATACTTCTGCCTGAACCTCAGCTCGCGGGCGAAGAGCATCTTCGACGCCATCTTCACCATCCCCATGGTGCTGCCGCCTACCGTGTGCGGCTTCATCCTGCTTTTCGTCTGCGGCTCGAACACGGCGTTCGGCCGATTCTGGATAGAGACGGGCTTCCCACTCATCTTCAGCCCCACGGCGTGCGTCATCGCCGCGGTGGTGGTGGCCTTCCCGCTGATGTACCGCAACGCGCTCGGCGCGTTCGAGAGCCTTGACCGCAACATGCTCGACGCCGCCCGCACGCTGGGGTGGAGCAACGCGAAGATCTTCGTGCGCCTGATGCTGCCGCTGTCGTGGTCGAGCATCGCGGCCGGCATGGTGCTCGCGTTCGCGCGCGCCTTGGGCGAGTTCGGCGCCACGCTGTTCATGGCGGGCAACTACGTGGGCATCACGCGCACCATCCCCATCGCCATCTACTTCGAGTGGATGAACGGCAACAGCGACGTAGCCTGGTTCTGGACGGGCGTCATCATCGTGTTCTCCCTGGTGGTCATCGTGTTCATCAACCTGTGGAGCGGGCACACCACCAAATATCGCAAACGTTCGGAGTAAGCCATGAGCCTTGAAGTAGATATCGAGAAGAAGTTCAAAGGGTTCCAGCTGCAGGCGCGGTTCTCGGCGGGGGACGAGACGCTGGGGCTTTTGGGCGCATCGGGATGCGGCAAAAGCCTGACAATGCGCTCCATCGCCGGCATCGAGCGGCCTGATTCGGGCAAGATCGTGGTCAACGGCACGGTGTTCTTCGATCGCGCCCCCGGCAAGAAGGCGCGCGTGGACCTTTCGCCGCAACAGCGCAAAACCGCCTTGCTGTTCCAGAACTACATGCTGTTCCCCAACCTGACCGTGGCTCAGAACGTGGCGGCGGGCATCGCCAAGGACGTTTCGCCGGCCGACCGCGACGCCATGGTGCAGGCCGAGCTCAAGCGCTTCGGCCTGTCGGGCTTCGAGAAGCGCTATCCCGTGCAGCTCTCCGGCGGCCAGCAGCAACGCGTGGCGCTTGCGCGCATGCTCGCGGCGCGTCCGGGCATCCTCATGCTCGACGAGCCGTTCTCCGCGCTCGATGCGCATTTGAAAAGCGTGCTGGAGCAGAACCTGGTCAGCCTGTTCGACGCGTTCCGCGGCACCATTCTGTACGTGTCGCACGACATCGACGAGGCGCTGCGCTTTTGCGACCGCATCGCCGTGGTGGAATCCGGGCACATCATGGAGATGGGCACGGGGGACGACCTGGTGAACCGCCCGCAAAGCCAGGCCGGCATCAAGCTGTCGGGCTGCAAGAACGCCACGCCGGCGCAGAGCCGTGGGCCGCACATGGTGTGGCTGCCGAAGTGGGGTGTGCAGGTGGAGACGGCCGCCGAGGTGCCCGAGGGCGTCAAATGCCTGGGCGTGCGCGCGTTTTACCTGCAACGCGCCGACGGCCCGGGGCGCAACTGCTTCCGCATGCGCGTCGACCGCGTGAGCGACTCGCGCTTCGAGCGCACGGCGCTGCTGGGCTTTCTGGATCGCAACCCCGAGGCGGCGCCGGCGGTTGAGCGCACCGAGGACGAGATGAAGTACCTGCACCAGCACCTGTTCTGGCGCGTCGACAAGCTGAAGACGGATGCCGCGCTGCTGCCGCACGAGGGCGAGGAGCTGTGGATCCGCATTCCCGACGACAAGCTGTACCTGGTTGAGCGCTGATCCCGGCGCGCTTGGCTGCGGTCGGGCGCGTTTCGGTTTGGGATAGCGCCGTGGGCGCTTCGGCTTGAAGACGGCGCTAAGCCCGGCGTTGGCGGCCGCCGCAACGCAAGGGGTTTTTCGGCGAACGGGTCTGGTGGTTCGGTGGGGCAATTGCTACCGAGCCGGATGCATTCGCCTCGCCCGTGGTACACTGGGGATTCTGAAACGAGAGGGGACCTCATGAAGGACGGACACGGCCGCACCATCGATTACCTGCGTATATCGTTGACGGACCGTTGCAACTACCGTTGCATCTATTGCATGCCGGAAGAGGGCGTGCAGTCCATGTGCCATACCGATATCCTGCGCATCGAGGAGATCGCGCACGTGGTTCGCGTGTTCTCGGGCCTGGGCATCAAAAGCGTGCGCTTGACCGGCGGCGAGCCGCTGGTGCGCAAGGGCGTGGTCGACCTGGTGCGCGACATCAACGACACGCCCGGCATCAAGAACATCTCGCTCACCACCAACGGCGTGCTGCTGCCGCGCATGGCCGA